>JAFUEE010000128.1 GCA_017464085.1 Pseudomonadota bacterium
TTCAAGCAATTCTGTTCTATCAATACCTCTCGCCATTGGTTCCTCCTGTAAGATGAGAGTTGAAGGCAAGTTCATCATACTGGATTTCCAATGGCTTTTTTAGCTTTTTCGATTTTGCGAACTCATGTGGACGTTATCTCATGTCTCGCTCTTTGATTTCGACTGTTGAGACACTCCCGCTTGTATTAATGGTCCATTGCAGCGTCAGACTTCCCGTGAGCGTTGGTTTGGTCTCGAGTTCTTCTGAGTAACATGTGCGCAATTCGCCCGAGTGCTGTCGGGAGACTTTTTGAATGATTCGTTTGTCGATGCCGCCCACAACCTCTGGCACTTTAAATTTTACTTTGCTCCGTGGGGTGACAGCCACAGGCAAGTCGAAGTCATTTTCTGAGGCATCGCGAATTGCGCCCTGGTGTGTGTCATAATATAGGCTGTCGGACGGTTGTTGAGGGGCTTGCGCAGGTGCTGCTTGTGGCATGGCCGCAGGCGGTGCGGCTTGCGCTGTATCAGGCGCTTCGTTTTCCGTTGGAATCACGTCTGCATTTGAGGGAAGTGCATCTGGGGTGTCTGCCTTGACTTTGGGGGGAGTTTCAGCAGCGGACGGCTCTTGCTTTTGGCATCCCGGC
Organism: Pseudomonadota bacterium; assembly: GCA_017464085.1. GTDB lineage: Bacteria > Myxococcota_A > Bradymonadia > UBA4248 > UBA4248 > UBA4248. The sequence continues at coordinate 627 of JAFUEE010000128.1, forward strand.
AGTGCGAGCAAAAACAGGGCGGTTGCAACGATTGGGAGTTTGTACAAATTTGCGATGGCTTTCATGTTTTGACCTTTATATATTTATAAGTATTTACTTGGGTGTTTTCTTTTTAGATGATGTTTTGAGTTTCGTTTCGAATTCAAAAGGATAAGCGACGTGTACGGATTCGCCGCCTTTTGGCGCTGGAAAACGCCAGTATTCAATCGCATCTTCGATACAGTTTTCGATGTGATTATTGTTAAAAGTCGTTTCCAGAAGGCCGATTCTATCGACGTAACCCCCTTCATCGATGAGCCATTGGATAGTCAGTTTGCCCTTTAGTTCATGATTGATTGCGAGTTCGTTTTCATAGCATTTGCGGACTTTTGCGATATTTTGTTTGACGACTTTTTGAATGCTGCTCTTGCTCAGATTGCCTGTGATTTCAGGATTTCCGAGCGTTACCGTAGGGATAATGTTGCTATCGAGCTTTGGTTTTGCGACGGGGGCGACTGCCTGTTTCGTGTTTTGTTCGGCATCGATGGCCTGTCGTCTGTTCCGTTCATCATTGACGGCAGCTTGGAATGCCTGGACATCATTGGCAACGGTTGGCATGGCTTGGGCTTCTTTTGAGGGCTCAGGCGTGTGAACCGGTGTCTCTATGACTCGGCGTTCTGGTTCCGGCTGATAATTTGTTTTGGCTGTGGCATAGATTGGCAGAAGCTCATCTGGCACTTCGTCAACAGTTTTCTTGTGTTTGACTTTGCTCACTTTGGGAGCTTCGTTCGCCTTGTCATCGTTGCAGCTGCGTTCCGCGAGCACAATGCCTATGCCGATCATGAGAATGAAAATCGGCTCAATTACAAATCTCATTAAATACTCGCGACCATTCATGGCACACCTCGCAGAGAGCGATAACAACACATTTAATTTATATGATATTGCCGAGTGAAACGCAAAATAATAGACGCATTGGGTTTAGAAAAACAAGGGGGAAACGGTGGGAAACGGCGCAGCCACCTGCAGTGCCGGCGCGTATCCGCGCAGCGGATAGCGGCGGCCCAGGAGGGCGTATCGCGCAGCGATAGCCCGGAACGGCAGCCGTATTGGCCGCTTGCGGTCAATAGGCGGCCTAAAAAAAAGCATTTATGTGGTAAAAATTGTCAAAAATTGGTAAAAGCGCCGCGGATTTTCAAAGGGCTCCGCTCTTTGACTCATTTAGGGATGTCCCTGCACGAAATAAAGGAAGTCGAGTAATGTCGAAATCGTTGATTTTTGAGCTGGGGTGCGAGGATTTGCCTGCACTTCAGATTGGCATGGCCATCGACGCGCTCCGCGATGGTTTTGTATCACGCTGCAAAGACGCGCGCATCGCGCTTGGTGAAGTCAAGGCGTATGCATCGCCGCGCCGTTTGGCGCTCCTTGTCGATTCGGTTGCCGAACGTCAGAGCGACCTTGAGACGCTCAAAGTAGGCCCCGCCGTTGCTGCATGCAAGACGCCCGACGGCAAATGGACGCCGGCCGCGCTTGGCTTTTTGAAGGGTCTCGGCGCCAGCGAGGATCAGATTGAGGAAGTCACGCAGGAGCGCAAAAAAGGCAAGCCGATGCAGTATATCGCCGTCAAAGTCTGTGAAAAAGGCGATGAATCGAAGAAATTGCTCGGCAAAATCTTGGAAGACTGCCTCGCGAACATCCATTGGGCCAAGCCGATGCGCTGGTCGGACGAGCCGACGCTCTTTGCGCGTCCGGTGCATTGGATTTTGTGCCGCCTCGGTGACGAAGTCCTCCCGATGGAATTCGCCGGAATCGAAGCCGGCTCACTGACTTACGGCCACCGCTTCATGGCGCCTGTTGCCATCGAAGTCAAGTCGCCTGCAGAATATGTCGACAAGCTCCGCGACGCGAAAGTCCTCGTCGATACCGATGAACGCCGCGCCAAAGTTATGGAAGAGGCGTATGCCGCCGCCAAGTCGGTGGGCGGTCATCTCGTTGAGAATCCTGAGCTTCTTGAGGAAGTCGTCGAAATTCTGGAATGGCCGGTCGGCATCGTCGGCGCGTTCGATCCAGCTTTCCTCAAAATCCCGCACGAAGTCATCATCACGAGCATGGTCACGAATCAGCGCTATTTCAGCGTCGTCGATGATCAGGGCAACCTGATGCCCAACTTTGTGACGCTTTCAAACACGGAAGTCTATGACCGCAAGGTCGTCGCTCGCGGCAATGAGCGTGTGCTCGTCGCTCGCCTGAAAGATGCCGAATTCTTCTATGCGGAAGATAGAAAACATAATTTGGAATATTATAATGAGAAGCTCACGCACATGCGTTATATCGAAGGCATGGGCTCCACTTATGATAAAGTCCTGCGCGATGAAAAATTGTCGCAGACCGTTGCGGATCTTTGGAATGGCGATGTCAATAAGGAAAATGTCCGCCTGACCGCGCATTTCTGCAAGGCCGACCTCGCGACGAACGTCGTTTATGAATTCCCCGAAGTCGAAGGCATGATGGGCGATTATTATGGCCGCGAAGAAGGGCTTCCCGCCGATGTCTGCACGGGCATCCGCGAGACATACAGCCCGCGCCAGGCAGGTGCCCCCGTCGCCTCGACGCTGACCGGTGCCATCGCTGGCATTGCCGACAAGGTCGATACGATCACCGCGCTCTTCGCGCTCGGGCGCATTCCGACCGGTGCTGCCGATCCGTTCGCGCTCCGTCGCTGCGCCAACGGCATCATGCGCACGCTCTATGAGCATCATCAGGCGATGGCTCTGGAACCCGTCGTCAAGGCTGCGATTGCTTGTGTCCGCGAGACCGAGGCGCGCCTAGGCGAGAAGCCCAAGACAAATGATGATGCGGCTCTGTGCGCGCAGATTATAGATTTTATGAAAACGCGCCTGCGCTTCATGCTGCTCGAAAATCACGCCGCAGAAGTCGTCGATTCCGTCCTCGCGGTCTCCCCGCTCGCCGATGTCCCCGCGATTATTGGCCGTGTCGAGACGCTTTCGCGCCATCGCGCCAGCGAGATGTTTGCAAACCTCGCCGCGACTTTCAAGCGCGTTGCCAATATCGTCCGTCAGGCGAATGTCCAGACCGGTGCGGTCGATGCGAAATTGTTTGAAGACAAGTCCGAGAACGATTTCTATGATGCGATTTCAAGCGTTTCTGCGGCTTATAAAGAGGCCATGGCCGCCAAGAACTTCGACCTCGCGCTTTCAAAATTGGAAACGCTCCGCGCGCCGGCAGACGCTTTCTTTGAGGCCGTCCTCGTCAATGCCGAGAATGAGGCTGTCCGCATGAATCGTCTCGCTTTGCTCTCGAGCGTTCAGGCGCTGTTCGATATCTTCTGCGATGTCAGAAAACTCTAATAGATCGTAAGGCGTTCTTCGGAGCGCCTTTTTTATATATTTTTGCGCCAGCTATCGGCACGGTCAGCGTTGCAGTCCGCGCCGATACGCTTTGCGCGCCGTCCCTATCCGCCGTGGGCGGATACGGTCTGGCTGCCGCCGCTATTCGCATCGCGAATACGCGGCGGCTTTTTTTATATCGCGCACTTTATGAAAAGAAAGATCGTGCGATTACCGCTTGATGGCAGAAAATAGCACGATCGAACCTCTCACCTCATAGCTTTCGATTTCATAATGTTTGTTGAGATATGTTTTGAGCGAGGCCGAGGTCTCGAAAGGCGGGGTGAACCATCCCTTTGGGGCAAGGATATATTTGACGAGTGTATCTGAAATCTTTGAGCGGTCGCGGATATAAAAGCAAGCTAAGAATTTTCCGCCAGATTTCAGCACTCTGCGCGTTTCCTGAAATGCTCGCTTTTTATCGGGAAATACATGAAATCCGTTCATGCTCAGAACGATATCGAATGCATTGTCCTCAAACGGCAGATCGCCGACATCGCCTTGTATGGTCTTGATATTTTGAATATCATTCGCCTTGAATCTCGTCCGGGCTTGCGCGAGCATATCTTCGCTGTAGTCCAGGCAGGTGATGTCTGCCTTGGGAAGAGACTGATACTTCTGGCAAGTAAATACCGCTGTTCCGACTGGAACATCGAGCAATTTTCCCGAGAAGGCTGAGGGGATGTGCATCAGTAGGGAGCGGGCGATATCGTTGTCATTGACATCATTCCAAAAAACTTTATTATAAAGTCTGCTCCACCATGTATTGTGAGTGATGATATCATCATAGATATTTTTGGATGTCTTATAGGAACTTTTGATTTTGTCGCTCATAATTTTCTTCTATTGAAATGAGATTACTTTTTTTTCGAGCATGACGGATCTGGCTTTTTCTTCGGTATCAGCTGATTCGTCATATCCGTCATATTCTGCAACTGGGTCGTGCGGCTTTTGTTTGTGCCATGAGTTGCAGACTTTATCGCGGTGCGCAAAGGCAAAATCCAGGCTGTCCGTCCAGCCTGTATGGCCTGTGATAATTTTGGGGGTTAAATTTCGTTTGCGCAGCTGTTTTTCAAGGTTTTCGAGCGACTTTATGGCAACATCGTTTGATTCAGCGAGCATGTTGATAAAGCTGTAGCCGCCATCCGCGCCGAACCAGATCGTGTCGCCTGTGAACAGATAGGTATCATCGATCAGATAGTCGATATGTCCCCAGGTATGGCCGGGCACAAGGATCGCTTCGATTTTGATATCGCCGATATGGAACACCTCTCCGTCTTTGAGCAGGACGCGTTCGTTGTCTGTTTTGACCATCGGGAGCTTGTATAAGCCATAGCAGACTTTGCGCCTTTTCTCTCCAGTGAGATATTTGTTTTCGATTTCGCCGATATAGACTTTGGCATCTTTGAAGAGCAGGTCGCTGTCTGTTTCGATCGCGCCGACATGGTCTGTGTCTTGATGCGTGATGAGAATATGCTTGATATCTTTCGGATCGATATCGAGCCAGCCCATCTTTTCTTTGAGGCGTTCGTAATTGTAGCCGGCATCAATCATGATTGTGACGCCATTTTTTGTATAAAAGAATATATTGGCGATGAATTCCCGAATGCAGCTGACGTGTTCGTCTATGCGTCCGGTATTGAGCGGTTTGAAAATCTCTTTGCCCCTGTAGATATAGGACATGAACTTTTCTTGAAATTTAGATGCCTGTCGAGACATGATAGCTGTTCCTTTATATATTTAATACGCTATTTTTTACCATATAAGATGGATGAGCCGCCTAAGCCAAGACATTTGGTTTCCCAAGGTGTCATAAATTTGCCTTGAGTCGTGTCAATGAGCTTGACATCTTGAAAGCCCATTTCACGAAGTGTTTGCATAAACTTTCTGATATCGCCATAAAGCCATTTGCTCATCAGATCGTGGATGACAAATGTGCCGCCTTTTTTGAGCACGCGCAAGGATTCGAGCACCCATTTCTGTTTGTCGCCGGGAATATTGTGATAGACATAATTGGATGTGATGCAGTCGAAAGATTCATCCTCAAATGGCAAGTGAGTGGCATCGCCGTTGACGAATTCCACGTTGCTGACGTTTTCGGCGCTTGCGTTTTCTTCGCAGAGTTTTTTGGAAAAACTTGCGTATTCCAGTCCCCATCGGTCGCATCCGACGATATGGCACTTTGGATTGCGCTTGGCAGTCGCGATCGTGAGCGCGCCGCTTCCGCATCCGACATCGAGGATGCGGCTGTTTTCTGGCATATCAATATAATCTGCGACGCCTTCGACGATCTGTTTGGAGAGTTTGCGCTTTCCGTTGTATGAGAATTGCGTATAGGCGTAGATGCACCATGCAGAGGCGCATGCGAGCCCGAATGCGCCAGTGCCGAGGACATACGATGTGACTTTTGCGGCAGGTGCATCGGTGAACAGATTGAGGGCGATTGCGCCTGCAGTGGCCGCTAACGTGCCGCTCATAAAACCATAAATCATCCCTTTAGGAATCCAATTCTTATAATTCGCTGACATATATTTATTCTCCTTTCATTGCAACGAGGTGAAGCCGCATCTTGGCGCGCTTTTCGAGTGTGACAGGTTTGAGCCCGGCGCGTTCGCACATCTCTTGTACCTGTTTGAGCGTATAAATCTTGACATCGCCGTGGCCGAACAGATTGGCAAGTGGCATTTCAATACAGTTGGCAATCCATATTAGTGAGGAAAATGTCGTATAATCGCGCAAGACCAGCCGGCCGCCCTTGCGCAATACTCGCTTGACGCCGTCAAAAAACTTCTGAGGATTTGGATAGTGGTGAAAACTGTTTGCGCAGATCACTGCGTCAAAGCTCTCGTCTTCAAATGGAAGCGCTTCGCTGTCGCCGACGATAAATTCTGCATTCGGAAGCTTTTTCGCATTTGCGACTTCGATCATCTTTGGCGTCAGATCAAGCCCTTTATAGCGCTTTTGTGGGTATTTCTTTGAAAGCAGTTCGATCATCGGACCGGTGCCGCAGCCGACATCGAGCAGGTCTGTGAATTCAAACTTTTCAAGCTCCTCGAGAATCGGCGGATAATCATCTTTGCAGAGCTCATAGATGCCAGCATGTCCGCTGTCATAGATTTCTGCGGCTTTGGTGAATTCTTTGATTGACAGATCTTTGTATTGTTTGCTTTTCATAACAATCCTGCCTATTTTTCTGCAATCACTGCAAGCCAGGGATGATGCGGATGGTGCGTGATTCGGATGTTTCTAAAACCTGCACGGCTGAGCGCTGTTTTGAGATCTTCATCTGTATAGACTTTCATCTGATCGATGATCTTTTCAAATTGTTTGCCCGTCTTATCCGTCCCGTTGGATTCATTGACGATCAGGAATGTGCCGCCAGGTTGGAGGATTCGGAGGACTTGTGCGAAACAATTTTCCAGCCCCGGCCAGAAATAGACGGTCTCAAATGCGGTTGCCAGGCCGTATTGTTCTGATTTTAATGAGAGCTCGGAAACATTATTGACCGCGATGGTGCATTTGCCAGCTTTGATTGCGGATTGATTGAAACGTGTCGCATTTGAGACTGAGAGCGGTGAATAATCGATCCCGTCAACGGCCGCAGGGGAATAATCGCGTAAGAGTTTCGCGACGTTCCTGCCGCCGCCGCAGCCCAGGTCTACAATATGTGTCGGGGAGAGCTTGGGGAGCTGCGAGAGCCCCCAGTCTGCGAGTTTTGTGTGCCCGGAGTTCATGAGATGAAGCATGAGCCGGCCCAGAAAACCTTCTGGTTTGCGCGTCTGATTGAAGAATTTGTTGAGAATGCCCATCGCTTTCGCCTTGTTTTATGTAAGTCGTGATGATTTGTTAGATATGTCTAACAAATCAAGCGATATCTAACACATTTCAGGCAATTCTCAAGAAAAATGTCACATTGTTTTAAAATGTATGAATATTGTGGGGCGCTACAGACCTCGGGTATGCGCTGTATGCCGGGCGCGAGCCGTATGCGCGCAAGCGCATAGGGGAGCGCAAAGGCCGTATCGCCTGCCAAAGGCTGGCGATAGGCCGAAAACGGGCGCGTACTCGGCAAAGACGTGGCTAGCCACGGCGACGAGAAGCGCGCGGTTAGGAACAGGAAACTGGACGGCGTCTGCTGAGGAATGTGAAAATATTTGCGGCGGCGTGTGCAACTTCAGATACATGAATCTTGTTGCATCTGTCACGACTTAATGTGAAAAGATGTATCGGGTAGCGCGAGATTTAGCTGTGTTGCTGAATTTTGTTGTCTATATTAAATGTATCAAATTGAGATGGGTGGGCATAAAGGCCACTTGATCCTGAACGACGGATGACGATTGCGGGTTTACAGACCGCCATCTGCCATGAGGAATGATGATGATTTCTGAAGAATTGAATGTGCCCCAAGGTATCGACAGCTGTGAAGCGGCGGCGGAACAGGCAGAAGCGCCAAAACAGGATGGGGCAGCAATCATGATGAGTTCCGAGGAGCTTTATCAGACTGCTCGCCCGGATTTGAAAAAGCATTTTGATATCCAGGTTTCTGGGATATGGAGAGGGATGGAAGCGGACTCGGAGATTGGCACGAGCACGGCTGATGTTCGGGATAATTCGGTAGGGCGAGGATTTCGCCGGACGCCTGTCATACGAAGTGCGGCATCTACAGGCAATGTGGATAGTCGTTTGAGCGCACGGGCATACCAGACGATAAAGGCTCCGGTATTGCCGGTTTTTGAAAAGAATGTCGCTACAGACAGCCTTGCGGTGCTTAAAAAATTGCTGGCTAACAGTAATCGGTCATACCATGTTGCGCGAAGCGATGCTCAAAGTAAGCCTGAGATTTTGACGACTGAATTTGTAAAACCGCCATCTGCATCTCGAGGTTTCGACTTTTCACTTGGGCATTTTGTAGGGGATCGGAATGAAGCGCAGATCAATGCGCATGATATGGAAAGAGCGAATGGTGCCGCAGAGGCGCCCGTGATGCTCTCTCCGGAGTCATTTACCCCGCAGCGATCGACGCTATTTTCAGTCGGTGGTGGATTGAAAAAAGCTGGAGAAGCGCCTGAGATGCTCTCTTCGGAGTCATTTACCCCGCAGCAATCGACGCTATTTTCAGTCGGTGGTGGATTGAAAAAAGCTGGAGAATCGCCCGAGATGCTCTCTCCGGAGTCATTTACCCCGCAGCAATCGACGCTGTTTTCTGTCGGAGGTGGATTGAAAAAAGCTGGAGAATCGCCCGAGATGCTCTCTCCGGAGACATTTACCCCGCAGCAATCGACGCTATTTTCAGTCGGTGGTGGATTGAAAAAAGCTGGAGAATCGCCCGAGATGCTCTCTCCGGAGTCATTTACCCCGCAGCAATCGACGCTGTTTTCTGTCGGCGGTGGGTTTCGGGGCGGCAATGATGCAACAGGCATGTCAGAAACTCCGGCTGATGCATCAAACGAAGTTGTAGACTACGGACCTATTCTATCGCCAGAAGAACTCATTGAATCAGCTGAGAAAAACAAGCGCGCATTTCACTTTGTAATCAATCCGAATGTTGCATTGGATATGCGTCGCGGATATGAGGCAGCGGATGCCCAGGATACTGGCGAACGGGAAAAGGATATAATACTGGATAATGAAAAAAATCATGTAAATAGCTGTTGTGAGGTGGATTGTGCTGAGGCCGAAACAAGCAACGAACTCTTTGGAATGGCTGCATTGTGTTTTGAGCAGGCTTTTATGAAGATGATTCGAAAATTATGGGCAGAAGAGTTTTATCCTGTAGTGGAACGCCGCATTGAGGCGCGTTTTGAGCGCCTTGAGGCAGCTATTTTGAACGCGCATCGCAAGCAGTCGAGCGACGATAAGATATCGTCAACGAAGTACGACACGAATTCTGAGGATTTTTGTATCTGAGAGAGCATATATGAAGAAAGTAATTATTATTGGTGGCGGTCCTGCCGGGATTACGGCGGCAAAGATATTGTTGTCATCGAGTGATTATTCGGTGAGTATATTTGAACGAGACAAGCGCATCGGGTTTATGAATGAGCTTTTTCCGCAGTGGCTTCGCAAGCGAGTGGAAGATGCGTCAGTATTTTCAACGAACGCTGAGCAGATGCAGGCGCTTGGTGCGACAGTATATGGCGAAACTGAGGTCCTTGAGGTCGATCATATCAACAAGACTGTGAGTGCGCGCAAGGCGACTGGAGAGCAGTTTGTAGAACAGTATGACAGCCTGATACTCGCGACGGGATCTCGGCCATCTCAATTTCCAGTTTCGGGTATCAATCTCAAGGGTATTCATTTTGTGCGTCTTTATGAGAATGCGAAGGATTGTGTCGAGCAGTTTATGACACATCATATCAAGCGCGTTGCGATTATTGGCGGGAATTATATTGGTGTAAAGCTGGCAGAAGCATGTCGTGATATTGGATGTGAAGTGATTGTGATCGACCCAGGGCAGTTGCTCGCGAGCCAGTATGGTCGCCCGTTTGCAGATAGGATTGAAGCGGTATTGCGTGAGCGCGGCGTGGAGATTAAGACAGGGCGTTTGCAAAGATTTATCGGCAATGAGGGACGAGTGACGCATGTCGTGACGAGCACGGGTACGCATGAAGTCGATTTTGTCATGCTCAATGTCGGGTTTTATCCCGTCTCATCGCTGTGTGAGCATGCCGCGCGCACGGAAAGGGCCGCGTATCGCGTGACTTATGATCAGTTGACGACGTTGCCGGATGTCTATGCTGTGGGCGATTGTGCGGCGGGATATGATCCGCTCGTGGGCGATCATATATCTGTATTTTTATCATCTGAAGCGGTGCGCTCTGGTACAATCGCGGCATTGCATATCATGGGCAAAAAGATTGATTTCAATTATTCGCAGCGCGCGCGTGCACTCAAAGTCGGCGATTTATATGTTGCAGCAGCAGGAATCACAACTTCGGAAGCAAAATTCCGCCAGATTGATATCAATTTCTCTGATATCAGCGGCAGGCAGTTCTATCCGTTCATGAATTTGCCCGACCATGAAGTCTTGCTCAGATTGATTTATCGCAAGAATAACCGTCAGTTGATCGGTGCGCAGATGCTCTCAAAGCATGATATCACTGAGCATATCAAGTACTATGCATTTGCGATTCAGCAAGGCATGACGATCAATGAACTGACGTTTTGCGACACATTTTTTGCACCGCATTTTAACCAAGCGTACAATTATCACATGCTTTGCGCGCTCGCTGCGCCGTAAACTTGCTCAGTTTTACGGTAATATTGCAGATGTGCAAGGTGTTTGCCGAAAGGCGCTGTTCTCTCTTTTGGTGAATCGAAAGACCTGTCACTGACTTTTCAAAACATCGGATTTTTTATGAAAGTAATCATTATCGGTCTCAATCATGCGGGATGTGCGGCGGCGAAAACGCTTCTCAACCTTGGGGGCGTTCAGCTTCATATTTATGACCAGATGCGCGAGATAAGCTTTTTGTCTTGCGGCATGGCGCTTTGGATTGGCGGTCAGCTTGCGAGCGGAGAGGGGCTATTTTATGCATCCCCAGATGACTTCAGCGGTCATGGGACAAAAGTGTTCATTGAAACACGGGTGGACAGTATTGATTTTAAGAGCCGCAAGATTTTTTGCACAGACAAGCATGGGAAGCAATTTGTCGATACGTATGACAAGCTGTTATTGACGACTGGGTCGAGGCCGCGCCGTGCGGGGATTCCCGGTATAGATCTCGACAATATATTTTCTGTGAAGACGTATCGCGATGGGGAGGCGACGGTGAGACAGCTGGCGCGCCCGGAGGTTCGCAGGATCGGTATCGTGGGGGCTGGGTATGTCGGCGTGGAGATGGCAGAGGCTTGTTGTCGGCAGGGCAAAGAGGTCTATTTATTTGATACTGCACCGCGCATCTTATATACGCATACGGACAGGATATTTTCAGAGCTCATCGCCAAAAGGATGACAGATCGTGGGATAAAGATATATACAGGAACGCGCGTGACAGGATTTGACGGCACGAAATCAGTGAACGGGATACGGACTTCGCGCGGGAGATTCGGCATAGATATGGCGCTTGTCAATCTGGGCAGCGAGCCTTGCACGGAACTCGGGCGCGGCGTGCTCAATTTTGGGCCTGGCGGTACCTATCGCGTCGATGATTATCAGCAGACGAATTTGCCGGATGTCTATGCGGCAGGCGACTGTGCATGTGTATATAATAATGCGACTGAAGAATATGAAGCCGTTTCGCTTGCGTCCAATGCGATACGGACTGGAATCATTGCGGCGCTCAATATTGCCGGTTTTCCATCGCCGCATCACGGTTCGCAGGCTTCGAGCGGTTTGAGTATTTACGATATGAAATTGCTCACGACCGGGATTTCTGTGCGTGCAGCGCAAAATCTGGGGTTGGATGTCAAATGGGTCGATGTGGAGGACGCGGAATATTTGAATGCGTCGGATGGCAATAAAGTCAAAGTCACGCTTCGACTTGTCTATATGTCCTCTGATCGCGCGCTTGTCGGCGCGCAGATCGCCTCATTGGCTGATCTTTCCGGGATGATACATGCGCTTTCGCTTGCGGTTCAGAATCGCATGACTATTGATGCGCTTGCCTGGCAGGATGTATTTATTATGTCAGAAATCACAGGGGAGAATCTGCTGCGCAAGGCGGCATTGCAGGCCGGATAACAGTGCCTGCGCAACGCGCCTTGCGCTTATTCTGAGGCCTTGAAATTATATTCGGGTTTGATGACCTGAAGGATATCTACTGTCGGCGCGATATTATCGACGATATCTTCCATGCGTTTATATACCATCGGGCATTCGTCGAGCGTATCTGCGCTGACGGATGTCGTGAAGATTCCGTCCATCGTTGCCTGAAACTCTTCCACAGAGAACGTCTGTTTGGCCTGAGTTCTTGAGAACAGCCTGCCTGCGCCATGAGGCGCGGACTGATTCCATTCATCATTTCCCTTGCCTTTGCAGATGAGGCTTCCATCTCGCATATTGACCGGAATGAGCAATGTTTCGCCCAGCTTGGCGGAAACTGCCCCCTTTCGGAGGATTCGGTTGGGAATATCGATATAATTATGAATCGTGGTAAATGCATCCGCGACATCAAGTTTCATCTCGCGAATGATGACATCTGCCATTGCCTTGCGGTTGAGTTCAGCATATTTCTGGACGATTTCCATATCATGCAAGTAATCCTCAAAATCCTCATTTTCGACATAAGCGAGATCTTTGGGGATATCGGTGATGACTTGTTTTCGGAGCTTTTTGATTGTCTTTTCAATTTTATTTCGCTGTCCGTTGGCCTTCATTTCATCGATCATGGCACGCAGATCCCTGATGTGCGTGTGGTTGAGCGCCTGCCAGGCGATTTCCTGGTAGGTATTGGCGACCTGAAGGCCGAGATATCGGCTTCCGGAATGGATGACCAGCCAGAGCTTTCCATTTTCGTCACGGTCGATTTCGATGAAATGGTTGCCGCCGCCCAAAGTCCCGATGGAGCGGATTGCGCGCCTGTCGTTGACCATGCGGTAGCAGCGGAGCTCTGTGAGATCGATTTCGTTGGCGAATTCATGCTTTTCCGGGCGGACTTCGCGGCCGAAAGGCACATGTGCGCGGATGGTTTCATCGAGTTTTGCATAATCCATCTGCGTTTGTTCGAGCTCGATGGCGTACATGCCGCATCCGATATCGACACCGACGAGGTTCGGGACAATCTTGTCGGTGATCGTCATGGTCGTGCCGATCGTGCACCCTGCGCCTGCGTGAATATCGGGCATCATGCGGATGTGCGCGCCTTCTGTGAATGGCTGGTCGCAAAGCAGCTGGACTTGCGCAAGGCTAGACTCATCGACAACATCTGTGAAAATGACTGCACTGTTGAATTTACCCTGGATCGTTTTCATCTCATAGTCTCCATTCGATAGGTGTCATGACTCAGCTCGCTGGCTGACAACGGGGACTATGCCTTGAAGCGCGAAAACAATCATGGCGTTTTGGTGGCAAATTCGTCAGTTCGGCGAAAGATGCCCGATCATGCAGGCTTCATAGTTGGCAGTACTCGCATAGTATTCTCGCATAAAATTGCTGTCATCGATGACTTTGTCGCTATATTTGGCAAGCATTCTGGTTTTGGTGAGGCGTTGCTGGTCAGCCGGTTTCTGCACTTCATCCATAAGCGTGAACCTGTAATCGTCGAGCGTGCGCGATTTGGCAAACAGCTCCTCGACGCGATAAGATGTTTCATAGGTCTGGACGACTTCACATGCATTTGAAGATGGCAATTTATTTTGTACGCGTTTGACGAACTTGAGTTCATAAAGAAGCGCTTCTTTATGAAGCTGCGAGCAGTCTTTTTTAAATGATTTATCGCCACTAAAGAGATCTTTATATTTCTTTTGGCACTCCTTTGCGCTTGATGCCGCGTGGCATGATTCCGCGAGATTGCAATAAGCGGCGAGTTGTTCTTCAAAATATTCATCGGCTGTAGATTGCTTCATGATGCAGTTGTCTTTTGCAGAAATATCCGGCAGAAAGATCTTCATGCAATCTGCTGCGCTCTGCATGTTTTTAATTAAAGCATTCGCGCGATCGTCGAGGTCGCGAATTTCTTCGCGGCAGGTCGTTATGTGCTCGAGCATCATGCAGAAATGTGTCGCTTTATAATGAAGCTGAATTTCCGATTTGCAATTCGGATATTTTTTGAGCTCGCCTTTCATAAGGCTCAGCGTGTTATCGATGCAGTTGTCGAGGACGATGGGATTGACATCAATCTTCTCTTTACAATCCGGACTTTGGGAACAGTTGATTTTTAGGATTTCTCGAAGATCGTGAAGATTTCTCTTCTGGCCATCCTCAAAAACGAGAGGGAGCGCATTGACATTGACATCTTCAATAAAGGCTTCCAGTTCGCTGTTGGAAGTTGGCGTCGCGATGAGCGCTTCGACCTCCGCATTGGAAAGCTGGTTATCCAGGAATGATTTGTGGCTGCATCCGAACATCTGGCAGCTGCAAAGCCCCACCAAAGCTATCGCACCTAAGGTCAATTTATCAGACATCACCGCGCTCCTTTCATCGCAAGGCATTGCTGCCGTTTGACGTATCGATTTTAGCGGTTGCTTGGGTTTTCGTAAAGCGAAAGTCGTATTGTTTTGGGGCGCGCCTATGCCTGACGGCATACGTCGCGCATTCTCGCGCCTATGCCTGACGGCATACGTCGCGAGCTCTCTGCCGGGATGGGGATAGCGTGAACGTGAGGCATGGTCGGCTAGATTCAAAATTCTTGACTCGATTGGCTAAGCGAGTGAAAAGGATGGTGCGAGGTTGCGGTGACCTTGTAGGCAGGAGCTTGATCATGGTAAAGAAATATCCGATTGGCATGCAGTCATTTGAAGCGATCCGTACAGGCGGCTATGCATACGTCGATAAGACAGACATCATATTCCGGCTGGTCAATCATACCAAATACAACTTTCTGTCTCGCCCGAGGCGCTTCGGGAAAAGCCTGTTGCTCTCGACGCTCAAAGCCTATTTTGAGGGCAAAAAGGCTTTGTTTGAAGGGCTTGCAATGGCTAGGCTTGAACAGGACTGGGCGCAACACCCCGTGTTGCACATGTCGCTCAACGGCGTGAATTATTGTGAGCCTAATGGGCTGTCTGAAAAAATCTCTTGGGCGCTCAGTCAGTGGGAACTTGAATATGGCGTTGAAAATCCGGCACAGTCGTTGGGCGTTCGGTTGGCTGAGGTCGTGATTCGTGCCAAAAAACAAACAGGTTTGCCCGTTGTTTTGCTCGTTGACGAATATGAAAAGCCCGTTTTGGATACCATTGGCAATCCAGAACTGCAAGATATGCATCGCAATGTACTGAACGGATTTTACAGCAATATCAAGGATCTGGATGATTATCTTCGTTTTGTGCTGTTCACGGGGGTGACGAAAATCGGCAAACTGAGCGTCTTCAGTGCGCTGAACAACCTGAGCGAACTGACGTTCGACGATCGGTATGCAACGCTTTGCGGCATCTCAGAACAGGAAATTCACGATAATTTTGAACAAGATGTATTGGCATTGGCTGAA
>JAFUEE010000129.1 GCA_017464085.1 Pseudomonadota bacterium
GAAAGGGTTTCCCCCACAAACGTCTCCCCACAAACGCCTCCCACAAAACCAACTAAAACCACTTCTTGCGACGGCGGAAGCCAGACAGAATCGGATCAATCCGTATCTTTGAGCGCGTCGCGCGCGAGCGAGCGTGAATCACGAACAGCGCTGCGCTCCAAAGAACGCAGATGACGAAAATCACCCAGATAGCGGCTTGGTGATGCGGCATAAACAGAACAGCTGCGACGAGCGCCGCGCCGAGCATCACAGATACAGAAAGGCACAGTGCAGCCGTATTCACCGCATCCACGAGCGGCGCGGACGTATGCTCAGGCAGCCTCACAGCCATCCCATCATGCTCTATATCCTGCATGAACTGTGCAAAATGCGACGGCACGCCTCGCCCGAGCTCCGCGAGCCCGATGCCCGCCTGACATGCCAGACGCACGAGGTTCTCCTGATCGAGTTTTTTCGCGAACAGTTGTCTCGAAAACTGCGCCACAGTCCGCGTCACATCCAGTTCCGGATTGAGATAAAGGATAATCCCCTCCAAGTTGATCACCGCGCGCACCGCGCTCGTAAACTCGCTGGGAATCTGAATCGCGAACTTCTGTCCTGCGGCGATAAAATCGTTCGCAAACGCCGCCGCATCGATTTTTTTGAGCGATGAAAGATAATATTTCTGCAAGATTGCGCCAATCTCAGCCTCAAGGTCTGCCAGCACCACGCGCTTGGTCGGACGCCCCAGCGACAGCAAAATGCGCGCAATCGCCGAGCAATCCCCCGTGTTCACCGCCAGCACCAGGTGCGTGAATTCATCGCGCTGGCGAGGTGTAAACGTGCCCACAAGCCCAAAATCGAGCAGCCCGATGCGGTGATCGGGGGTCGCAAACACGTTCCCGGGATGCGGATCCCCGTGAAACACGCCGTCCTCAAACACCATCTTGAACGCGATATCCAGAATCGCATCCGCCATCTTCACAGCTTCCGGCGTCCCCGGTATTTCCGTCGTAATCTTCGCCCCCTCGATCTTGCGCATCACGAGGATATTCGAGCGCGAAAGTTCCGCATACGTCTTCGGAAAAACGATCATCTCATTGTCAGCATATTTTTCCGCAAAATACTCGATATTCGCGCGTTCATTGCAGAAATCCAGCTCCGATATGATCGACCGCTCAAACTCCCGGATCAGCCCGGGCAAGTCAAAATAGGCGATTTCCTCGATGTGCTTGTCCAGCGTGCGCGCGATCATATTCAATATATCGATGTCGCTCCGGATCAGCGGCAGCAGCCCGGGCCTCTGCACTTTCAGCACGACATCCGTCCCATCCAGAAGTTTCGCCGCATGCGCCTGCGCGATCGACGCAGCGCCGAGCGGTTCGGGCACCACCTCGCTAAAATACTTGTGATAATCACCATACGCCTCATTCAGAATCGCCTCCACAGTCTCGAATTCCATCTTTGGAGAACCGTCCTGAAGCTTCTCTAGTTCAGCAATAATATCTTTCGGCAAAATATCATACCGCGTCGAAAGCATCTGACCGAATTTTATATAAGTCGCCCCGAGCGCCTCAATCGCCCCGCGAATCTTTCCCCCGAGCGTATCCGCCGAATCCTTCCGCATCTCAGCGACGAATTCATCCGACGTCCCCTCTCCCCCCGCAGTGCTCACGGCCTTCACCAAGTTCCCAAACCCGAACTTCCGCAGCACGTTCGCGATGGTCGCAAACCTCTGCACATCGTGCACCATCACCCCAAACATCGAGATCGATTCGCGCTTTTTCGTCACATTTGAAGTCATCATCCTATCCTTTTCATCTTCATCCGCGCGGCTATCTGCGATACGCCGCGCATTTGCCGCGCCTATTGCCTTCGGGCAATACGGCGCTTCCCTCGGCGGCTATGCTGCGCATACGCCGCCGAACCGCGCCTCCGCGCGCTTATTTTAATGCACTTCCCCGCGATTCCCAAATTATCAGTAGCCGCGCACACACGCGCCGTATGCGCAGCATAGGCGCTCATCAGCGCCCCGACGGGGCGCTATCTAGGCTACTGAGGGCATCATCGATGCCCTCGGTGCCGCGCGCCCGTATGCGCAGCATAGGGCGCGCACACACGTGCCGTATGCGCAGCATAGGGCGCGCCCACACGTGCCGTATGCCGTCAGGCATAGGCACACCCCAATGCCCCCCCATAAAACCCTCCAAACCATTTGGCAAAATCCGAAAATCGGTTTATTTCCAGAAACCGTGCGCATCCCCGCACACGATTCATGGCTTTAACCGACAAGTGATATGAAACGCGCATTTCTGAAAGGCAATGACGCGGTCATCTGCGGCGCGCTCAGTGCCGGATGCCGCGCATTTTTTGGATATCCGATCACGCCAGCAAGCGAGATCGCACACGATGCGATGCGCTATTTCCCGATGTCTGGCGCGCTCGCGCTGCAAGCAGAGAGCGAAATCGCGGCGATCAACATGCTTTACGGCGCTGGCGCGGCAGGCATGACAGCCATGACCGCGACCTCAGGCCCTGGCTTCAGCCTCATGCAGGAAGGCATCTCCTATATGGCGGCAGCCCGGCTGCCTGGCGTCATCGTCGATGTCATGCGCGCAGGCCCGGGGCTCGGCAACATCGGCCCCGAACAAGGCGACTACTGGCAGGCCACGCACGGCGGCGGACATGGCCAATACCATACGCCCGTGCTCGCGCCGGCAAGCGTCCAGGAGATGTTCGACATGACGCGCGATGCGTTCAGAATCGCCTTTCAATATGCCTCCCCGGTCATCGTGCTCGCGGATGCATTCGTCGGCCAGATGATGGAATCCGTCGATCTGCCCGACACATTGCCCGAAGCCGACGACATCGAGGCGATGTGCGCCCAGTTCCGCAACACCATCGACGGCACCCCACAGACCCAAGGGCGCATCGCATCCTCGCTCGAACTCTCCCCAGGCAAGCTGCACGAAAAAAATGACGCGCGCTTTGCGGATTACGAACGCATGATGCAGCTCGCGAGCGCCGAAACTGACGAAATGCCCGGCGCCGACCTCATCGTCATCGCATACGGCATCTGCGCGCGAATCGCCCATGACGCCGTCCTGAGCGCGCGAAAGCAGGGCAGACAAGTGTCGTTTCTGCGCCCAAAGACCCTCTGGCCCTGGCCAAAAGACGACCTGCGCCGCCTCATGTCCGCGAATGCCAAAATACTTGTCATTGAATGCAGCCGTGGCATGATGGCCGAAGATATCGAGCGCTTCGCAGGCGAAGACCGCGTCCACGGGCTTTATACGGACGGCGGCATCCTCCCAGAAGCAGCCGATATCCTGGCACGTATCCTTGAACGCTAAAAGCGTTTGTTAAACACTCGCGAGCCGCGCCGTCTGCCCGCCCCTCGCGAGACTCGAACCGGCAGGCCAAAAGGAACATGAACATGAACGATACAAATTATGTCGGTGAACTCGTCGACGCGATCTGCCTCGAAGTGACAGACAGACGCGTGATCTCAAGCTTCGGCGGCGACCAGAAAATCGTCGTCGCGCGCAGCGAATGGCCAGACGCCGCCCCCGGCATGCGCAACGAAATCTATGTCGAAGGCGAAGCACGCCCGGGGCTCTGGGCAGGCGTGATCTCGAAAGTCGAGGCAGTCAATCTGTGGAAGCGCATCGAAAAACTCCACAAAGACAATGCCGACATCGAAGTCACCGCAGTCGCATGCGAACCCAACGGCCTGGTCTGCGATGTCCTCAGCCTGTGCGGTTTTATGCCTCTCCGGGAAATCGAGCCCAACGCACCGCAAGATCTCTCCAGCTATATCGGCCGCCGCTTCAAAGCGAGAATCCTCAAGTTCTCCGAAACCGACTGCAGCATCATCGTGAGCCACCGCACCGCTGCCGCAGAAGAAATCAAGGCCGCCAAAGCAGCGATCACCGCCGCGCTTGCCGTCGGGCAGACCTATGACGGCACCGTCCGACAAGTCGTCGATTTCGGCGCGTTCGTCGATATCGGCGCAGGCGTCGAAGGACTCGTCCACCGCTCGAACCTCAGCTGGAACAACGCGGAACCCGCCAGCCTCGTCAAACCTGGCGATCCGCTCAAGGTCACAGTCCTGGCCCTCGAAAAGGGACGCATCAGCCTCGGGCACAAACAGCTCACGCAAGACGACTGGGCTTCCCATGCCGCAGAGCTGCACGCCGGCGACATCGTCGAAGGCCGCGTCACGCATTTCGCAAAATTCGGCGCTTTCGTCCAGATCAACGGACAGATCGACGGCCTGCTTCACGACTCCGAACTCTCCTGGGACCGCTCCGTCCGCCATGCACAGCAGATCCTCAAAATCGACGATATCATCCGCGTCAAAGTACTCGAAGTCGATCCCGAAAAACGCAGGCTGCGCCTCAGCCTTCGACAGACCGAAGACAACCCCTGGCAAGTCCTTAAAGACACCTGCCCCCCAGGCACAAAACTCAAAGGCGCAATCATCAGCATCGCTGATTTCGGCCTCTTCGTCGAAATCGGACACGGCCAGCAGGGGCTCATACACCGAAACGACATCCCCCTCAGCGATCCCAAAGCCGATCTCAATGCGCTCTATCATGTCGGCGACGAGGTTGAATTTGCCGTCGTGGAAATCGACACCGCACGCGAACGCGCAAAACTCAGCATCCGCCAGCTCGCGGGCGATCCGTTCCAGAACTTCCTCGCGCAAAATCCGCTCGGACACCAGTTCGACGCCACCATCACGCGCATCGCAAAATTCGGCGCATTCGCGCAGATCGGCGATGTCGAAGGACTCATCCACATCTCCCAGCTCTCGCAAAACCGCGTAGATACTGTCGAATCCGTCGTCAGCATCGGCCAGAGCGTCAAAGTCACGGTCCTCAATATCGACGAAAAGAAACGCCGCATCGGCCTCTCGCTCATTGCCGAGCCGTTCGAACCCCAGGCAGAAGATGATGCCGCCGCGATCAACAAAGCGGAAGCACAGAACAGCCGCGCCACAATCGCAGACATCTTCCCCGAAAAACTCAAATAATTTCTTTGGCCGCGCGGCTATCTCCGATACGCCGCGCCTCCCGCGCCTATGCTCCAAGAGCGCATACGGCGCGTTTTTTATAAGCTCTGTTCAACAAGCGTGGATATGGCCCCCAAATGCCATGCATTATCGGCAATCAAGCATCGACAGTCTCTCCGAATAAAAGCTATTGCCTTTATATGCGCACGACTGCCTACCTTCTATTGCCTACTGCCATGATATCGCGCAAATCCGCTCCCCTTGCCCCATCGGGGAAAGGTGCACGGCGCGCCCACTCACAGGAGAACAAATTCCGCTCCCCTTGCCCCATCGGGGAAAGGGGCCGGGGGTTAGGGGCCAATTACTCAGACCTTCCTTAACAACTATGGCCACAACAATAAAGCAAAAGCCCCAAGAATCATGTCTTCGAGCACTATGAGCCTATCTCATAGCCTGTCAGGCTAACACACTCGAGCGCCGAGCGCATTAAAAAAAACGCGCCGCGTATCGGCAAAGCCGATAGCGGCGCGCCGGCAGGCGTATCGCCGCAAGGCGATAGCCGGCCAATCACATCACCATGAAACAATTATTCGGCGATCGAAATTCGGGCATATCCGTGACCGGGATGCCCCGTCTCATTCGGCCCGGCAGGGGAAGCAAATGCCTGCGTGCCCTTAATCGACGTGGCATTCTTGAGCGTGCCGACATATCCGGAGCCACCGCAACCGCCGGCCGTTCCGTTGCCGGGATACCACGCGCCGCCCCAGTAGCCGCCGCCACCAGCGCCCTGCGACAAGATATTCTCTCCTTGTCCGAACAAGCCGCTTCCGCTGTTCTCTGTCTGCGTACCGGCATTTGGACCGTCGCCAGAAAGCCCGCCGCCGGCCTTGCCATGCCCCCAGCGCGCTGCAGGTTCATGATTCATCTGGTCGCGCGAACCGCCGCCGCCGCCAGCCACGATGACAATCGCCGCACGGTTATTCTTCAATGACGAGAGCACGCCATTGGCCGTCGCGATATGCGTCGCGCCGCCGCCAGAACCATAATAATGATTCCACTGAGGATGCGCCGTCACTGTGCCACCGCCATTATAGCCGCCCGCAAGCGTCTGATGCTGGCCAGTCGAGCCGACACCCGCGCCGCCCACATGCACATAGAACGTCTGATCCTTGTCCGTCGTCAGAATCCCCGACGAATAGCCGCCCATGCCCCCGCTCCAGAACGCCGTGTGCTGAATCGAGCCGCCCTGCGCACCCCAAACCTCGAATTTATAAGTGCCCGGCTTGAGCGCGATGCTCTGAGAACCGCCGGTGTACCCGAAGTTCTTCGACAGGAACTGATAGATCGTCACATCGAGGTCTTTTTTCGGCTTGACCTTGTTGTACGGCCCGGAGGTCGATGTCAGCGCGGAAATCGTCTCCACGGATTTCGCAGTCTTGGCAGCATTCGGATCCTTGACGGTCACATTCACCTTCTGCGGCTTGTCCCAGTCTGCCGACGTGAATGTCAGCGTCTTGGGCTCGATCGCCGCCGTCTGATCGTTTGAGGTGACCATCGTGACCGTCAGCGAGCCTTCCGGATCCTGGCTCAGAGACACATCGACTGTCGTCGTGTAATCGCCCGGCTTGAGCGTCGTCTTCGCGCTCGAAAGCGACACCGCCGCGCCGCTCGTGTCCAAAATGACATAATCTGGCGACACCGCCGTCAGCTTGTTGAACGCCTCTTCATCCGAATAGCTCGTCAGATTGATGCGGACATATTCATTCTCTTCCACATCCGCGCCGACTTTCAAACTCACTTTCTTATGAATATCCCAGTTGCTCGAATCAAACGAAAGCGTCGTGTTCCCGATCACATTCAGCGCAGAAGGATTGGACGAGACAAGCTTGACGACGACGTTTTCCTGAGGCTTGGCATTGAGCCAGACATCAAAATCAATCGCATCCTCGCTGCCTTCGCGATACGATCCGCCCACCGCCGAAAGATTGATACCCCCTCGGTTGATATCGACCGTCGTGATATCGACCACTTCCTCAGCAGTATAATCTTTATCTTTTCCGTCAACTTTGAGCAGGATCTGCGACACGATATCGCCGTCCACGATATCATCAATCTTGCCATTGACTGTCAATATCTGCGGCACATTCCAGTTCTCGGAATTAAATGTCATCTGTTTTGGCGAAATCTTGAGTTCAGTATTGTCCGAAACATCAAATTCCGCAAGCGCTTCGCCCTGTGGATTGCTCGCCAGCGAGATTTTATATAAAAGCGGCGATTTCTCATCATTCATCTCGCTGTCTTCATCGACCATCGTCGTTTCAGCTTCCTTGATAAAGCCTGCATAATCCATATTCAGATTTGTACATTTAATCCATATAGGCGCAAGACTGTTATAATTATCATCATCGGAACTGAACCTCAGGCGAATATAAAAAGTCTGATCCGTATCTATGATATGATCCGCCTTGCCAGAGACCGTCAATAGCTTGCCTGTCTTGTAATCCTCCTTGTCAAACAAGAGCTCCGGCGTGCTGAACTCAGCTTCCGTCTCCGCTTCGGCACTGTCTGTCGCAGTCAGGTCATCCCAGGCAGTCACCAAAACGTGCACAGGCTTGCGCGGCGCGATGCCCAGGCGCAGCTTGAGCGTGACATTCGTGCCGAGCTCGTCAGTCTTGATCACCATCATCTGATTTTCATCAAACTCGCGATCGACCTCAATCTCCTTCACGCCGTCCACGCATTCCGGATCCTCAGTCTCGCTGCCCGGTTCCCCAGACTCGCAGGGCTGTTTCTGAACAATGCTGACAAACGCCTCGGCCTTGTCATTGTCGAGATTTGCAGCCTTCACAGGCGCGACCTGGAAATCATTATAATTCGCATCATCCGAGACCGCCTTCGAAAACACGATCTCATATCCGTTCGGCGTCTTGTTCGGCGACTCCCCATCCTCGACGCCGGTCACGGTCACGGTCTGTGGCAAGTCCCAGTTCTCCGCCGTAAACGTGAGCGTCAGGCTGTTGTTTTCCGCCCCCTCGATGATGCCATACCGGACCTCGCTCGACGACAGGCTGACCGTGACATCCGCCGTCGGCTTCGAGCTGAGCACGACTGTGAACGACGCCTGATCGCCCGACTCGCTGGTCTGAATCTCCGCGCGGCTCACAAGAATCTCTGCTTTATCAATATTTTTATTGATAAATGCTTCATTAAATACCAGACCATTAAACTCCGCATCCTCCGAAACCGTCGTCACCTTGAGTGTGAACGCCTGGTCTGCATCGACCACGCTGTCCGCAAGGCCGATCAAGCTCAGATGCACTTCGCTGTCCCAATGGTCTGCGCTGAAACGCACCCAGCTGCAGTCCACAGATGCCTCCGGGTTCGGCGATTCAGAAGAAATCTCGCACGTGAGCGTCACATCAGCCGACGGTGCATGATTGAGCTTCAGCGCGACATCCACGGCCTCTCCATTCTCAGACGTCTCTTTCTTCTCAATCGCGCCCACGACAAGCGCCGGCGCCGTCTCAAACGCACACGAACCATCCGCCCCGCAGACCTTGCCAGGCGTACACGTCACCTTGGCGCATGCCTCATACACGCAATCGCCCTTGCTGCACACCTTGCCTGCATCGCACGATTTGACCGCATCGCCCTCGACACATGCGACATCCACGCACTGCCCCGTCGAATTCACTGGAATGCACGCAAGCCCTTCCCCACAATCCATGCCCGTACAGGGGTTGCCGTCCACGCATTCCCCCGCGACACATTTCTGGTTTTCCGGGCACCCTTCCGGGCAAGCATTGGGATCGGGTTCTGGCTTGGCAGCTTCACATGCGCCTGTTTCCTTGTTGCACACCGTCTTGCCAGCCTCCGTGCAGTCCGTGTCCGCGCTGCACTTCGTCTCCCCAGGCTTGTTCTGCTTCTGGCTGCCTGACTCATCCCCGCATGCCGCCATCATTGCGACCGCAACAAGCGGCAACACCATCCCGAGATACCTGCGATTGTTCATTCCACTCACTCCTCTACGTTAAAATTCCGCCACCAATCCCCCGATGCGCATCTTGCAGATCATCTGACTCATTTTTGTGAGGGGGATGACTCCCCCTGCGCGGCTATGTGCTCCCCTGCGGCTGCGCGCATACGCCGCTACCCCCTCGACGAATCATATTCTACAAAACACTCCGCAGGCTTCCGCCTTCTGAAAAAAGTAGTTTCTAGCACTTTCCGAGCAAAGGTGTAAACCTAAAGGACGCCCCCAGATATGTGCGTTTGAAGTTCTCCCCACCAAAATCTTGTTAAATACCAATCGCCCTGACGGGTTAAATACCAATCGCCCTGACGGGGCGATTGATATTAGCCCGGGGTCAGCCCGAAGGGCGCCCCCCGAGGAACATGAATAAAACAAAACCGCGACGCAATGCGGCGCAGCCCGTTGCGCATCCAGAAGAGGTACTACGGCCATATCCGCAGTCATTGAACAGAGTAACGAATTTGTGTATTCTCCATACTGGTGCGTCATTTGACGCATCACACCGGTCACCACTTTGAGGATTTATCATGAAAAAAAGCCCCTGTATGCTCATCACCTGCCTGCTTGCAACACTCTCTGGATGTTCATGGGACAGCGCGCTCTACGATGAGTTCGTCGGGAATAATGACATCGTCGTCAGCTGTGCCGGAGAATGCATGGTACAAACTCAGAAAATCAGTCAGTCCGAGTGCACAGGAGATGGTTTGACTTGGTACGAAAATCAATGCATTAACCCAGCAAACGGCACACTTCTTCAGGATGTCAAAGATGAAAGCGAATGCAAAACCAATAAAGCTGCCTGGCGTCCCGCGCATTGCGAGGTGACAAGCGAGTTCGGTTGTTACAAAGTCAAAGGCGAATGGACTGCCTATCAATACGATTTACTCGACTTCGGCAATGGTGAGTATATACGAAAGATGGAAAACGGCTACGCCTGCGGAAAATTCGATGTGGTGCTCAAGGCAACTACTGCAACAACCTGCCCCAGAGATGTTGTCAAAATATTTGAAACATCAGACCAGTTTAACATCTGCCCGAAGAATGCGCAAAACTGTGTAACATACAATCTTCCAAACAGCCCTGAAGCTGATGAAAGCAACAATGACCTCACCACACATGCCATGTGCAGCTCCTGCGCTGAAGGTATGGCTGTATGCTATGAAAAAAACAAATTCCAATGTGTCGATCTAAATACCAATGCCAACCACTGTGGTATCTGCGGCCAAAAATGCGAATCAACCGAAGACATACCCAAAAGTTGTATAAACGGTCAATGCGTTGAATTCAAATGCGAACACACGCAATGTAATGATGAAAATCATACCTGCATCAATCCTCAAGATCCTGAAACATGCGGTGCCACTTGCGATAAGCCAAAAGGAACGAGATGCGAAATCGAAAAAGGCTTAAGCTGCACAATAGACAAAACAAGTCCCAAAGATAACCCGAGTTTTAAATGCGACTGTGCAAGTGGTATTCTCAATAACGATGGCTTTTGTGTTAATCCAGCCTCAAACGAGACATGTGGGGCAACTCAGGAGATGCCAACGGGCAGGCCATGTTCCAGTGGACTTGTCTGCAGAACGACAACTGATGAAAAATCTTATGCATGCGTCTGCGCCAAAAACTGGGAAGAGCTCTGTCACGCAGATGAAGCAGATTATTGCATTGATCCATCCACAGATCATGATCATTGTGGCGCCAAAGGGGAACAAGCTTGCCAAAGTCTTTCTGAATTTCAATGCGGCCCCTCTCAAAAATGCATAAACGGGAACTGTGAATGTCTTCCAGAATTCGCTGCCTGCGGCGACAGATGCACTGACAGTTCAATGGATAAAGATTATTGTGGTGCCAAAGGGCAATGTAATGACCCCAATCCCGCTTCCCCAAACTATCAGGGCATTGCTTGCGGTCCAAATGCCTATTGCTCAAAATCTCAATGTAGTTGCGAACCAGGCTATATCATGCACCAGGGAAAATGTATTTCTCCTAGCTATAATGAATTTTGTGGTGCTTCAATAGTTGATGGAAAATTCCATCCAGGACAAGACTGTACTAAAGAAAACAGAAAATCTTGCCAAAAAATAGATGATATCTTCAGATGCGTGTGTGACCATGGATATGTAGAATGTGGAGGCAACTGTATTGACCCACAGACCAATTCACAATACTGCGGTGCATCGGGAAATTGTCTAGCTTCTAATCAAGGCGAAAAGTGTAATGGAATGGTCTGTTCCGAAGGAACTTGCAAAACGACCTGTCCATCCGGAAGCACCTTGTGCGCAATCTCCGCTACCGAAAAAGCCTGCATCTCTCAAACGTTATCTCATCTCGCCATTAAAGAAGACAACTGCATTGAGTGTAGTATAGAGTATTGCCCTGCAAAAAATTATAATGATAAATACTTCCATGAGGATCGTTGCGTAACGGAAGATAATTCCAACAAATTACATTCATCCAATCACTGCAGTGAATGCAATGACAAGTGCGGTGATACATATGTATGTTTACAGTTGCCAGGAGGAAACTATCATTGCGGTTGCCAAGACGGATACACAGAATGCAGCATCACTGACTCAGTGAATAAGAAATGTGTTGATCTCAAAGCGCTTCACAAAACATCATGCAATGAGTGTGAAGCGGGATGGATGGATTGCAATAAAGACCCAGCGGATGGATGTGAAGTGCAAGTTTCCGAAGATAAAAAAAATTGCGGAACATGTGGCACCGAATGTGACCAAACATTCGCAGATAAACATGTAAGCGGGATTGTATGTTTAGATGGCACATGTCAATCCACAGGATGTGAAGCGGGGTACGGCAACTGTGATGGCGATAACGCGAACGGATGCGAAACTAATTTGATGACCCCCGAAGCCTGTGGTAACTGCAGCAATAACTGTACACTTCAATATCAAACCAATAAGAACTACGAGTTATCTTGTGTAGAGGGAAGCTGTGCGGTTACATGCGCTCGCGGATATGCAAATTGCGACAATAAAGATCATAATGGCTGTGAAACAGACATAACTACAAATAAAAATTGTGGTTCATGCGGCAATACCTGTGGTAGAGGTTATTCGTGCAACGAGGGGCATTGCTGTGTAAAAAGCAGCGACTCAACCTATTACAGCAATATCACATGCTGTGAAAAAAAATATAGAAAACTCACCTATGACTATTGGTATGGCTATTATTACGAATATGCATGTGCCTCAACAAAACCGTCTAAAGGACATTATGACGACTATGACTGGGAAGAAGTCATCAATTAATCAGATAATCAGAAATTAAGGAAGCTCTGAATAATTCGAAAACCTCCTGGGGATGCGGGCGTCTCGCCCGCACAAAACTTATGCGTCTGAAATACTATTGTCCAAAAAACGGCAATTGTTCAGACCTTCCTTAAGTAAACCTAGCAAACCACAGATAATCGTGTAACTTCAGTCACGGAGATTTGTTCGACCTGAGGAGTTACACGCTGCCCCCCTCCCTGCCGCTCCCAAATGATTCATCCCCTGCCGACTTGCAAAATTCCTCCAAATTAACCGCCTCTTGGTTCCTGGAAATAAATATAATTCCAGCACTTGAACTATACGTCCTCATACATTCCCTCTTTACTATTCACTTCACACTCCGGCTGCGCACTCAATGACATCGAAAAGCTCAACGAATGCTCGCAGTGCCCACAAAATCCCCTTCTTTTTCAACAAAAGAAGGGGATAAATACGTTCAGATATCAATCAAAGACATTCAGATATCTTTCTCAACAGCCATCATCTTGTCGATGCGGCGCTGATGGCGTCCGCCTTCAAAATCGGTGTTGAGGAACGTCTTGACGGCTTCGCGCGCGATTGCGGGACCGGTGATATTCGCGCCAAGGCAGAGGACATTGGCATCGTTGTGCCTGCGAGTCATCTCGGCTTCGTATGCATGGTGCACGAGGGCGGCGCGGACACCGCGCACTTTATTGGCAGTCATGGAGACGCCGATACCTGTGCTGCACACGATCACGCCTGCGACTGCCTTGCCGGCGGCGACATCGCGCGCGACGGCTGCCGCAAAATCGGGATAATCGCAGGAAGCCGTATCGAACGTGCCCTTGTCATCGACTTCATAGCCGAGCTCCGCGAGCATTTTCTTGAGATCTTCTTTCATCGCAAAACCGGCATGGTCGCTGCCGATCGCGAGTTTTGAACCTGGCTGTATCATATCGGAGAGCCTTTACTTTTTGTTGAGGAGCGCTTCGAGCTCGTTGAGGGTATTGTCAAACTCCTTGAGCGCGAACTCGATCGGCGCAGGCGTTGTCAGGTCGACACCGGCTTCCTTGAGGAGCGTGACGGAATCCTTGGCACAGCCGGATTTGAGCATGGTCAGGTATTTCTGGGCATTCTCCGGCCCCTGCTCGATGAGCGAGGCAAAAGATAGCGCGCTGGAAAGCCCCGTTGCATAGCTGTACACATAGTATTTGTAATAGAAATGCGGGATATAAGCCCATTCGCGGCTGTCAAATTCATCAATCGTATATTCAGGGCCATAGTATTTGGCAATCAGGCTCGCGTAGAGCTCGTCGAGCCACTGTGCCTGAACGGCAGTGCCGTTCTCGACTGCCGTATGCGCGAGATATTCAAATTCTGCAAAGAGCGTCTGGCGATAGATTGTCCCACGGATATTTTCGAGCTTATCGACGAGAAGATCGATCTTTTCGGCATCTGAGGCTGCATTTTTATACAGATAGTCGTTGAGGAGCGATTCATTCGTCGTGGAGGCGATTTCCGCGAGGAACATCGTATAATGATAAGAGCTGGCCGGCTGATTCTGCATCGAATAGATGCTGTGCATCGAGTGGCCGAGCTCGTGCGCGAGCGTGGAGACGTCGTCGAGCGAATCCTGATAATTGATGAGGATGAATGGATCGATTCCATAGACCGAGCAGGAATAGGCACCGCTGCGCTTGTCCGCGTGGGGAAGCAGGTCAATCGAGCCATGTGCAGGATCCATTTCCACCTTGAGGCGAGTGATATACTCATCGCCTAGCGGCGCGAGCGCCTTCGTGATCAGATCGACAGCTTCATCGTATGTGTAGGATTTCTCAACGCCTTCAGAGAGCGGGATATACATATCATAGAGATGCACATCGCTGAGCCCGAGGATTTTCTTGCGAAGCGCGACATAGCGATGAAGCGGCTCAAGATTTTCCCCAACCGTCTTGATCAGGTTGTGATAGAGCTCGACGGGGATGCCATCCTTGTCGAGATAGGCTTCGAGCGCCGTATTGTATTTGCGCGCGCGAGCAAAGAGAATATCGTTCTGCATCTGCCCGACGTATGCATTGGCAAAGACGTTCTCGTATTTCGCGAGCGTGCCCATCAGGCCGTCCACAGCCGCCTTGCGGACGTTGCGGTCTGCGCTGCGACGGAACTTCGTATAATTGGAAAGCGTGAGCTGAACGTCTTTTCCCTGGTCATCCTTAATGACGGGGAGCTGCATCTCATCGAGCATGGCATCAAAGACATTCTCGCTGTTCGAGTGGATCTCGTTCAGGTCAATCTCGGCCCAGAGATTGTCACCCGCGAGCGCGAGGACGCGTTCGGCATCGTCGGAGAGGACGCGGCCAGACCGGCGCATGATGTTGCGGATATAAGGCTCATGCGCCTTGAGATCGGGCTCTTCGGCAAAATATTTCTCAAGGGCAGCATCGTCGAGCTTGAGGATCGAATCGCGGATGCCCTTGGAGAGCTCCATGAAGCGATTGAGGACGTTGTTCGCCTGGGTCTGGTCGGATTTGACCTCGGGACTAGGCTCCGTATCGTCGGTCATATTGGCATACAGCGTGAGCTTGTTGATCGCCGTATGCGTTTCAAAATACAGCGAGAGGCAGTCTTTGAGCGCCTTTGCAGAAGCGATATCTTTGCATTCCGCAATTTTTTCTGCCTTTTCGGCCGTATCTTTGATCGCAGCCTTGAAATCGGCGTATGCAGGGAAGAGCCTGTCTTTTTTCCAGAGATATTTGGAATCGAGCTCCGAGCGAGTTTTGACACCCACTTTGGGCGCGGCGGCCTGTGCCACTTCTGCGGCCTGAACAGCTTCTGCGGCCTGAGCTTCTTTCATGTTGGCCTCTTCTTCCATGACCGGGGCATGGCATGCCTCGACGGCTGGACACGGCTGGGCGGGCGGGCATGCCGGCTGACAGGCGGCAAGCGCCCCCGCGACCAATGCCGAACTCAATATCAGACAATTAGTTTTGGAAATCATGAATTCTCCGGGAGTGTTCATTGATTAAACAAAATGATGGGACACCATCATCCTCACCAGAGTCGCAGTTTATACACCCATTCGCCTCACGCGCTGTACAGAATTTTGCACACACGCATGCGAAACACGGCGCGAAGCGCTGCGCGGCGTATGAAATAGACGCGCAAAAAAAGCGCGGCGTATGAAATAGACGCGCAAAAAAAAGGCGCGGCGTATGAAATAGACGCGCAAAAAGCGAAAATTCAGGTGAAATAAGTCGGGACATTCCGCTATTGAAATGCGTTCAGATGTGATATGTAGGCGACGGTGTCTTTGCCCGGAGGTGATATGAAATTCCGTTTGTTTTGTCTGATTTCGCTGGTTGCGCTCTCATTTTCGACGACAGGCTTCGTGTGCGCGACGCGCGTGGAAAAGATGGAAGCCGATATCGAGGCCCTGCAGCTCCAGTTTGCGGAAATCCAGAAGCGTGTCAACAACGACCAGACACAGCTGACCGAAATGATTCTGCGCGCGGACCGCAAGCTTGAAGAGCTCGGGAGCACCCAGGATCAGACGCACAACCGCGTGTCCCAGCAGAATGTCCAGCTCGCGCTGGAACTCGAGAAGGAGCGCGCGGAAATGGCTGCCATGCGCGGGCGCATGGATGTCCAGCAGAAGACAATCTCGGAGCTCCAGACGAGCCTGCAAACTGTACTGGGCTCGATCACGAGCACGTCAGAAGGCAAAAGCCTGATCCTGCCGAGCGATCAGGGCGCGCTTTACGAATTCATCCAGGCCAAAAAAGCGGCCCAGGACACGGCGGCGCAGAAAGCCGCGACTGCCGAATACCTGCGGCGCTATCCTGACGACGCGCAAAACGAAGCGCTCCTGCCGGAATACATCGCGATCCTGCATGCCGAAGGCGCGCATGCCGAAGTCATCCCGAACTGCACGCGATACCTTCAGCTTTACCCGAATGGCAAATCGCTCAACGATGTCATGTATTATATGGGCGAATCCGGCTTCAAAATCGGCAACTGCGACCTCGCCAAAAAAGCCTTCATGAAGCTCGAGGCCGCGAAATACAAAGACGCCTCGGCACGTCTCAAAGAGATCAAGGCTCAGTGCAAGTAAGGTGACGCATGTCTCACACCATACACCATCAGGCCGCAAACGAATTTGACATCCGACAGATGGAGATCGGCGATCTTGCGGCAGTCTTCTACCTCGGGGAGCGGCTGTTCACGGCAGACAAATGGCCGGCGCTCTACCGCACATGGGACGAGTATGAAGTCGTGACATTTTTCGCATCCGACACGGAGACGTGTTTCGTGGCCACGCGCAACGAAAAAGTCATCGGCTTCGCGCTCGGGAATGTCATCGAGAAAGAAAACAGCACCTGGCGTTACGGCTACTGCGTCTGGCTCGGCGTCGATCCCGAGGTCGCACAGACCGGCGTGGGCTCGGCGCTTTTCACGGCGATGAAAGAGCGCTTCATCGATCTCGGCGCGCGCATGATCCTCGTGGATACCGACGCGAACAACGAACCGGCAATCCGCTTCTTCAAGAAACACGGCTTCGATCACGAGAACAAACACGTGTATCTGTCGATGAACCTGACGCACGACCAGGAATACCGTCAGCGCCACAAAAAGTGACAGGCAGCCATGATCGGCATTACTGACGCGCTCATCGTCGCCACATTCCTTGCCGTGACGCTCGCAATCGGCCTGCGCCAGAAGAGCCGTTCAGACGACGGCGCGAACTACCTGCTCGGCGGCCGCGCGCTGACGCTCCCGGCATTCGTGGCGACGACGGTCTCGACCTGGTACGGCGGAATTCTCGGCGTCGGCGAATATGCCTGGAACCACGGCATCTCCAACTGGCTAGTGTTCGGCGTGCCATATTATGTGGGCGCGCTGCTTTTCGCGATGCTCCTGAGCCGTCGCGCGCGCTCAGCTGAATCTCTCACGCTCCCGCACATGTTCGAGCGGACTTACGGCCCGGCCGCCGGACGCTGCGCCGCCGTGCTGATCTTCCTCACGACTGTCCCCGGCGCATACATGCTCATCATGGGCTCGCTGGTATCCCTCTCCTTCGGCATTCCGCAGGCCGCCGGCATCCTGCTGACCGCCGTGTTCGTCGTCATCTATCTCTGGAGGGGCGGTTTCGGCGCGGTGGTGCGCACAGACGGCATACAGATCGTGCTGATGTTCGGGAGCTTCATGATCCTCTCGGCAGCCCTCCTGATCGGCTACGGCGCCGCGCCGCTGGAAACCCTTCCGCCGAGCCACCTGGAACCGACTGGCGGGCAGCCGCTCGGAAGCATCCTGATCTGGTATGTCATCGCGCTCTCCACGCTCGCGGAACCGAACTTCTTTCAGCGCGCGTTTGCTGCCAAAACACCCGAAATCGCACGCAAGGGCCTGCTGATCAGCATCGCATTCTGGATTCTCTTCGACATGATGACGACGCTCTGCGGACTGTATGCGCGCGCGCTGATGCCAGACCTGGACATGCCGCTGCATGCCTTCCCGGCGCTCGCGGCAAAAGTCCTCCCTGCTGGCGCTGTCGGCATCTTCTTCGCCGGACTTTTCGCGACGGTGCTCTCCACGCTCGACTCATACCTGTTCACGACCGCCACGACGCTCGGACGAGACCTCTGGCCTCACAAATCACGCCTATCTGCCACAGCCAAAACTCGCATCGGCCTCATCGCGGGCGCCGCGCTCGCGTCCGCCATCGCGCTTGCTGCCGGCTCCGTCGTCAAAATCTGGAAAATCTTCGGGTCCGTTTCCGCAGCTTCGCTCCTCATACCGATCCTCACATCCTATTATCCAAAATTCAGGATGAGCCCGCGAGGCGCTGTCCTGCTCATGGCCGCAAGCAGCATCACGACAATCGCATGGTTCGCACACGCGACTCGGCATTCGGGCGCATACTGGCTCGGCATCGAGCCGCTCTTCGCCGGCGCCGCTGTCTCCATCTGCATCTATGCCGCAGACAGAATCATCCACCTGTCACAAAGGCACCCCAATGCCTCGCAATCAGAAATGGACAGACTTGACAATGCACAGAGCGCTTCCATGCCGCCCTCAGAGCCGCACAAGTGACCCGATTGCGCCGCTCTTTACCCAAAGGCATGCCAGCCATCCGGCACTTTTTGACAACCACGGGCATAAAAAAGCAAAATAAAACATTTTTATGCCCCACAAATTACTATTTTCTTGACAGATTGCGGCTCTAATCTTAGTTTTGCCACGTTTTGACAGTCGCAAAATGCGAATTGTCGTCTAAAACTCCCCTTACTATTCTGGAGATTTAAATTATGACGAAAGCTCAATTGCTGGATGCTGTGACCAAAAAAGTTGAAGGCCTGACAAAAAAACAGGCTGGCGAAGTCGTGGATGCCGTATTCGAAGTGCTGACGTTTGCACTCTGCGATGAGAGCGTTGACCTCAAAGACCGCCGCATTACCTATAACGGATTTGGCACGTTCGCAGTGAAAGAAGTTGCTGCCCGCTCCGGCCGTAACCCCCGCACCAATGAACCCATCGAGATCAAGGCCTCCAAAAAAGTCACTTTCAAAGCCGCTCCGAAACTCAAGGTTGCCATCAATGGTGAAGATGCTGACATCGACGACGAAGAAGCTCCTGTCGAAGTGAAAAAAGATGCCAAAAAAGCTGACAAAAAAGATGCCGCTCCTGCAAAAAAAGCAGCCTCCAAAAAAGCAAAGAAGTAATTCCTAGCTTGAGCTTGATATAAAAAAGCGCCTTATGGCGCTTTTTTTTTGGCCCTGTCCCTCCACGCGGCTATGAAGTGTGGTGCCACTGCCAATCTATTGTATATCAATCGCCCGAATGGGCGGCCTGAAAGCCCAAAGCCCCCAGATAACCGAATTGCCAGTGGCGAGTGGAACCCCGCGTCAATGCTTGACCCAAAGCCCCCAGATAACCGAATTGCCACCAAATCTGCCCCAGAAGGGATGCCTCCTGATACCATAGCCACAGGCAACTGGCCCAAACATTTATCATGCTCGCTATTGCCTGCTGCCTATTGCCTGTTCGCCCCCTTAATTCTTCAGCCAGATCATAAGAAACTGCACTGCATCAATCAACGCGAGCGGATTGGAATTGCGCCTTGCACAGGGGGAAATTGTGTGGTAGAGAAATTACGTTTCTGTGTGCGGCTACGCACGTTTTATTTCAAGGAGGTTTTTTAATGCGTACAAAAGAAGATATTGAACAGTACCTGAACAGATGCTTCAGCCCGGATGAAGTTGAGGAAATGGGCGACGGCGTTTACAGAATCATCGACGATCTGCCGGAGGTCAACGACATTCTCATCCTCGTCAGTGACCCCATCGTCATCTTCACTGCCCGCATCATGAAGGTACCCACCAACAACCAAGCCGAATTCTTCAAAAAACTCCTTGAGTACAATGCTACCGAGCTCATCTCCGGCGCCTATGGCATCGATGGCGATGATATCGTTGTCAGCGACACGCTCCAGCTCGAAAATCTCGACTATAATGAGTTTGAAGCCGCGCTCGAATCAATCGCTTACGCGCTCCACTCGCACTATCCTGAACTCATTAAATACGCTGACAAAGCTGAATAATCCACCTCTTAAGCTCATACAGGAGATTTATAAATGGGACTTTTCCAACGCATTTCAACCCTCTTCAAATCCGAAGCCAATGCCGCCATCGATAAGATGGAAGATCCTGAGAAGATGTTGAACCAGTCCATCAGGGACATGCAGGAACAGCTCAATCAGGCAAAAGCGCAAGTCGCCGAATCCATCGCCTACGAAAAACGCCTTAAAATGCAGTATGATAAGGCCATCGAGAAAGCAAAAGAATGGGAAGGCAAAGCCATGACCGCCGTCAACGCCGGCCGCGACGACCTTGCCACTCAGGCTCTCGAACGTCAGGCTGAAGCACAGAAAGAAGCTGACGGCTTCTACAAACAGTGGCAGCAACAGAAAGCCGGTTGCGATAAAATTAAAGAAAAACTCAAGACCATGAACAACAAAATCGGGGAAGCAAAACGCAAAAAATCGCTCCTCGTCGCTCAGGCCAAACGTGCTGAAGCCTCCAAAACCATTCATGAAACTCTCAACAGCATGAATGATGGCGCCGCATTCTCCACGTTCGACCGCATGGCCGAAAAAGTCGAAGCCATGGAAGCTCAGGCTCAGGCTTCAGAAGAACTCGCCGTCGATTATGCCAGCGGCGATTCACTCGAAAACGAGCTCGATAACCTCAAACCCGCCACCGCCAATAACGACGCTCTCGCCGCTCTCAAGGCAAAAATGGGGAAGACAAACGCCGCTCCCGCTCCCGCTCATGGCGAGCAGGCTTATGGCGGTCAGTACAACCAGCAGTCTCAGGGCAATCTCGCCAATATCTCCAGCTGGGATGATCTCTGAGATTCCTCTCGTCTCTACTTCTAAAGCCCGCCATGCGCGGGCTTTTTTGTCACTTTCTTGCTACGGGTGAACTATGGATGAAGCTCTAGTCAGTGCAGTTCAGCGAAACGCTGGTTTCGTCTCCTCCATGAAATCCGAGATCGCACGCGTCATCGTCGGACAAGATCACATGGTCAATGCCGCCATCATCGCCCTCCTCACTGGCGGGCATATCCTCCTCGAAGGCGTCCCTGGACTCGCTAAAACACTCCTCTGCAACACGATCGCGCGCGTCGTCGAATGCCAGTTCAAAAGAATTCAGTTCACGCCCGATCTCCTCCCGGCCGACCTCATCGGCTCACTCGCTTACAGGCAGAACGACGGCACCTTCTACGCAAAAAAAGGCCCCATCTTCGCCAACCTCGTCCTCGCTGACGAAATCAACCGCGCCCCCGCAAAAGTTCAGTCTGCACTCCTCGAAGCCATGCAGGAAAAACAGGTCACCATCGGCGACACGACTTATCCTCTGCCCTCCCCGTTCCTCGTCATCGCCACTCAAAACCCGATTGACCAGGAAGGCACTTACCCACTCCCTGAGGCTCAGGTCGACCGCTTCATGCTCAAAGTCGTCATCGATTACCCCTCCGAACAGGAAGAAAAACTCATTCTCGACCGAATGACGGCACACCGAAAAATTATACCCAATTCGATCACTTCCGCTTCAAACCTCATTGCCGCCGCTTCCGTCGTCGAAGATATACACATCGCTCAACGCGTTCGCGACTATATCGTCAGCATCATCTGCGCAACCAGAAATCCCGAAAATTACGGACTCTCCGCTATTCGCACCAGCATCGCACGCGGCGCAAGCCCCCGGGCCACCATCGCACTCGCTGCTGCCGCTAAGGCTAACGCTTTCATCAATCAGCGCGCTTATGTCCATCCAGACGATATCAAGGCTCTCGCAAAAGACGTACTCCGACACAGAATCACGCTCACCTATGAAGCTGAAGCAGACAACGTCACTCCGAACGATATCATCGACACCATCCTCAAAAAAATCGAAGCGCCATAACTACTATTCTATCATAATAGCCTCTCATAGATGCATCTAATATACATATTGAAACAATAAAAATTTTATCCACATAAATATAAATAATATTTTTTATTTACGCTTTGGACGCCGCTATCGCCTCCGGCAATACGCGGCGCTTTTGGCGCGGCCTATCGGCGAACCGGGCCGATACGGCCGCGCCCATTATACTTATTTAAAGCACAGCGGCGATGATTCCTGCGCACGCTTGAGTACACTTTCCGGAATCACAGGCGTCATGCCAATCCATGCCGCATCCTTGTCATACGCAAGATCCGATTCATAAAAATATCCGTTCGCGCCATCCCAGAACAGCCAAGCCACCTGCTTGAACACCCCCGTCTGCTTGAGCGGGATATTCGCTTTCTCAAAACGCATCTTGCCATTGATATATGATCGCACTGTCGCATACGATGGCCCAAATGCATTGTCTAAATAATAATGCACGCCAATCGCATACCACCTGCATGGAGCCGGATTATTCAGATTGATATTTTCCGGCCCATCACCATCCTTGTCGTCGATATCGAGCGACGGCTCTTCATTGCCAAAATTATCAACATGCCATACCGCATACTGATTCTTAAAATAGATGTCCGTGCCGTTCTGAAGCACAGCAACCCCCTTATCCCCCCATTTGCCGTCCGGAAGCGTCATAAAATGAAGGTCAAGATCAGTGCCGTCCTCATCCCCGATCGTCTTATCGCCCGGCGTATGCCAGACGAGCTGAATGTGTATCGTCTCGCGCGGCGTGGCCGTGATCGTCACGCAGTCCGTATTACAGCTCTTCATGCCAGACGAATCCTCTACGCTCAGACAGATCTCATATTTGCCGGCAAGATCCAGGAAAAATGTCGCCTTATCCCCATTTGATGCAATCCCAGATGTCGAATCCTTGGGCGCGCTCTTCAAGCTCCAGATATACTTCAGATCCTTCGCTTCAGTTTCCTTGTCCGAGCTCAAGGAACCATCCAAGGTAACCGTATCCAGCGGTGCCAAATCGAGAATCTTTCCCCAGGTACTCGCTGATGAAAGCCGCCCCTGCGCGACCGCTTCAGGACACTGGTTCGCAGATGCGCTTCCCATCACCTTAAATGTCGCATTTGCCTGAAGCGGATCGTTGTTCACGATCACGAACTCGGCCTGAGAACTGCCTTCAACAACCGGTTGGAACGTGATGTTGAGCGTCGCGCTCTCCCCGTTGAGCAGTTCCGCATTTGCCCCCTCGAGCTCATACGAATACGTATCCGGCCCCACAGTCTTGATCACATCCGAAATCTTGAGTGGCACATCACTGCAGCTCGTCAGCTTCACCTGCTTCGTCTGCGCCGATCCGACACTCACGGCAGGCGAAAACTCCAGCAAAGTCGGCTGAATCAGCAAGCACGGCGTGTCACTGTTCGATATGATCGGCAATGTGTACTGCGGATGCGCAGGATCATTCGACGCAAACACAAGCGTCCCTTCCTGGCGACCAAGATCCGTCGGCGCAAATGCAACAGAAACAGCCAGCGCATCCTCCGATCCCGGGCCAAGCGTCACCGGAAGCTTCGACGCATTCTCAAGGCTGTAACTGAAATCGCCAGATGCATTCAGTGTGACTTCATTCAGGATAAGCGGAAGGTCGCCGACATTTGTCACCACGACACGCTTCGTCGCGATCATTCCGGGATCCGTCTGGCCAAAAATCAGCTTCTCTTCGCTCGATGGCACGACATGTATCATCGGCGCAAGCTCCTGCGCCACGACATCAAGCTCATACACCGGATGCTCTGGATCATTCGAATAAATCCTGATTTTGCCCGCAGGCGACGGCGAAGACTGAGACGGCGAAAAGTTCACAGACACAGGCATCGACGCCTGGCTGGGAAGCTCGCGGGGAAAAGAGCTCCCTTCAGCAGAAAGCTGCACTGACGAGCCGCCCTCCCATTCAATCCGACGGACGTTCAGATCATCTCGCCCCACGCTCGTCACCACGAACGGAAGCGCGCGTGTCTCCCCGACAGTCACCCGGCTGAACGTGATCTGCCGATTCGGCGTCACACGGATGCGCGCATCCGTGCCTTCTTCAAGCGTCGGCCCGCAAGCCGAGCAAAAAAGCCCAAAACAAAACGGAATGAGTACTCTTTTCAACTGCATCATTTAAAAAATCTACCAGATCCGGCACACGAACTGCGGCGCACTGCAGACCGCCGTGCGCCGCGCCCAATCACACGGAACAGTCCTTGTGAAGCATCACATAGTTGGAATGGTTGCGAATACAATAGCGGATATCTGATGCCTTCGCCTCAAACACCTGACCTTTAGGCGCCCCGCTCGTCCAGCTGCCTGAATAGGGATCCGTGATGCGGAGCATATTCACGCCGTCCTTCACAAAGGCTCCGGACGCAACCACATAATGGCCGTTCGACTTGTAACCGAACGCCGAAAGCAAACTCGGCTTGAGCTGCAGCTGAACAGGCGCATTCTTGCCAAGGCTTGCTTGCACGCCCTCGAAAAAAGCCTTATCCGAAGACGTCTGCGCGTATTTGTAATCCTTGCCCTTGCCGTTCTTCTGAATGTAATAATTGATCGCATTCGTGATGGCATAGACATACGTCCCCTGGCCGCCAGAGTTCGCATAGTTCCAAATCTGGCTTTCGGTCACATTCTTACCAGAATACGTCGTCGAAACCATGGCCCCCGATGCGGAACCGCACGTGTAATTCGTCTGCTGGGGCTTGAGATCGACATCCACGAAAACGCCGTCAGGATTGACAGAAGGTGCCGGCGGCTGGACTGACGGATCATAATCCACTGTCCACGTCGCGCACACCCAGCCGACCTTTCCGTTATAACTCACCTGATACCAGCCGTTCTGCTCTGCCGTCACCGTCAAAATCGTGCCGTATGGAATGCAGTAATAGACCTGAGAGCCGCTCGCGGGCGTCGTCCCGTTGCCCGGCACATTGCGCATGTTCAGACCGACATCCGCCGTCACTTTCACCTGGAACTGCGTGAAAGTGGGCTGCTCAGGCTCGGGCTTCGGCTGCTCGGGCTCGGGCTTCGGCTGCTCGGGCTCCACGACAGGCTCCTGCGTCTTGTAATCCGTATAAGCCTTCATCACCCAGCCATATCCCGCACCATACGCGATTCTCAGCCAGCCGCTCTTTTCCTCATATACCTGAATCACCTTGCCCTTCGTGAGCCCGCCGATGCGGCGGTAATTCTGGCCAGCGCCTTCCCGCACATTCAGCGCGCTGACCGTCACCTTGCCGGAACCAATCGGATCGTTCTGCTTGGTGATGGTATTCCTGCCGCCTGAAACGCCCTGACGAAGCGCATCTGATGACCGCGTTGCGGTCGAATGCGCCAGGCGTGATGACGGCGAACTCTGCGTTGCTGTTGGTTTAAACATTTCTTTTGCCATAACAGCCTCCTTGTTGATTCGGTCGCAAAAAAACTCCCTTTATAATGATAGAGTATTTTGGGACACTCCGCCATTTTTATAATTTCTTTTTTACACTTTTTTCGCATGACTCCGCCCCCTACCGCGTCCAGGCATACGGGATGACTCTCCGTTCGTTCCAACCAATCCCCCTAAACCTGCCCCCCCCCCGGACAACACGCCTGATCGCCATTCAAGCCAAGCAATTCGCTCCGGACAGACGCGACACGGGATACAATGACCGCTCAAATGACCCGATAAAACCCTCTTGTCGTCCCTCGCTGCCCGGAAAATCTGCCTGAAAAAGCATGAAACACAGCGGATATTGCAAAACATTTCCATAATTATTTAAAATGTCAAATTTCGGTATATAAATTTTGTTCGTACATCATTCATAACATCATTACACTCACCACAATATCATAATTCACACAAAACTCAATATATAAATCCCCTCAGCCTCCGGCCGCCCCTTGGCAGAGGGGGTAGCGGCGTATTTCGCGGCATTGCAAGCCAAGGGGCTTGCCCCTTGGCACAGCATGGCGTGAAATAGCCGCGCAGGGGGAGACTTCCCCCTGCACCAATCCGCACAAACGCTCGAAGGCTCTCCGCTTGCGGACAAAGCATGCATCCCCCACGTTCTTATTTTCGTTTTTCGCCAAAATATGGGCTAAAAAAGTTTGTCTTGCATAAAATAATATGCTAGAAGACAAACCGTGTTGATCATGTGATGATGCAGCAGAATAAGGGGAATCCTTGTCTGTATTATCGTAGTTCGGATCACAAACAGACTCGTTTTCCTTGTGCTCAAGAGGCGTCATGTGAACGTCTTCGAAGAAGGGCTGTCTGCAACGCATCTCACGTCTTCACAGCGACCCAAGCGCTCATCGTTCAAGCCAGGTTGGTTTTTTCGAACGCGTCAGAAGCTGATCATAAATAGCTGTATTAAATGGAGAAACACATGAGTTCTCGTGAAATGCCACGTGAATACGAAATGATGCTCAAAATTTTATCGATGATGGTATACGGCAAACCCGTCGCGCTCGTCGCGATCAGTCAGAAGACCGGCATAAAACTCGCGGATATCATACGTTATATGAAGCGCCTCGAAGCAGAAAAGATCATACGGCGCTCCATGGATAACGGAAATACATTCTATATTTTGGACACCGAGGATTATGAGGAGCAGCTCGACGCGCTCTATCCGCCACCCATCGAACAGCCCGCCAAAACTGCAATCAGCAGCCGCGAGGCCATACTCAAGCGCAGATCTGCCGCTCGGAACGCTCAGTCCGCTGACAGCACGCAAGCGCTGAACCTTTCCGCAGACAGACTGTCCCCAGCCACCCCCATACCCACTGAGCCAAAACGCATCAGCGCGGTGGATCTCATGGCCATACGAAAATCCTCCGCCACAAACAAACGCATCTATGACCCGGCCAGAACCATGGCGCACAATCCGATGCTCTCAAGCAGCTCGGAACTCAGAAAAGTCGAGCCCGATTCGCCAAAGGTCACCTCACTGTCTTCCCCTGTGCACAAGGCCGTCTATATCAATCGACCCACTCCGTGCAATGCACCACCCTCACGCTCCATGTTCACCGCACTCCCTCCGGCAGGCATGGACGCTCTCGGGCTCGAACGCTCCGATGGCGAGCTCAAGTTCAGGGAAAATTATGAAAAAGTGAACAGGCAGCCGCTCATCCCCTTCCATGCTGCCACTCAGATCAGCAACGAAGTCTCTGACGATGAAGTCCGACAGAAACTCAATCTCGCCCCGGATGACAAGCTCTATACCATACTCAGCCCCAGACCCACGCATGAACTCTGGTCCGCTTGCTCCGCTCTCGCAAACTCCGGCGGCGGCACACTCGTCCTCGGACTAAAAAAATATGTTCAGGATCAGAATATAACTTATTTTGTAAAATCAATCGCCAGACCTGAAGACGCCATGAAGGTCATCCTCAGAAACTTCAATGACCGCTCAGTCATCAGCGACTGCCCTAAAGATCCTAACTTTATCAAAACTATTAACTTCGGCAAAAAAACAGTCATCGCGCTGCAGATAGATCCCGCGCAGCTCTCCAATGCCCCCCTCTTCACCACGCGCGATTCATTTAATATGCACACCACCAAAGGGTGTTATATTTATAGAAATGGAGAGATCGTCCACTGCTCAGAAGATGAAATCAAAATGCTCTGGCAGACCAAGCGACTCGGCTGCGAACTACCAGACTGGGAGCAGACTGGCGAACAAGTCCCCGTGCAGATGGATCACAAAATTAAAATCAGCCTTCCCGCCGTCCTCGATGATTCCCTCCGACCGCTCTCGCGCAAGGAAAATACCTATGGTCAGCCCATCGTACAGCCCTATCACAGGCGCAGGACTTTTGGACCAAGCGATCAGCTCACTGGATATATGCCCACATCCCCCGCTGAAAAAATATCCAGCAGCGAACCAGATGAAACAGATGTATCCTATCCGCATTCAGATGCTCATTCTCAAAATTTCAATATCGGCATAGCGGATCCAAACAAACAGGAACTCGCGGCTCTCCTCTCTGATGGCGGCTTCACTCGCACAATGCGAAATACAGTCGACGACCCGCAGGCCAACGACAATTCCTCTAGACAATTCCTGCTCTTTGCCGAAGATATCTGTACCTCCCAGCCACAAATCAACGCGCAAGATATTCAGACCACACAAGCTGACGCCCCGCTCAACCAAGCCGATGATATTCCCCCATGCTTCGCCGATGCTGACCATGCACTCCTCGAAAGCATTGCTCTTCCCGCCGTCGAGCACCCGCGCCTGCCCACCCTCAGACTCTGCGAAATTGCTGTCAACCTCTGCAAAGTCGCTCGCCTGAAACCTC
Source organism: Pseudomonadota bacterium (assembly GCA_017464085.1). Lineage (GTDB taxonomy): Bacteria > Myxococcota_A > Bradymonadia > UBA4248 > UBA4248 > UBA4248. The sequence goes on from JAFUEE010000129.1 coordinate 28,075, forward strand.
TTGAAATCGCAGAGCTCCTTCATAAAAAACTCGTTCCCGTTCGTGACAAAATCTTGCCATCGATTAAAGAACATCCCAATGTCCACTGCGTAGATGGCGCCTATTATATCAAACCTTAATTTCCATAATATCTGATCCTTTTTGCAGGGGGAAGCCTCCCCCTGCGCGGCTATTTGTGGCAAGGGTTCCCCCTTGCCTACAAATACGCCGCTACCCCCTCGACAATCACTCTGGGCTTTTCTCAGATCTCTCGATTGAAACACCTTGCTCAAGACACGTCGAACATGCTCGCGCACATTGTATGTCTTTTATGTTTTAAATACGCTATATATCATGCGTATTTGAATATCTATATTTTTAATATCAAATATTTTATACTCCAATAATACAATATTAATATACATCTCATTCAAACAATATATATAGCAACGACCGACTGCTACATGGAAAATTTTAAATCTGTTCACACTCAAATAATGTCTAAGCTCAAATCTTCCATAGATACAAATCATTTTATTCCAATGCCTGTTTCATCGCTCAAAATCATTCAAATTCCTGACTTTTCAAGACGATACTGATCTGAAACATTATATACACACGCGCTCTTTCGCACTCGCTATTTCCAATAAGTTATATACAACATTCTGTAATAAAATAGAAAATATCAGTAACGCATTTATGACATCATAGAATCTTGACAGGTAAAATAGCTTAAACATAGGATGTAGGTTGCCAGAATTGATAATTCTGACCAATTTCGTGATCCACCACAATACTAACTTAAAAGGTTACCATGAAAAAGATTTTTGCACTTCTTCTGACTGCACTCATGTTCTCCGCTTGCGCCCCCAGCCCGGCTCCCGAAACAGCAACGACGAGCGATACAGCCGCCAAGCCCGCCAAAGCTGATGCTGCAAAAGACACAGCGAAAGCTGATGCCGCTGCGCCTGCTGCCGATGCCGCGAAAGCCGATGCCGCTGCGCCTGCCGCCGATGCCGCGAAAGCTGATGCCGCTGCGCCTGCCGCCGATGCCGCGAAAGCTGATGCCGCTGCGCCTGCCGCCGATGCCGCGAAAGCTGATGCCGCTGCGCCTGCCGCCGATGCCGCGAAAGC
>JAFUEE010000130.1 GCA_017464085.1 Pseudomonadota bacterium
CGCTGCGTGTGCAAGCCGAACTGCAGCGGGAAGCAATGCGGCGGCGATGGCTGCGGCGGCTCGTGCGGCTCGTGCCGCGGTCAGGATGTCTGCGAGAACAGCCGCTGCGTGTGCAAGCCGAAATGCGACGGGCGCCAGTGCGGTGACGACGGTTGCGGCGGCTCGTGCGGGACATGCCCCGGAAGCCAGGATATCTGTTCAGATGGCAGATGTGTCTGTGTGCCGGATTGCGACGGGAGGGAATGTGGCGACGATGGCTGCGGCGGCTCGTGCGGCTCTTGTTCGGAAGGCTATGCATGCGGCCTGACTGGTGTCTGTGAGTGTGTGCCTCGGTGCGACGGGCGCAACTGCGGGCCGGATCAATGCGGCGGAGTCTGTGGCGAATGCACGGGGTATGACCATTGCGATACTGAGTCCGGGGTATGCAGGTGCGATCCGAAATGCGACGGGCGCGAATGCGGCGATGACGAGTGCGGCGGTTCCTGCGGGGAATGCGCGGGCGAAAACGAGATCTGCGATGAATACGCATGCGTCTGTGTGCCGGACTGTGCCGGGCGTGATTGCGGCGATGATGGCTGCGGCGGGTCGTGCGGCAACTGCGAGTCCGGTTATGAATGCCTTGCAAATCAGTGTGTGATCAGCGCATGCCGTCCGAAATGCGATGGGCGTGATTGCGGGGATGACGGTTGCGGCGGCTCGTGCGGCGAATGTGGGGAGAATGAGGCATGTGAGTCTGGCGTATGTCTGGTGGGGCAGGAAGGCGTTTCGCCAGAAGTTCAGCTTTTCCGGAGCGATGAAAGCTGCGGGTGCAGCCAGGTGCAGAAACGTCCTTTCTTGCCGGTATGGCCGTTCCTGTTTGGTATGCTTGGGACGATTCCTTTTGTTCGCATGCGCCGGAGATCGCGTGAAGGCTGATGTGACATTGCCGCTGTGCCGGAAGATGCGGTTCTGAAACGCAATTTTTGAAAACTGAGAGATAAAAAGAGCTTCCACACTGGGGTGAATGTAGGTATAAGCCGCACCATGCCCGATTTCGGCATGGCTGAACAGGAGACCGTTATCTGATATATGTTTTCTTTAGTTCTCAGTGTGCTGGCTCTTTTTATTGGTGTCAGCGTTTACCCTCTGATTCGCAGAAAGCCGTCGTTCCTTTCGTTCTTTGATGCATTCGGGCTGATCTCTATCGTCGGCCTGACGATGCTCCATCTCATTCCGCACAGTGTTGAAAATGGCGGGATTCTGGGGCTTGTAGCGGTCGGTATCGGCCTTGGTGTTCCGGCAGCCCTTCATCTGCTTCAGCATCACGAGCATGCGGGCGAAGCCGCGCATGAGGAAGGTGAAGCGCATGGCGGCCATTCGTTGGGCAGGACCGGGCGCATTTTGATGACATGCGTGCTTGTCGGCTTTGCGATTCATACGCTGCTCGATGGCATTGGGCTTTCGATGTCGTCGCTCGATCATGCGGAGATGGGGCAGATGCTCGGTCTGGGCGTCTTGTTTCACAGGCTTCCTGTCGGCATATTCCTGAGCCTGATCCTGATTCCCCGGATCGGATTGAAAAAGACGTGGGGGCTTTTGGCAGTCCTTGCGACGACGACGATTCTTGGTTATGCGCTCGGGCATTTTGCGCTTCCGGCGGCCGGTCTTGTGTTCCTGTACGTGCTTCAGGGGCTGATTGCCGGCATGCTGCTTCATGTGGTGTTTCACAACATTTCTGCGGATGGGGGGCATGCATCAGGAATTGCGCGCGGGCTTGGCGCGCTGAGCGGCTTTGGTGCGCTTGTGATCGTCGAGTGGGTGGCGCCGGTGCATGCGGAAGAGATATCCATCCTTGATATCTGGCTGCGCTATCTTTTGGACGCGGCACCTGCGTGGTGCGCGTTTGCAGTGCTTCTTGCAGTCGCCTGGCGGCTGTCGGGAAAGCCCGGCATGCTTGGCGCTGCCGCGCGTGAGGTTACGGGATTTCTGGATCCGCAGCCGCTTCCGATGCTTTATGGCGGTTCGATGCATGCGTTTTCGGCGTCGCTTGTCGTGCTTGCGTGGGCGTTGTTCAGCCCTTGGGCTTTGGCTGCGTGCCTCGTTTCAGTCTTTTTGGCATGTCTGCTTGCCCGTGTCGTGATGAAACGCGTCTCGTGCTGCGCATCGTGCAGCCCGGGGCATTATTGCGCGCGGGAAAGGTCGTTTGGGCACTGGAGCGTCGCGAGCTGCACTCAGGTGGCGGTATGGCTTCTTGTGGCTTCTGTGCTTCCAGCGCTGTGCGAGCCGATTGTCGAGGCGCTTGAGCCGCTCGGTCCCGTGGCCCGGAGCTGCGCGGCGGTGTCGGCTGTCCTTGCCGTGCTTGCATTCATGCTGAGCGCGCGTCCGCCGGAACGCTTGCCGAACTATGTACTCGCTGTTTTTGTGATAAGCCATATTCTGGGCGCTGGACCGTTCATTTCGGGATGCAGCGCTGCGGGCGCCAGCCTTCTCGTTGTGCTGTATGAGTACAGCTTTCGCGAGATTAGGATGTCTGAGGCAGGCCATGCGCATTGGGGAGGCCGTTTTGCGTGCACGCTGGTGATCGCTGCAGTTCTGCCAGCCCTGGCGCTCGCGGGGGCTGCTCATTTCATCGGGGCGCAGGATGGGCAAGGGCAGCGCCTGACGCGCTATGAGATACAGGCCGGGCATCACGGGCATGACCACGGGCATGAGTCGGACGGGCACGGCCATGCGGAAGCATCACATGCGCAGGAGTCGGACGGGCACGGCCATGCGGAAGCAGCACATGCGCAGGAGTCGGATGGGCACGGCCATGCGGAAGCAGCACATGCGCAGGAGGCGGACGGGCACGTTCACGGGGCTTCAATTTTGAGCGAGCCTCTTCATGCCTGGCACAAGGCGATACCGTTTGCTGTGTTTGTGCTGGTGTTTTGTTTCTGGATGTTCCGCAAGGGGCCGCGATATATGCTTGAAGTTTCGCGAGGGCGCCATCACCATCGGCACGAATGATTTTTTCGCTATTTCATGCGCGTCGTTTGTTCGCCGCTATTTCATACGCGTCGTTTGTTCGCCGCTATTTCATACGCGTCGATATTATATATTTGTGTGCATGGGGAGTCATGAAGCTCTGCGCGGGCGTATCGGCAGTCGGCCGATAGCCCGCGCGCCGGCGTGTATTGGCGCGTGCGCCGATAGCGCCGGCAACCGCGAGCGGGGATGCTCTGGGGGGCTGCAAATATCGGGAATAATTTGTTTAGTGGATATCAAAAAGATGTTTGATATTGGATGCGAATGAAATTAGAATGATATAGGGGAGCGATCTGGAGGCATCATGGCAAAGATAAATGCATCAAAACTCAAGTCAGCGGCATCGAAGGGCGGTGTAAAAGTGCCGCCGGCGCCCAAAATTCCTGCGGTGAAGCCGGAGCAGCTCAAGAAGCAGGCACAGGCCAAAGCGAAGGCGCGCATGAAGATGCTGGTCAGGGTCCTTGTCGTTGCGGCAGTAGTCGCGGTGATTGGCGTGATCGTGTATTTTGTGAAATTCTATGGCCGTCAGCCGAAAGATGCTTTCAAGAATACGTTGGAATATGCGTATCAGGATAATGTAGACAAGTTCCGGAACACGTTTACGCAGGATTCGATCGAGCTTGTAGAGAGCGGCGCGGTCAATACGAATGAGGCATGGGAGCACCTGATGGATGGCATCACGCCTTCGATACGTCCGAACGTGATCCGCGAGAGCATTGAGGATGAGAAGGGGATACGTTCAGCCGAGCTTGTCGTCAACATCGATGGGGAGCAGCGCATCGTGAATATGCGTGAAGAGGACGGCCGGTGGAAAGTGAATCTGAACGTGGCGCTCAATCCGAGGAAAATCGTGCTTCCGGACGATATTCCGGCAGATTATATAGAAAATTTTTCAGTTTCTGATGAACATGAGCCTTGGTGGGAGTCATCGGATGGGAAGAAAGAGGATGGCGATGGAGGCCAAAAGGGGTTTCTGGACCGCCTGAAGATCGGCAAGCTGTTTAAGAAATGATCAGGAGGGCAGTCGTGAAGAGCAAAGGTTTTACAGTCATCGAGGCGATGGTGGCATCGGCGATTCTTGCGATCGGCGCGTTGGGCGTATTGGGCATGCTGGTTACGTCGATTTCATATAACCGTAACACGCATGAGCGCATGGCTGCAATCACGCTTGCCGAGCAGCAGCTTTCCGAAGTCGAGGCGTATGCCTCGATCTGGTCTGACTCGCTTGTGCCCCAGAAAATCGCGACGATCAGGAATCTCACCCCGGGGAACTGGAGCGCGCGTCAGCAGTTCAATATCAACGGCGTATCCCAGGTGAGTGGCGATGCGCCTGCCTTGAATTATTTTGTGGCCTACCAGCGGCTAGCTCCGACGCAGGAGTTTCCAGCCGATTCTTATCTCCGCGGGCAGATACGCGTGGCTTGGCCGAAGAAGTCCGGCGTGAACTGCAACGTGGATTTTTCCAATTTTGATGATCTCGAGCATCGCATGAATAGCAATGTCATGGATTGCGATTTTGTATCGCTTCCGTTCGCATTCCGTCGTGAGAGCTGAGGGGGTCGGTATGCGCAGAGGTTTTACGCTTGTCGAGCTGATGGCAGCGGTGCTGATCTCTTCGATTGTCATCCTTGCGGGCTATTCGCTGATGACGGGATCCACAGGGACATTCAAAGATCAGGATGACCGGCGTTTTTTGGAGGGCAATCTTCGGAATGCCGAGCTGCTGCTTCAGCGCGATATTTCACGGATCGGCTATCATGTGCCATTCGACAGCCAGCAGAATGACAATCCCCGATATATGGGCGGTGGGCGGTTGCGCGCATTCCGCTTTCATACAGGCGACAGCGCCAATGGGAAGTCTGCGTTTTCTTTCATCGCGGATCTGACTGATTATGACGGGTTTGAGATTTTCTCTCCATCCGGAGCAACGCGCTGCCTGATGTCCGAGCTCCGTCTTCCCTTTGCCGCGGTTGACCTTCAGAATATCGAGCTTGAGGATCCGGTCGAGCGTCAGGCATCGCCGGGGGAATTCAGGACTGCGTTTGCGAAGAACTTCCAGTATGCGCGTGCGGGCTATATAGAGTCAGCGACGAACAAGGGGATAGTCTTGCCGTTTGCCAGGCCGGCGCGCATCCTGGATAATGACAATGGCTCCTGCACGTACGGGGTTAAATTTTTAGAGAATTATGACACGCGCATTCCAGGGGATCTCGGGTTCAGTTCATCCAATGTCTTTGAGCATGACCTGATTTCACCGATCGTCGTTGTCACTTACTATGTGAACGAGCAGAATGAGCTTCTGCGCTGTTATAACACGAGTATGGAGAACCCGACGATTGCAACAGTGGAAGGCTGCGAGGTCATTATCGGGAATGTCGACTATTTTGAGGTCTTTCCCATCACGTTCAATATCACTGGAACCATAACCGGCTCGACACTGACCTCTGGTCAGATCAATACGGGCGGCTCTGTTTACGATAATATGTCTGATATCATTAAGTCGGCGCCAGGTTCGAAGCAGGCGCAGATTCCGGCATTATGGGATGGCGTCAGGATCGAGCTTCTGCGCGGGATATATTTCAGGCTTGGCGCGCATGGATATAAAAGGTCAGACATCGCAGTCGCAGGACAGGAAGCGAGCAATCAAAAATCCTATGTGAATGGCTATCCGGCAGCGCATATCCAGGGTACGAGCGTGCTGAAGAATGCGGCAAAAATCACAGCGAATTCGATGAATACATCTACGTTGACTTGGTGATAAAGGAGAACATGATATGAAGCAAACAGCATGGGGGCGTCAGGGCGTCGCGCTTGTGATGGTCATGCTCATCGTGTTAAGCGCCTCAGCAGTGGCGCTTGTCTCGCTCAAGATCATGCAGAGTGAAGTGAATACGAACCGGGCATTTCAGTATAATCGTCAGGCGGCTTCCGCCGCACACCAGGCCGGGCTGATGCTCGCTGCCAGTGTTCAGAAAAATTCCTTGGAAGCAGCAAATGCAGCTCATGTCAACGGTATTGCGAACGCCATGGACATGACGAGCGATATCAAAGACTATGGCAATGCGCAGAAAGATGCATGGAATGCGCGTATGCAGGCAAACTATTGGCAGAAACCTGACAAGATTCTGCCGTTCAGCGGTCTTGGCCCGACAGCGCCTCAGAGCTCTTCGGGGCGTCTTTTGGGTGACTTGTCAAAGACAGTGCGTCAGGCGGCATCTGTCGGTAACCAGTCGCTCAATTCCACGACGATTCCCGGCTTTTCCAATGGTGACGCGTATTGCAGCTTTACGATGCATGCGAACAGCTATGCACTGATTGGCAATGCGCCGACAGTGCGCGACTCTGGCGGACATCGCTTTTATCTTTTAGGGGATCTCAACCGCGTTGCTGGTTTTAAACGCGAGATGGGCGTTCTCAGCGCGGAGCCTGTGCCCTGCAATCAGTGAGCGGATGGATGATGCGAGAGAATATCCGGCGATTTGTGATATCCGTGATCGGCCAATGCCTCTACCGCGCCTATCATCATGGCTGGTTCCGCATGGATGTGACAGATCAGGATGCTCGCTGGCCGCAGGGGCTGCAAGACCTCTTTCAGGACTGGAGTGCTTCCCTGGCAAGAAAATCCGAAGCGGATTATGAGGAAGTGCTCACGCAGTGGCAGCCGGTATCGTTTCAGGCTTTTTGGATGAGAACCCTGGAGCTTGCATGTACGCAAGGCGATTCTGCAGCTGGCAGATGGTGTTCTCTTAAAGAGCGTTTGAATCTTGGAAGGGAAGAGGTGACATTGCTGGCGCTTCTGGCGGCCGCAGAATATGACTGGCATATCTTGCGTGCTCTGCGTTTTGCCATGTCGGAGCCAAATCCCGCATTGCCGAGATGGGGATTTCTCACGCGAATGCTCGCGCTGAGTGATGCGGATAGCGGGCAGAGCGAGTCTGCGCTCAATCCATCAGTGAGCGCGCTGTTCAAGGAGACAGTCATATTACTGGAGAATGCAGAGCATGCGCCGCTCTCGTCAGCGTTTGTGCGCATCTATGAGCCTGCTGCGGCGTATCTGCTTGGCATTCCTGTAACAGAAACTTCCTTTGAGTGCGCGCTGCCATTGGCGGATCTGGACGAGGCTGTCTCAAGGCAAGTGCTCGCAGTCCGGGCGCTTGCGGCGCCTGTCCGTGTGGCTGTGAAAGGTGCGGTGGGCAGTGGGCGGCGGCATGTCTGCCGTGTTTTGGCAAGCGCGCTCGATTGCGACGGGATCTGGATGTTTGACTTGAGTCAGGCGGGTTCATTTGATGAGGCTGTCGTCCGGGTACGGCATGTGCGGGCCATGGCGGCTTTGCATCGTGCGCTCATCGTGGTCACCGCGTTTCCGGAGGCTATGGAGCGCTGGGATGAGGCATTGGGGATCATCTCCGGTCGCCTGCATGAGACATGTCAGCCAGTTGCATGGATGTTGAGCGGTGATGTGCCCAAATGGCTGAAGATAAGGCCAGATGCGCGTATCAGCATACCGATGCCGTCTCGGCTGGAACGCGCAGCGTGCTGGCGTGCCGGATGTGGCGCGCTGCTTGGGGATGCCTGGGTTGAGCAGCTCGCAGGTCAGTTCTTGATGACGCGTGGGCAGATAGCGGAGACGATACAGGCGGTCACATTTCACGAAGCAGAAGACGAAGAAAACAGATATATGCGGCTGGCGCGCGCTGCGCGTGGCATTTCCAAAGAAGGCCTGGGTGGCTTGGCCACGCCAGAACCCGCACGCGTCTCGTTCGATCAGCTCATTGTATCGCCTGAGTGCCAGACTGCGCTCGAGGATTTGCTCATGTATGCGAGGCATCGCAAAGAGCTCGCTAAAAACTGGGGATTTGAGCGATCTATGCCCTATGGGCTGGGGCTGTCTGCGCTTTTTTCTGGCCCGCCGGGAACTGGAAAGACTTATGGCGCGCAAGTGATCGCCAGCGAGCTGAGGCTGGAGCTCTATCGCGTAGATCTGTCGCAGCTGGTTTCCAAATATATTGGTGAAACAGAAAAGCACCTTTCAGAATTGTTTGATGCGGCTGAACAGGGGGAAGTTCTGTTGCTTTTTGATGAAGCCGATTCTATTTTTGGGAAGCGCACAGAAGTCAAATCAAGCGTGGATAGATATGCAAATCTTGAAATCAATTATCTTTTGCAACGCCTTGAGAGATTCACTGGTGTGAGCATCCTGACCTCAAATTTTGATAGCGCGATTGATGAAGCCTTCATGAGACGTATCCGCTTTAAGGTTCCCTTTGATATGCCGGAATATGAAGCTCGATTGACGCTGTGGAAAAAGTTCCTTTCTCCTGCGATTCCTCGTGATGATACAGTGGATCTCGAATTTATGGCAGATACGTTTGAATTATCTGGCGGTCATATCAAAGAAGCTGTGCTCAGGGCAGCTTCTATTGCTTATGGTTCAGAGGAAAAGTGTGTCACTCAGGATCTCCTGATCCGTTCTGCACAATTGGAATATAAAAAACTTGGAAAACTTGCGCCAATGATACGAAGCGGCCGCTATGATGAAAATTCGCGATGGAATTGAGGTTGGGGAACTCTTCTGACGTATCTATTCATGCCAAAAAATTATAATATAAAAATATAGGCATATATTTATATTATAAAAATATAGGCACAAATTTTGAGCTGTGACGGCCTTGAGGTTAGGATGAGTGCGATAAACATTTGACCATTTCCCCAGCGCTCTGTCAGAAATGGGGAGTGACAGGGAAACGGGTTCATGATTTAATTTTGCATTATTTCCTATTTCACCACGGTGACAGTTTTCGGTTTCATGTCTTTATATTGGGGCAGAGGGATATATTTATATTCTTTTATATATTTATCAGCATCCGACCCAGTCATGCAGACTTCTCCAAGCGGGGTTCTTTGAACGAATAATGGTGTCGTTGAACTTTCACCAGAAATGCTGATATTTTTGAGGATTGTTTTTTGTGCTGCCGATATATCAATGCCAAGCTGTGTCGTTTGGTTGGAATCTAATGTGAGATGATCGAAGTTCAGCATGCCGATATTGTCGAGAGAATCATTTTCAATCAAAAACAGAGCGCTGGATGTGTTATTTGTATATGTGAGATTTTGGATATCGACGTTTGTGAATTGGCCTTCCGCAGCAAAAGAACTGATGATTACTCGTGCCTGTGCGTGCAAGGTAGGTTTATATGTATTGTTTGAGAATGTCAGATCATTGAGGGCGATCTTGTCTTTGGCTCCGACTGAAAGCGCGGATTTGACCCCCATGTTGTCCCATTTGAGATGATGGACTTGAATATTGTCTGCAAATAGGGCGAAAGATATGCCAGTGACATCGGTCTGAGTATCAGAATTGCCTGAGAGTATGATATTAATTTGACGTTTCTGAGCAGAAATTGGGACGAATGCATTTGCCCGGATATCATTCATAAATCGGATTTCGAACACAGAAAGCTTAGTGGCCAGGCGTTCATAAGTTTTCATGATATTTGGGATGTCGCTTGGCTTGCTGATGGACAGAATGCCATGGATACCCAATTCGGCCTGAGAGTGCGCTGAGCTTTTTCGAGCCTTATGCAGTTCAAAGAGAGATTTGATCTGGTCTTCGGAATTCAGATCAAAGGTTTGGACGGGAAACTGTTGTGTATCCATGGCGTGTGATCCTTGGGGGAGTGGCGCTTGCGGCGGGACTGGTGTTTCTGCAGCGCACAGCATTGGGAAAAAGATGCTCAATAATGCAGCGTATTTGCAGACAAATAGGCTCATTTTAATCAGTTTCCTCATGAGATGGCATCCTCGGGGAGCTCAAATGAAGTCAAGATTTGTCAGTGTCTTCAACCGTGATGTGCGGGAAGACGTTAGAGACCGCATGGGGGAATACAGCAGATATCCGCTGTGAGAAACGAAAGCTGTGGTGCCCTTGATATCTCGGCTGGGCGGCTGGAAGCCGCCGCCCGGAAAGGGATTTAATTTGTCCTTTCGGAGATGGTGGCGCGGTACAGATGCGTCCATTCAGGTTCTGTAATGAATGCCTCGATGGTGATTTCGAAATATTTTCCTTCTGTCTCGAGGGTGCTGTTCCATGGGTTTCTGAGCACCATTGTGGAGGCAGAGAGGTCGATGGCATTCAATTTTTCTTTGTTGTTCGCATCAGTGAAATCGATGATTTCGCCTTTGCTGTTTTTGAAAGTGAGGTTTTCGACGCTATAGACGTGAGCTTCGTTGGTGTTGGGGTCGCCAAACGTTCTTCTTGCGCCGAGCGCTTCATATTTTCCGTTGCTGTTGAGGTTTTTCTTATAGTTGACGAGTGATTTGAGGATAGTCCGTTTGGTGATGCCGAGGAAGCCTTCGGATGCGGAGACGATATGTGCGTTGCTGGCATCAGAGCCATAGAACATGTGCATGCACATATCCGGGCAGCCGCTTTCAAATTCCTCGTTGCCGGAATCTTTCTTTTCCACAGCGCCTTTGCCGTATTTGCCGTGTTCTCTGGAGAAATCCGAGTATGCCTGTTCGAGGCAGTTCGCCCACAGGGCAGCTTTGAAATAATCGGTCCTGTTTATCAGGCAGGCATTTCCTTCGATGACTGCATTCCAGGCGGATTCGCATGGGGCGTTGACATCTACGCGGACGCCGGATTCATTGCCGTCGTAGGTGTTCTGTTTGTACTGGCTGTTCATGCCGCCGATGCCGACCGGGCGGACGACTTTTGTCTCGACCCATTTAAGACCTTTTTTGTAATACATCGTGGTCTCGACATTCTGGCCGTTGAGTTTCATCATCTGCGTGAATTTTCCGGGATCGTTGTTCAGGATCTGTAGCACTGCACCCCAGAAATAGCAGTCGCCGATGCCGACCTGTTTGACATCGTTCTGAGTGGGGCCGGCGTCTGTGAAGAGATATCTGTCCGAGACATCTTTGGATACATTGGGGTCTTTGACTGTGCCTTGATATTCCGTGACCGGTTCGCCTTCTGGGTCTTCCTGGACGAGGCTTTCGATTGCGGGTGTGTCTCCAGCGCTGAGCACTAGCCCTGGGGCTTGATGTTCGACTGGGGAGAGCAGTTTCTGTTCAAACTTCTCCGTCGTTTCGGATGGCTTGGATTCAAATGCCGACTGGAATTCGCTGCTCCAGCTCTCATTGACCTTGCCGTTGGTGATGCTGTATCCGTCGCCTGTGATGGCCTGTTCATTCGGATCTTCGGTGACCGAATAGAGGTTCGAACTGTATCGGCTGACTGTCTGCTGGTGATTTTTCCACTCGTCTGCCGTGGTTTTTTCGGGGGCTGGTGTGGCGGCTGCGCTGTTTGCAGTCGCATCCATGGCGGACTTCCTGTCTTTGAGGTTTGCGAATTCGCGCTGTATCATTATAGTCTCCGTAGTCTCCTGATCATAGCCTTTCATAATAAACACCCATATTATAATAATAAAACCGCTGCCTGTTGTCAAAACGAATAAGCGGACTGGTCGAATTAACACTATCGCAGGATGCTGCGGGGCATGATATTGGGGAAATTATGAAGACAAAAAAGGCGGCGTATCGCAAGATAGCCGCCGCAGACCCGCGTATCGGCAGAGCCGATAGCGGGTGAAGAAGGAGAGATCACCCGGGGGGCCACCGGAAATCGCGGCCGGAGAGCAGGTGCAGATGGAGGTGGGGCACTGTCTGGCCAGCTGCTTCGCCAGTATTGATGACGCAGCGATAACCGCCCGCTTCCAGGCCGAGCTCCTTGGCAAGTTTTGAGGCCGTCACGAGCAATTTGCCCGCGATGAGCGCGTCCGCGTCTGTCAGCTCGTTGAGGCCGTCGAGCGGGGCTTTGGGGATGATCAGGATGTGGGTAGGCGCCGCTGGTGCAATATCTTTGAAGGCATAAACATCTTCGTCCTCATAGACTTTTGCAGAAGGGATCTCTCCGCGCATGATCTTCTTGAAAAGATTGTCGTTTTGGCTCATGGCTCATTCCTTGGAAAATGCCGTAGTCTGAATGACTTGATACAGAGGCGAAGGCCTCCGGTCGGCTCTAGAATTCCGCAAACATCAGGCATTGTCAATGGCGTTTTGGCGGCAGATCTTTCGCGCGTGCCTGTGGATGCATGCGCGCTCTTGCGGGGCGATGTCGTCATCGTATGGCAAAAGATTTGTGAAAATGATAAAATACGGGTGGTTTTTCGGCATGATTGTTGTGTTTCGGAGCATGTGCATGAAAAGAGATTTTTTGTTTTCATTGTTGATCTCAGGGCTTGTGCTTGGGTGTGCCCACGAGAATAATCACGATGCTGGGCAACAGGCAGGGCCGTCGCAGCCCGCGGAACCCGGCCAGCCGACCGGGCCGTCGCAGCCCGCGGAACCCGGCC
>JAFUEE010000131.1 GCA_017464085.1 Pseudomonadota bacterium
AATGCGTGAAATTCTGAATTGGATACGTATTAATTTGTTCTCAAACGAAATTCTCGACGATTACCTCATACCTAAGATGACTGAACCTATTGTGAATCCTCAGCTTGCGCTGTTCTGAAAAGTTGTGGGACAGCAGTGACTCAATCCCTATTTCTTCTAATATTCGTCTAACTGCATACTCAAGATTATCACTATCATACTCAAACTCATTATTCACCATGAAGCGTTTACTATCTGAGCATGTTAGGCCGAACAGCCAATATAGCTGACTTGTTATGGTGGATTCTTTTTCAGCTATGACACACAGAATTGTGCCATCTTGTTTTAAACATATAAACAGAGAATCCCCCTCTTGTGCTGATTCCGTAACTTCCGAAGCTGGATAATACAACCTGTATTCTGTACGTGTTGGATGATTCCTTCTGGCATCGTACCAAGTCAAGAAATCAGACGATTTTCTTATTCTGTCCTCATCATCACTTATATACAAGAAATCAGCTTGGAATGTTTTATCATCGTCACCAAAAATTCCCCTCAACTGTCTTGTCGCATTAAATTCATGTTGATTACTTGTTTCAGGCTTTGTCTCCACAGCAGATAAGCGTTTTGACGCAACACCTTTAAAATACTCTTTGAGATATCCGAGCTTCATATTCTTGCGATGTCTCCAATTGTTCAAGTGTTTCTGTGATTTGTTTTGCCATATCGGCAATCAAAGGAACAACAACAGAATTTCCAAACTGTTTATAGGCTTGAGTATCAGACACAGGTATAATAAAAGAATCAGGAAACCCCTGAAGGCGAGCAGCTTCTCTTGGTGTTAATCGCCTCGGATTTCCTCTTTTGTTTTCAATTAGAATTTCCGAGCCATCTTTATAATATCTAGCGCTCATTGTCCGTGTTATACCATCCAAAGGGGCTATTCCAAATCCAAAGCCATTCCCTGCCTGTCTATGCTTTTCTGCATATGCTTGCAAGTATTGCCATAACTTATCGCTTAGAGTGTATTTAGCGTCAACTTCCTTTTCCAAAATATCACAAACTTTTGGCTTTGGTTCTTTAGGATGAGCCACAAAAGAAAATTTCAGTTTTCCACCATATCGCTTCCTATCGAATCCTACAATAAGTATACGCTCTCTATGTTGTGGAACATATATTTGACCATCTTGAATCTGATAAAAAACTTGATAATTCAATTCCTCTAATGATTCCAGAATTACTTGAAATGTCCTTCCTTTATCATGGCTAACCAAATTCTTAACATTTTCCAATAAAAATGCTTTTGGCCTTTTTTGCCTAATAATTCTGCAAACATCAAAAAAAAGTGTTCCTTGAGTTTTGTCTTGAAACCCAGTAGCTCGTCCTAAACTATTCTTTTTTGAAACTCCTGCAATAGAAAACGGCTGACATGGAAAGCCTGCCACCAGAATGTCATGTTCAGGGATAGACGATGCGTCAACCTTCGTAATATCACCCTCTGGAGTTTCACCGAAGTTAGCTTTATATGTTATTTGGCAATACTTGTTCCATTCATTTGAATAGACGCATTTGCCACCTGCGGCTTCAAACCCAAGACGCATTCCACCAATCCCTGCAAACAAGTCAATAAACCGGAATCGATTAGTTTCGCCTTCAATTGTTTGTGGTCTTGCGAATGGTAATTCGAGCTGTGTCATGTCGTTTCGTCTCAGTAGCCAAAGGCTGTTGGCTAAAACTGCATATGAACTTGTTATGGCCAAAGAAAACGCGGAATTGCACGTGCAATCCCTCAGTCAAATTTATAGCACGCCACCGGAGCGGGTTCAACCATTGGCTTTAGGTAAGCTTCCTAGCATTAAGGAAGCCTGCTATAAATAAGTGAGAAAGCCCCTTCGACCTTATTGGCCTTTGGCACCCGTATGCGAAAGCGCATCATCGCCCTTGCAAGCATCTGACTTATGGGTGAGTAAAAGTATCTTCGACCGTTATAAGGATCGGCTAGAGGCGTGAGAGCGAAGCATCGACTTAGTAACTTTTGCCACATAAATGCTGCTAGGCATTATCGTTCTTGTGGTCTTTACCACACGGTTACGATATGGGATTATAAATTGCGCGCCGCGTAGCGAAGCTAGCGGCGCAAAAGGGACGCGTAGCGAAGCTAGCGGCCCCCAAAACAAGCGTATATCGGAAAGGCTTCACACAGGAATGCGCATGGCCTTGAGGGCGGCGTAGACTTCATCGCGGACGGCGGCAGGAACGCAAAGGCGAGCGACCTGGGTGTTGATGCGCGTGAGCATATCGACGATCGGGCTGGCATCCTGGATGGAGACAACTTCGCCTGAGGGCTGACGGATTCGGATGTCGGCATTGACATGGCCAGTGTGCTGGACTTCGACGAACGGCAGAAGAGGGGCACGTTCGGGCGTGTAGGGCGCAAATGCGCGGTTGACTGTCGTGTCGAGCGCGAGGTAGTAGCGCGGATCATAGCCGCGTGCCCGAAGCACGTCCTCAAGCGATGACCAGTGGGCGCGGAGCACGGGAAGATAGACATCGGGGATCTCGAACGTCTTGAAGAACTGGCGGCTGAGAAGCTGGCTCGCGAGCTCGGAAAGGATGCGGTCTTTGGAGTCTTTCCAGAGATCGATCGCGGCCCATGCATGCGCGTCGTGCACAGACAGGCAAAGCTTCGGATCGACGCGACGGTTCGATACGATATCTTTGAAGAGCATGCCCATGCGGCCGACCTCGAAAACCGAGCTGTCGCCCGATGCTGCGAGATCGGCTACGCGACGGAAAATAGCCTCGAGGAGTTTTTCCGCGCCCCGGACAGTCTTGTGGTGATAGACTTGGCTGTACATGTGGTAACGGCTGATCAGGTAGGTCTCGACTGCATGGATCGCGCGATAGCCGACGATGATGCCGTCGCAGTCGCAGTCGAGCATCTCGAGGATGCGCTCGATGTCGAAGAGATAGTTCTTGATGCCGGTCATGTAGCCGTCGCGGAGGATATAGTCCATACGGTCCGCATCGAGCTGGCTGGAAATGATCGGATGATACCAGGCATGCGTCTCCTGCGCGATGCACTGGACGACGCATTCGGGCATGCGCGGGTCAAAGTCGTGCAGGATATGAAAGACTTCGCCGTCCTCGCGCATGATGTGCGCACATGTCATGGCCTCGTGATCGAAGCGGCAGATGGAGGATATGCCGGACTCGAAGGCATGGCTGAACGCCGCGTGACCGACATCATGCAGGAGCGCGGCCGCGCGCGTGACGGCGCGCTCGAACGGATCGCCCGAGGGGCAGGCGCTGTCAAAGATGCGGCATGCGACATGCTGCGTGCCCAGTGAATGCCCGAAGCGCGAGTGCTCAGCCCCATGATAGACAAAACCAGCAAGGCCGAGCTGACAGACGCGGCGCAGGCGCTGAACAACATCCGTGTCAATCAGGCTGAACAGCATGCGGTCGACTTCATCGTCCATGTCGAAATGAATGACATTGTGAACGGGATCCCTGAATAATTTTTCGCGGCGCTTCATAATGGGTATGCCGGCGCTGGATGCGCCAAAATAATGTGTCGTGAGGGGTAATAATGTGTGGAAAATTATGCTAGAATTAGAAGCTGGTATCGCCAGGTTGCGAACAGGTATCACTGCAGATCACAGCGACAGAGGACAGGAAGTATATATGAATCAGAACGTGATGCGAAGACTCATTGTGATAGCGAGCGCGTGCTTTTTTATCGGCCAGACCGGATGCGGCAATGAAGCCGGGGAAATCAGCGCCAATAAATGCCCGTCGGGCAAATATGCGGCAGGCAATGGGATTTGTTATGCAGACAAGGCATGCGCCGCATGCAAGGCAAACGAGGTCTGCGTAGGCGGCGAATGTTACGCCAAGGACTCTGCATGCGCGGACTGTGACGCATCGCAGGTCTGCGTGAACGATAAGTGCTATGACCCGGATGACGCGTGCGCCAAATGCGGCGCAGACCAGGTCTGCGTCAAAGGCAAATGCCTGGATGCGGACGATCCGTGCGCGAAATGCAGCCCGACACAGGTCTGCACAAACGGAACGTGTTACGCCCCAGGCGATGCGTGCGCATCGTGCAGTTCCGGCCAAGTCTGTGTGGGCGGCGAATGCTATGACAGCGGCTCATCATGCGCCAAATGCGGCGCGAATCAGATATGCCGCAACAACACCTGCTTTGACCCGGGCGATCCCTGCGCGGAATGCGCCCCAGGCACGGAATGCCATCAGGGCGAATGCATTGACCCGCATTCATTCTGCGATCCGGCATGTTCGCCGCTCGAATACTGCGCTGATGGCACATGCAAGGCTTGCGAAACGCCGTGCGTGGACACCTGCTGCAGCGACGGCCAGGCATGCGACGCGCTGACCCAGAAATGCAGCCGCGCCTGCGACGGCGGCGCCTCCGCCTGCGGCGGCTTCTGCTGCCTGCCGGACGAGACATGCGAAGCGGACTACGGCTGCGTGCCCGTATGTACAGACGCGCAGACGCGGTGCGACAATCCTGATGCCGGCTATGTCGTCTGCTGCGATGCCGGCTATGTCTGCGAAGCGATGGAATGCCGGATCGACTGCGGCAGCAATGCGCGCTGTGACGGAAGCTGCTGCGGCCCCAACGAAGTCTGCGAGGACAACACCTGCAAGCCCGAATGCGCGGGCACGCGATGCGGCGCGTCCGAAGAGCTGTGCTGCGACAACAGCACGCAGATCTGCATCTATCAGAAATGCCTCACACGCGGCGCGGACTGCCAGGATTCGAACCAGTGCGGCTATGACGAGTTCTGTGAAGAATCCTCGCACACATGCGTCAAAGTAGATGCCGACCCGAATGCCTGCCTCGTCAAGCCAGTGGCTGGCAAATTCGAACCGACGCTCAAATGGCACTGGCCGACCAAGTCGATGCCTGGCGGCAAACCCGGCGTCTATCCCGAATTCGACCAGGTCATGAACAACCCGGCGATCATCAACCTCACGGACGACAACGGCGACGGGCAGATTGACGAAAATGATATTCCCGACCTCGTGTTCACGACATTCTCCAAGACCGTGAGCGGCCATCACTATACCGGCCCGAACGTCCTGCGCGCGATCAGCGGCAAGGACGGCACAGAACTCGCCACACATCCCGACATCATGTTCCCGCTCGCGAACGACCCGGGCGTCGCAAAGGTCGATCACGACAAATATCCCGAAATCGTGCTTCAGAAGAATGAGCCCGGCGGAAGTTTCACAGTCATCCTGAACCTCAGGCCCAAGGCCGACCAGAGCGGCTATGAGTTTGTCGAGGTCGCGCGCCTTGCGGGCGGCTCAAGCTTCGCGCGCTTCGCGAACCTCGATGGCGGCGAATTCCCGCAGATCATTACGAGCGCAGGCATCATCGAATATGTGGAAGAAAATGGCGTCGGCAAATACCAGTGGCGCTGCAAGGCCGGTTTCGGCGGCGGCAGCGGCGGCTATACAATCGCAGACCTCGACGGCGACACCGTGCCCGAAATCGTCGGCAACCACATCTATAACAACAAATGCGAGAAAATCAGCACCGATGCCGGCATCCAGAGCGGCACTGTGCTGGGTGATATCGACCTCGTCGACGACCACGAAAACGGCCGCCTCGATGTCGAGCAGATTGTTTACTCTGGCGGCGGATATGGAGATCCCGCTGTCGCCGTGCCGCCTCCCGGCGTCGTCTATGCCTACAAAGTGTTCAAGCAGGACGGCAAATTCCGGCGCGAGCTGATGTGGCAGCGCGCCATGCCGATCGACTATGCCTATGCCGAATCGCACATGACCGGCAATAAATACAGCGACGGCACCTCGTTCAAGTGCAACCGCATCTCAAATCCCACCTACAAATCTTCAGGCGGCACCACAGCTGAATACTACGAATGGTACCGCAGGTACATGTGCGCGACAGGCGGCGGCCCGCTCGTCGTCGCCGATTTTGACGGCGACCACAAGCCCGATATCGGCCAGGCCACAGGCTGGTCCTATGTCGTCTATCGCGGCGATGGAGAGATACTGTGGGCGGACTTCCACACGCAGGACTATTCGAGCAAGGCCACCGGATCGAGCCTCTTCGACTTCGAAGGCGACGGCATCGCAGAAGTGCTCTATGCCGACGAAACGCACATGCACGTCTATACCGGCCCCGGCAGCGGCAAGATCGACCCGCAGTTCAATCAGCCGGCAGCCGAACACCTGATCGATCCAATCCTCAATTCGAGCGGCACGCTCGTCGAATATCCCCTCGTCGTCGATATCGACAACGACAACCACAGCGAGATCGTCGTAACCTCCAATGACTATGCGTTCCTGCACACATGCACGGGCATACGCGCCTTCGGCGATCCGGGCAACCACTGGGTGCGCACGCGCCGCATCTGGAACCAGTATGACTATCACGTCACGAACATCAACGAAGACGGCACCGTCCCCAAAGTCGAAGAACAGAACTGGAAGAACAAATTCCTGAACAACTTCAGGCAGAACGTCCAGCCCAATGGCCTGTTCAATGCCCCGAACCTTGTCGCCAACAGCCTTGCGGAAGACAAAAGCACCTGCAAGGACAAAAAAGTACTCACGCTCACGGCGACAGCCGAAAACAAAGGCTCCCTGGGAATTCCAGCCGGCCTGCGCGTGACCGTCTATGTCCAGAATGCGAACAAGAGCGGCCAGGATATCCGCATCGCTGACACAACAATCGACAAAGCCATCGCGCCGGGCGCCACCGCCTCCGTCAGCTTCGAATGGAACGGCAAAGCCAGCATCAACGGCCAGGAAGCAGCCGTCGAAATGCCCGCCATGTTCTATTTCAAAGTCGATGAACCCCAAAATGGCCAGGATGGCGGCGTACATCTCGAATGCATCGAGACCGACAACACCTCGCAGACATTCGAAATCGCCGGCTGCCCCCCGGATGTCAACTGATCAGATACGGCGCGCGATTACAAAAAAATCGCGTCCATCTGAACAGGTCAGTTTTTTTGTGATAGAATCATCAGGCTGTCCGCTATCAGGCAGACAGCCTGTTTTCTGAAGCGGTCAATGCCGCAATTTTCCGCGCCCTCGCGTATGGGCTTTTTTTCTTTTAAGGATAACTTCATGACCGATAACCATACAATCGATTTCAGCATTGAAAATCTTGGGCCCTGCAAGATCCCTTCCCCGCTGCACCTGTCCACTCGCTTGAACGACTTTGTCGCAAATTATGTCGATGACAATGAAAAAATCATCTACAATATCGACCAGAATCTGGAAGAGAACGGCAACTCGCTCAAAGCAGTCTTCGTCCGCGAACAGCTGCTCGAAAAAGCCGGCCCTCGCGAAAAAATTTATTTTGATCCCAAAAAAGTCTGCGCAGGCATTGTTACATGCGGCGGCCTCTGCCCCGGCCTCAATGATGTCATCCGCTCTCTGGTCATGACGCTGTGGTTCCAATACGGCGTCAAAAATATCCTCGGCATCCCGTTCGGATATTGCGGCTTCCTCCCTGAGTACGGCTATGAGCCGATACAGCTCAATCCGAACCTCGTGTCGACGATTCACCAGCACGGCGGCACGATTCTCGGATCTTCGCGCGGCGGCGCGGACACAGTCGCAATCGTCGACGCCATCGAGCAGCTCAACATCAACATGCTCTTCACAATCGGCGGCGACGGCACGCAGCACGGCGCTTACAAAATCTATGAAGAAGCCTCGCGCAGGGGCAGAAAACTCGCGGTCATCGGTATCCCCAAGACAATCGACAACGACCTCAGCTTTATCCAACGCTCGTTCGGCTTCGAGACCGCAGTCTCCCAGGCCGTCAAAGTCGTCAATGCCGCCCATACCGAAGCGCGCGGCGCGATTCACGGAATCGGCCTCGTCAAGGTTATGGGCCGCGAATCCGGCTTCATCGCCGCCAACACCGCCCTCGCGTCAAATGACGTCAACTATGTCCTCGTCCCCGAAGTCCCGTTTGAGCTCGACGGGCCGAACGGCCTCTGGGAACACCTCAAAAAGCGCCTCATCGCGCGCAATCACGCCGTCATCCTCGTTGCAGAAGGCGCCGGCCAGAACCTCCTCCAGGCCTCCAACGAAACCGACGCATCGGGCAACAAAATCCTCAGCGACATCGGCGTCTTCCTCAAATCAAAAATCGCCGAATATGCCAAGCGCGACAGCCTGACGATCAACCTCAAATATATCGACCCCAGCTACATCATCCGAGGCAGCGAAGCCAACCCCAACGACTCGATCTACTGCTCGCGCCTGGGCGCGCACGCCGTCCACGCCGCCATGTGCGGAAAGACCGGCGTCCTCATGTCCATGCTCCATGACCGCTATGTACACGTCCCCATCAAGCTCGCGATCGGCCGCAGAAACGTCATCGATCCCGAAGGCGACCTCTGGCGCGATGTCATCATCCAGACCGGCCAGCCGCCCCTCATGCTCAACAAGACAGCCACAGACGACAATGCCTGATCTCACCATTGCACAGCGCGGTCACCAGATCTCCCAGAAAGCTGCCGCACTCGGCTTCGACTGGGACTGCGCCGCCGATGTTCTCGACAAGCTCATCGAGGAAATTGGGGAGATTCGAAGCGCCATGGACGAAAATGATAGGGCGCACGTCCGCGAAGAAGTCGGAGATCTCTTCTTCGCGCTCATCAATTTCAACCGAAAAATGCACATCGACTCAGACAGCGCTTTCGAGGCGGGTGTCACCAAATTTGAACGGCGCTTTCAGGCGCTCGAAAATATCGTTTCGCAGTCCGGCCGCCAGATCGGGGAACTCTCCATGTCAGAGCTCGAAGCCGTCTGGCAGCGCGTCAAAAAGGAAGAACATCATGCCACTTAATCCCTCACTGCTCTCCGTCCTCATGCGCGCCAATGCTCAAAATGACGCACAGACGCTCGTCGATGTCATGCTCTCGATTCAGACACAGCTCTCCGAGATCCAGGAAAATCAGCGCAAAATCATGAAGCAGCTCCGCGATCTCCGCATCGAGCAGAAAAGCCGCCTCAGCGACCTCAAAAAATCCACGCAGATCCTCCTCAAAGACTCACATACCGAGCTCAGCGACAAACTCAACGAAATCCAGGACTCCGTGGATGAACAGATGAGCGACGAAATCGTCGAAGGCGACTATTCCCTGGACGACCTCTTTAAATAAAGCTTTGACGTGTTTGGTGTGCGCCTGTGCCTGCGGCATACGGCGCAACAGAGACGTTCGATCGAACGTCTTTACTGGCGCGGCTATCGCAACGCGATACGCCGCAGGAGGTGCGCCTATGCCTGCGGCATACGGCGCACCAGAGACGTTCCACGGAACGTCTTTACTGGCGCGGCTATCGCAACGCGATACGCCGCGTTTTTTATACGGCTATATCCATATCCGTCCATAACTCGCACTGGGCAAGCACGGTTTCAACGGCATTTTCAAGGCCCTCCGGCGGATATGTATGATTTTTAAGAAGCCGCTTGACCATCATGCGCATCAGGCTCGCGCGCGCTTGCTGATGAACTTTTTCAAAAGTTCTATCGCCTGATTTTTCTCTTTTATGCGCGATATTCCTTCGAGAAATTTGGAAGCAAAAAGCGAGAAATCCTCATATACATCCCCAAAAGATTAATTACGCCTTCGCTTCTTTGCTTTAAGAGTTCGTTCACTCTTGCATTGAGTTCTGGCTGTGATCGTTTACGATCACAGCTTTGTTTTCAAACGCATCGTCAGGACGCGGACGGCTCCGAAAAGCCGCCTCAAATCGAGCTTTTTCCTGCATATTGATTTTTCCTCGCCAATACTTTGGATTTTGCTATACTATTATAGACGACTTGACTGTCCTTTGGCTCAAGCGAGGTGTGACATGGCAAAGAAATCGAAACAAGCCAGACATGGGACGAAAGACAGTGTGTTTACGCATCTGTTTTCGATACCCAAGTACCAGTTGCAGCTTTATAAGACACTGCATCCCGAGGACAAGCACGTCAAGGTATCGGACATTGAGACCATCACGAAGAAGTGTGTCGTGGCTCAACACGAACACAACGACCTTGGGATTTTGGTCAAAGACACGCTGATGATTCTTGTCGAAGCGCAAAGTTCATGGTCGCCCAACATCGTGATTCGTTTGATGTCTTACGCCGTGCAAAGTCTGATGGATTATTTTGAAGAGCGCGAAGTCTTTCTATACGGTAACAGCAAAGCAGTGTGCCCGAGGATAGAGCTTTATGCCATTTACACCGGTCAGCGCACGGATGAACCAGAGACACTGACATTCAAGGAGTTATTTTTTGCAGCCAATGAACGGTGTGACCTGGATGCAACTGTACATATGATTTATTATAAAACAGACAAAACAGATATCATTAATCAATACATCATGTTTTGTCGTGTTTTTAATGAACAAATCAAACTGTTCGGTTATACAGAGACCGCACTCAAAGAAACACTGTGCATCTGTCGCAACAAGGAAATACTTACGCAATATATCATTCAAAGGGAGTCTGAGATTATGAATATTATGACCGCATTATTCGATCAAGATTATATCACGCGCATGTATGGCGTTGATCAAAGACGTAAAGGGAAAATTGAAGGGAAAATTGAAGGGAAAATTGAAGGGAAAATTGAAGGGAAAATTGAAGGGAAAATTGAAGGGAAAATTGAAGGGAAAATTGAAGGGAAAATTGAAGGGAAAATTGAAGGGAAAATT
>JAFUEE010000016.1 GCA_017464085.1 Pseudomonadota bacterium
CGAGCCGCTTCCCAAACCTAAAACAAAAGCGGCTCATCGAGCCGCTTCCCAAACCTAAAACAAAAGCGGCTCATCGAGCCGCTTCCCAAACCTAAAACAAAAGCGGCTCATCGAGCCGCTTTTTTATTGTCTCTGTTCAACATGCGTGGATATGGTCCCCAAATGCCAAGCATCATCAGCAATCGAGCAATGACAGAAGCTCCGCATAAAAGCTAGGGCCGTTATCATGCACACTACTGCCTACCCTCTATTGCCTACTGCCTTGCATTTCATATCCGCAATCGTTGAGTACAGCCTTTTTATTTCATCTGAAACATAAATTCTTCCTACATCACTTCTCTTCTTGATCCGAATGATCCGGAGAAACGCTGTTCTCAAACTGTTTCGCGAGATCCAGAATCTTCTGATGCTTCTCATCCACCGCATGGATTTCCTCTGGCGCCTTCTCTGACTCATCCAGAGAACCATGCTTGTAAGCCGCCGCAAGGCGGTCGCGCGCATCATCCGTGCTCTTGCCGTTCATCGCATCTTCCACGAGCTGCGCGCCCTCGATCAGCACTTCTCGCCCGGCCTCGCGATCCTTCACCTCTTCTGCGGTCTCCGCCGCTGGCGTCACTTTCGCCGTCCGGATCGCATCCTTCAGCGCATTTGAAAAATCGAACTGGACGCGATACTTCGATTCAGCCTCTTCCGCCTTGTCCGCCGCCTCAGCCTTGGACGCTTCCTTATCAGAATCACGCTTCTCAGACTCATCCGCAAGGATGTCTGTCCCAAGAAATGCCTTGAAGAATGACCCCACCGCGCCACGAATCAGCGCCGGCACGACATCCGAGGCATGCTCCTGCACGAATTTGCCATCAATCTTCACCACGCGCTTGCCGTTCTCATCGACCTCATAGTCCGCATCTTTCAAGTTCTCATCGGCATATTGCTCAAACTCTTTCGATATCGCCGACTTGAAATCAAACTTGATATTGGACGCATGCGATTTGAGCTTATTAAAACCATCCGACAGCAGATCTGATGCCTCATGTGCCGCAGATGCCACGACTTTCATATCGAGCTCTCTCCCCGGCGCATCATCATCTGCATCCGAAGCGCCCGCATCTTCGTCGTCTGCATCGTCTGCATCGTCTTCGTCTTCTGCGTCGTCTTCGTCTTCCTCATCTTCATCTTCAATATCGTCTTCGTCATCGCCCTCTGACGCGTCTTCTTCTGCCTCAGCTTCACCGACGACAAAAATCTTTCGGGGCTCCTTTTCGCTCCCGTCGGCGTTTTCCGCATTCTCCGTGCCCAGATTTTTGAGCGTCTCCCCGACCTCAGAAATACCGTCACGCAGCGGCGCGAGCTGCTTTTTAAGATCCTCAAATGCGCTCTTGGCAGTCTTGATCACGCTCTCAAGCTCGACTTTCACAGATTCAAGCGCGCGATTTGTCTCTGCAATCGGATCCACATCCTGGCTGTCCACTTCGGGCTCCGCCGCTTTCTCCACTTCTGCATCCGGATGCACTGCGGCTTCATTTAAATTCTCATGCTCTTTATTCTCAAGTTCGCTCATTTTCCGCCTCTCTTTAAAAAAGCCAAAACCACATCAAAGTTTACTCTACGTATGGATTTTCAATCAACGCTTTTTTTGTGCGCGCGGCTATCGGACACGCCGATACGCCGCGCCGGGCCGGCTATGCCGTTCCACGGCATACGCCGCCCCTCACTTTTTGCCCATAAACGCCTCAAGTTCGGACAGACGCTTCTGGGCATCGCGACGCCCGAGCTCATACTGCTCCAATATCCGCGCGGTATTGCGCTCCAAACGGCGCACAGGTATCGTCTCGCTCGGACGAAACACGAACACCTCCCCGCTTTTTTCAAGCGCCGCAAGCTCCTCAAGCGCCGCGTTGTAATGCTCATGACGCGCGCAATGCGCCGCTACATACGCAGGATATTTTTTATAAACCATCTTGAACAGCCCCGTCATCTCAGGCTTTTTCACAAAACCCGCCGGACGTGTCAGAATCACCACGCACCGTCGATAGCCCGCGCCTCGCAAAAATCCGAACGGGATGCTGTCCGCCGTGCTGCCATCGAGCAAGCCGCGCCCTTCCACCTGCACAATCCGCGAAAAAATCGGAAGCGACGCCGATGCCCTCAGATACAGCATCTCATCCCCTCTGAGCCCTTTCGCCAGATGATACACCGCCTTCCCCGTCTCGACATCGGTACACGTGATGTAACATGCCGTATCCGACGCTTCAAAGCTGTCGTAATCAAACGGCACAAGCTCATCCGGAAGCTGACGGTAACAAAAATCCGCATTGCAGAAATCACCGCTCTGTATCCACGAACGAATCCCCATAAACCGCTTGTCCGGACTGTACCCAAGATAAAATCTTATGCTCCGGCCATGCTGCCCGGACAGGAACGATATGATATGAATCGCCCCCGCAGATGTGCCCACCGCAGCATCAAAATGCACACCGTGCTCCCCGAGCACGTCCAACACGCCGGCCGTATAAATCCCGCGCATGCCGCCGCCCTCACAGACCAAACCAAGCCCCTTGTCCTCACTCATCTGATTTCTCCATCATTAAGGAAGCTCTGAATAATTCGAAAACCTCCTGGGGATGCGGGCGTCTCCCGCCTTTTTTGACGCGCCGAACCCCCCGCTCGGAAAACCTCCTGGGGATGCGGGCGTCTCGCCCGCACAAAACTTATGCGTCTGAAATACTATTGTCCCAAAAAAGGCAATTGTTCAGACCTTCCTTAATATATGCTGTATCCCCGACTCGCATCAAAACGTCCAAGTTATGCGCAACGCCCTCAAGCCTGAACCCCGAAAGCCACGCCCGCATTCGCTTTAAGCTTTCGCCTGCAGGCGCACGCATCATAAACCGCGCAATCAGACCGTCATACACTCCGGATATCTCCGCCCCCGCAAGATAACCGCTCTCGATGCGCCCGTCACAGCCTTCCGGATGCGGATACGCCGGCCACTCATACCCCTCAAACCCGATCGCCTCGATTCGCCCCGTCCCGCGCGCAAAAAGCCTGAACTCGATCGCTTCCCCATCATTATATGCCTCATGCAGCGCGACAGGCTCATATCGCCCCGCGCATGATGTCCTGATCGCCGTCCGGACGATATCAATCCCCGACACCATCTCAGTCACCCCGTGCTCCACCTGCAGCCTCGGGTTGAGCTCCAGAAGATGCGGCATCCCCGAGCCCTCGACGAGAAACTCCACAGTGCCATAACTCGCATAACGAAGCGCGCGCAAACGCTCAATGACATTGTCCCGCAAAGCCACAAGCGCGCCATATCGCGAATCATCAAAACTCTTTTCCAGAAATTTCTGATGTCCGCTCTGCCAACTGCAGTCACGCGCCCCTAATACATGCACCGCGCCACGACCATCCCCCAAAATCTGATACTCGATATGAAAAGCGTTCGATATGGCTGGTTCGACATAAAAATCATCCAGCCTGCCATGCGCACCGAGCGCTTCCAGGCGCGCACGAAGCCGCTCTGCAGAATCTATCCGCTCGACCTGCTTGCCGCCGCCACCAAAACGCCCTTTCAACATGCACGGCATCATCACATTGGCGATATCCTCAAGCGCATCTCCGCCACGCACAAGCCCATGTGCATCCATATCTGACAACAGGCGCACCGTTTCAAGCTTGTCCCCAAAAGCTCTGAGGTGATCCGTCCCCGGCCCGATGAAATCAATCTGCGCCAGGCGACAGCGGCGCGCAAAACGCGCATCTTCCGACAAAAATCCCCACCCTGGCAAGATCGCCTCACACCCATGCAAGCGCGCCGCCTCAAGGATATCATCCTCCGCAAGGTACGCATCCATGCTCGCGCCGGTACTCACCACGCCATCCGCAAGCGCATGCGCCGCGCGCGCAGGCTCATCACGCGACGTGACCAGATATGCCTCACATCCTTCCTCATGACAGGCACGTATCAGACGGACTGCACAGTCCGCGCGGTTGGCAATCAATATCCTTCGGTACATCCCTCATCCCGACTTGCCGGTCATATATGCCAAAATTGGCCAGACCGCGCCGCTTATTACGCGGCTCATCTCATGCCGTCAAGCGCAAAAGCCGCAATGATATTCCACAAGGCTCTGTTCCACAGGCGTGAATATGGCCTCCAAATGCCATGTATTATCGGCAATCAAGCATCGATAGTCTCTCCGCATAAAAGCTATGGCCTTTATCATGCGCACCACTGCCTACTTTCTATTGCCTACTGCCTTGTATTTCATATCCACAGACGTTGAACACAGCCATTTAATTCTATTTTCTGAATGGCAGAAACATCCTCACTTCCTTTCTGTATTCTTCAAAATTTGTTTTATATTTCTTCATATTATTCTCTGCAAGCGGCACTGATATAAACAAAAACATCAGATGATTGGTCACTGCACCGACCATATATGGCATCTGCGAAATATCCGGCAATATATATACAAACGCTACACCATACCAAAATAATATCTCCCCAAGATAATTTGGATGTCTCGAATATTTCCACAACCCTGTCCGGATAATCTCATTGCGGTCTTTTCGCGTTTTTATAAATTGCTTCATCTGGCGATCGGCAAAATATTCAAGCGATGTCCCAGCAAACATGACACACAGGCCGATCATGTTCCATGCACTGAAATCGCGATTCTCCAATATATATGCAAATGCGGGCAACGACGCGAGGTAAACCACGACAGTCGGGAACATACATATCCCCAACAGATTGACGGCTTGAAACAATCGCCCAGTCTTTTCGCGAAGCATCTTATAGCGCCAGTCCACATAAGTGATATCATGAAAACCAGATATAAAATTCCCCGTCAAACGGACTGCCCAGAACATCACAAACGCGAAGAAAATACACGCACCAGCAGAACATGTCCCCGAAGCGACCATCAAAGCGAGCATGATCACTGGCGTCTGAACCGACCAGTAGGGATCATACACGGACGCGCTCTTAAAAATCACCCCGGACGCCCAAGTCACAGCTGTCGCCACGACATCCGCAAGAAACAGCGCCCAGAATATATGCATCTGCCCTGCGAACACACCGAATGTGAACCATCCCGCAACTGCCGCGACGATATACGTGACGAATAAAATCAAAAGCCCTTTTACCTTTTTGCTCATATTCCATCATCTTGCAGCAAGGAAATACTTCAATGCCCTGCACACTGCAGGCCATTTACGAGCCGCCCCAAACGAACGCTTTCCACTTTTATTCAATGATTGCAGCTCATAAGACAAACTTAGCCCACCAAACACCAGGTACGCGCTCACTCAATTCTGAGCGCGCCGGACTTTGAGCGAAGGGGGAGCTTGCGCAAGGTTACTGATATGTAGTAACTGCTCAAGGAAATTCTGAACAATTGCATAATCTTCAATCATGATATCGCGCAAATCCGCTCCCCTTGCCCCATCGGGGAAAGGGGCGGGCCTGCCGCCACGCCAGAATGGCGGGGCGCCGCTCCCCTTGCCCCATCGGGGAAAGGTGAGGTATCCCTGTTTTAGTAGACAGTAATTACTAGCTTACGTTAGGGCTGCTTGGTATTCAAGCAAAACTTCTTGTGGTGTTCGATATGCTAAACGTGCTTGAACGCGTTTAGTCCTATAATACGCAATGTAATCCCTAA
>JAFUEE010000132.1 GCA_017464085.1 Pseudomonadota bacterium
ATTTCGGCTGGTCTTCGAGGCCGTTCAGATAGTACTGGCGGCGTTTCTGCGAGATTTCATCGATCAGTTTTGACCATCGTGACATGTGCGTCCTGGGGGAAGGGGCGGAAGCATTGGGCTTGCTTCGCATTTTGGCATCTTGATGCAGATGTCAAAGTGCGGTAGAGGAGGAGACGCGGCAAGGGTATGCCGTGACAAGGGGAGAGAAAAATGGCAGAGAGCTCAGAGAAACAGACGACTCAGACAGAACTTGACAGGACGGCGCGCAGTTTCCGGCACATCGGGTTTGCGATATTTGGCGGGCTGGCGGCGGTCTTGGCGGGAACCCTGGCGTATGCCGCGATCACGGGATATATGGCAAATGAAGTGTACGATCCCGTGACCGGAGAGAATGTGATGGGCGGCACGGACCAGCCGGACGCCCGGAATGCGCATTAGTTTTTGATCTGAAGCGAGTTGACAAAGGTGCGGCACCAGTTGGCCTTGACGTTCTCAGGCGGCATGTTGTCATCGCTCGCGCAGGTGACGATATAGGTCATGCTGCGGTTGAAGATCAGCGTCTGTTCGGAATGGATGTGATAATTCTTTCCGGCGATGTCGATGTCGTATTCTGAATCGAACATGAACGCTTTGTAATTCTTTGCGGTCGTGCTGGCAGTCGCCTCATTGAACTTGAGATTTTTGATGAAATTTCCGTTTGTCTGTTCGATTGCCTGCGCATTCTTCACGAGGCCTTCCTTGTAGGATTTGGCCATTTCGGTGGTGATTGCGGAAGGCTCTCCCTGGACGACCATGACGGAGACCGAGGCGGAATAGTCAGGCACGGGATCGTCGCTTGTGACTGGCGGCGTGAGCTCTGCGTCCGGATCGGCTTTGCGCTTCTCGGCGTTCGCTTCGGTGCGCGCCTGATCTGCGCGCAGGCTGGTGTCGATCTTGGTGAACGGCGGGAAAAAAATGACGTCGATGCGCGGAAAGACTTTGGGCGTGATATTGCTGGGCAAAAGCCCCATCTCGCTCATGGCTTTGACCGTCGCGGCATCCACGCGCACCCAGTCTGCGGGCGGTTTGACGGTATACCCGAGGTTGCTTCTGTAGCCTGCGCTGGTAAAAGTGCCAGCCTGCGCGATTCCTGGGAGCAGTGCGAGAAAAGCTGCTGCGGCGATGCGTTTGAGCATAATTGAATTCCCCGTTTAAAAAAAAAGACAACAAACCCGGGGCTTGTTGTCTCATAAAAAGACGTTTTTATCAACGGTCAGAGTACCGCAAAACGTTCTTATGCCTGAGTGGCGTTGAGCAGGCGGGTCAGGCGGCCGATCTTGCGGTTGGCACGTTTGACGGGGATGATACCCTTGCTCGCTGCTTTGCTCAGCGTCGCGATGGTCTCGCTCAGGGAAGCTTCCAGGCCTTCTTTGTGTTCGGCACAGGCTTCGCGGAAAGCGCGGACGGTGTGTTTGACTTTGGAACGGCCGGCACGATTGCGTTCCGTGCGGATGGCTGTCTGACGAATGCGCTTAAGGGCTGATTTATGATGAGCCACTTTTTCCTCTCCTCAAAGTAATTAAAAGTATGTGTTACCCAGCATCCAATTGATGCTAACACAACGGACGCGGGCTGATACCACCGTTAGAATGATTTGTCAAGCAACTAATGTTTCGTGAACGTGTTGTGCGCGCCGCTATCGCCCTTTCGTGCGATACGCGCCGCTTCGCGCTCCCCTATGCCTGCGGCATACGGCTCGCGCCGATTATCCGGCAATCTCGCTGGCATCGCACAGCGCATACGGAATGTCGAGCGCAAACCCGTAGCATTCCGTCTGGAGTGCTGCCATGCGCATCAGTTCCGACATGAAGCGCGCATAATCTTCGGGCAGGATGTTCTGGCAGCCGAGCGACGATGCGCGCGTCATGCTGCACGAATGGATGTTGATCTTGATGCATTGCGCATCGACGAACGCGGGATTTCGCAAGGCAATCTCGCGCTCGGCGCGCGCGATGTCCTCCGCCGATATGTCGAGCGAATCACCAGTGCTCCGGACAATCTCGATCTGTGAAGTGCCCTCGAGCGCGGCATATCGGATCGAGTCTTCTGTGCGCTCGAAGCACCAGCTCTGAGGCCACAGCGACTGACGGAACATCGCCTCTGCCGCCTCGATGTGCGCCGGTTCGCGCGTGCGGTGCCTGCCGATCTTGTATAGATATTGCCCCGGGCAGAGATGCGCCGTGCCCGCAGGCCATATCGCGCACGGGCTGGTCACGCCGGCAAACAGCTGCACGCGCTTGATCCCGTTTTCGCGCGCCATCAGGGCGATCAGGGAGTCGGCATAATCGGACTTGTCTGACGAGAAATGATTGCGCGCGCCATAGGGCTGTGCGGCAAAGTCGCGCGCGCTGCCAGTCTGATGCCAGCCGTCAGAACGGCTCGCTACGCCGCGAATCGCGAGTATTCCTGAAGAAAACCGCTCTTCCGGCACCAGGCAGTTCTGGCGCTGAAGGATGTCGGTAAGCCTGTCGAAAATGGCCGCTTCAGTGCCCGATGTGTCGAGTATGAGCCGCGTATGGAGAAAAGGCCCGATGGTGCGGATTTTCAGCGGTTCGTAGGTTTTGGTGAGTGTCAAGCGAGTCGGCGCATCGAGGAAACCTGTCGCTGGAAGCCCCATGTCGCCTTGGAAGTCTCGGAGTCTTGAGGCATAGCTGTGCCTGTCGCATCCGAGGCAGATGCAGAGCCTGCCCAGCCAGTCATAGCGGATTCCCTGATCCCTGATCTGCATGATGTCTCTCCATGTGGTGCTGGACAGATGATTCGTCGAGGGGGTAGCGGCGTATTTGCGCAGCAAATAGCCGCGCAGGGGGAGTCTTCCCACTTCCCCAAAAAAATGTCAGACAGCAGTCTTGCGGAGACTTTCGATTTTAGCAAGCGATCCGGGAAGCGGGTCGTCCGCGCCGGGCATCTTGTGGATCTCATGTCTGGCAAATTCCCAGGCTTTCTGGAGTATCCACGAGACCGTGCGTTCCTGCCTGAGTGCCTCATTCCGGGCTTCCTCGAGGAGTTCAGGGGGGAAATACAACGTGAGCTTCTGTTTTGTGGCCATCCTTGGTCTCCCATTCGCAATTGATCTGAGATATAATATTGATGTGCGGAGCGACTGTTCCGCGACTTTGCGAATTCATACCGCCATATAGGGGAGGCGGCAAATTATGGTATTTTCGTTTCATCCCCCTCGCCATGCGGATGGGAATTATTGTGTGCGTCCGGCGGACATGCGCGCCTGGGAGGGCGCGGAGATTGAGGCTGTGCCCGGTCGTGGGCATGAGCTGATGGAGATTGCTGGAAGAGAGGTCGCGATGCGCGTGCTCGAAAAGTACGCGGATACGCGGGAAGTGCTTGTTTTTTGCGGGCCCGGAAACAACGGCGGCGATGGGCTTGTTGCCGCGAGTTATCTGAAGCGGTGCGGTATCGCGGTGACGGTGTTCGCGTTCGACGATGAGACGAAGAATCGGGCAGATGCGCGCCATTGCTGCGAATCAAGCATGGTGATTCGTTCAGCCGAGGGGCTCGCGGATGTGCGAGCGAGTGCGCGCCGCCGCGATATCGTCGCGATCGATGCGATTTATGGCACGGGGTTCCATGCGTCGCGCAATGCGCTGATGGCGCAGGTCTGCGAGGCGATTGCGGCGCTCGAATGCCCGGTCGTGAGCGTGGATGTGCCGTCCGGGATTGATGCGCTGACGGGCAGGCGCGGCATTTATGGTTCGGATGCTTCCGAGCCGCAGGCGGTAGTGGCGACGGATACGGTGACGTTTGGCGCGCCCAAATTCGGGCATTTCCTCGGAGATGGGCCGGGGTGTTGCGGTGATCTCGTATGCGCGGATATCGGGCTTCAGGACTGGCCTGCGGCGCTGTCGCGTATGCGTGTGCTGAGCGATGCGTGGTGCGCGCGTGCTTATGGGCGGGCGTTTGAGCGCGCGCACGATGTGCACAAAGGGCGTTGCGGCCATGTCGTGGTCATCGGCGGCCATGTGACGATGCCCGGGGCTTCGAGCCTCGCGGCGCGTGCCGCGCTGAGGACGGGGGCAGGGAAAGTCTCGATCGGGGCGCGTCATGCGTTCCGTGCGCCAGACGAGATCATGATGCGCGAGCTGTGCCCGTTTAATGCCGGTCTGGAGACAGGCTGGCTGGCGATGCTGGTCGAATCGGCTGATTGCTTGGTCGTCGGGCCCGGGCTCGGGCGAGATCCGCAAAGCACAAGAGTGCTGATGGAAATTGATGAATTTAAGGGCAGTCTGGTGCTGGATGCCGATGCGCTGTGGGCGCTTTCGCGATTGGACAGGACTTTTGCATCATCCGAGATCGTGCTCACGCCGCACCCGGGGGAGGCCGCCTTGCTGCTTGGATGTTCTGTGAGTGATATCTTGGAGGATCCGGTATCAAGCGCGCAAAAGATTATGGAAAAATATCGCGCGACCGTGATCTTGAAGTCGCATGCGACCGTGATATCGTCGCCAGGGGAAAGTGGACAGCCGGCGCGCTTGGCTGTGCTGCCGTATCCGAATCCGTCAATTGCCACGGCTGGCGCCGGGGATGTGCTCGCAGGCATGGTGGGCGGTCTGATCGCGCAGTGCCGGTGCGGCGCGACGGCGCGCAAGCTCGATACGTTTGATCTGGCGGCAATCGCGGTGAACGCGCACAGCGCCGCTGGCAGGAGAGCCGCCGAAAAGCTCGGGAATGCAGCGTGCGCGTCTGATATCATCGCGGAGATACACACATGACGCGCGAGGAGATATGCCGCGCACTCGCGGAACGATTGCAAGCCTGCGATCTGTGCCCGAACAACTGCGGCGTGGATCGCAGCCAGGGGCAGATTGGTGCGTGTGGCGTCGGGGACAGTCCGGCTGTCTATCAGAACTTTATGCACTATGGGGAAGAGCGCGTGATCATTCCGGCTTTTGTCATCAATTTGTGCGGATGTGGCCTGGCGTGCCCGACTTGCCCCGAACGGCTGCGCTTTGGGCAGAAGCGCTTGCCGACAGGATCGCCTGACGCTTATGCCGCAGCGCTCTGCAATTACTTTGAACATCGACAGATGCCCAAAACTGTGGAATGGATCGGGGGAGAGCCGACCGCGCAGATCAAGTTCGTGCTCGAGACATCGTGGTGCCTCAAGGAACGGCTGCCCGAAGGGCCGCTGATCTATTTAAATACAAACGGCTATTTTGATATCGCGCTGCTCGATATGATGGCTGGCGCAATCGATGGCTTTGTGTTTGACCTCAAGTGCATGCCCGCGTGCACGTCGATCGTGGGTGGCAATCATGATTATTTCGATGTGGTTACGCGCGTGATTTCGCGCGCCGCTTCGCTCTATCCCGAACACATCATCATCAGGCATCTGGTCATGCCCGGCCATGTGTCATGCTGCACCGCGCCTGTCCTCGAATGGTGCATCTCGCATGTGCCCGGTGCCTCACTCAACGTTATGACTGGCTTTCAGGACTTCGAACGCGGCACTGCGCTCCCAGAGGCCGACCGCGCCTCAGCCCTCGCGCTTGTGCACCGCTTGGGCCGCTCGCATGATATGATCGATGGCATGCCTTTTTAGGTTTTTGTTTTTTCCGGGGGAGAACCTTTCTTTTGTGCCAAAAGAAAGGTTCTCCCCCGGACCCCCTTTCCAAAGAAAGGCAGTGTTTTTTTGGGGGGGAGTTTGGGGCATTTGGTTGGTGATGTTTTGTTGTTTGGTTGGTGAGTTTGTGGAGTTTGGTTGGTGGCTGTAAACATTCCCCAAAGCGCCTCCGAACGTATTTGGTCACGCTTTTCATTTTTCCAAAGTGCCTCCGAACGTATTTGGTCACGTTTTTCGTTTTTCCAAAGCGCCTCCGAACGCAGAACGCCAGTGCGCTCGAGCATCTGCAGCTTCTCCGCATCATTGCTATGGCCTTTCTCATGCTCACTATTGCCTATTGCCTGCCCGCAAAGCCCTTATTCTTCAGCCAGATCATAAGGTGCTGAAGCGTAACTGTAGCCTTATATTATAATAGCTATGGCCTTTCTCATGCTCACTATTGCCTATTGCCTGCCCGCAAAGCCCTTATTCTTCAACCAGATCATAAGGGGCTGAAGCGTAACTGTAGCCTTATATTATAATAGCTATGGCCTTTCTCATGCTCACTATTGCCTATTGCCTATTGCCTATTGCCTGCTCGCAAAGCCCTTATTCTTCAGCCGGATCATAAGGTGCTGAAGCGTAACTGTAGCCTCGCCTAACAGCCTAAAATATTGACGTAAATGTTACCATAATGATACCTTGAAAGCGGTTGCTTTTGTACAGCTGTACTCATTTTGAGGCAGGGCTGTGATTTGTGTCGAGGTGCTTTGGCTTGTGGCGTATGTGATGAGCTCGGAGGAATGGATGCGTCGAGGAATCTATGTTGTACTAGCGCTGTTTTGCTTCATGTGTGTGCCGCTTTGTGCGTTTGCGGATAACTGCAAGAACTTGGAGAAGGACAAGTTTTGGGCAGAGGGGTTCAAGAAGGTCAATGATCTGATCACAGACAAAAAGTGGGACGAAGCTCTTGATGAAGCGCATAAGCTGTATGCCTATTGCAATCGCTCCCCAATGATTAATTTCTACCTCGGGCATATCTATAAAGAGTTGGGCAATGAGAAGAATGTCGCGAATTATCTGCGAAAAGCAACGGATTATACCGAAGAATTTGCGATTAAAGGACCGCTGTTGGAGCGCATTTGGTTTGAGCGCTATGAGGCAGAACATCCCGAAGCGCGCCCGGAGAAGATTGCAGAGATGAAAGAGGCGCTGAAAAATGTGAGCGCCGAGAAGATGCAGTCGGAGTTCGACAGCGCGCTGAGCTTGGAAAAAGTCCGCTCGAACTATGCAGCCGGTCTTTGGACAGGCGTCGGGCTTGCGGGGGCCGGTTTGGTGCTTGGCGGCGTTGGGGTGGGGATGTATTTTAGCAATCGCGATCCAGCGATGGATTGGGATAGTGAAAAGGCAAGAGCTTCTGTGAAAGAGGGATATTATATTGGTGTAGGGTTAATCGGGGCTGGCATTGGATTGACAGTGGCCGGTGCAATTGTAGCAGGCGTTATGGGGCATCATTATGCGCAGTTGACAGCTGAGGAAAAAACGGTGTCCTTGAGTATTTCGCCAACAAGTGTGTCATTTTCTATGCAGTTTTAAATAGGCAAGGAGGAACTAAATATGCTTAAGAAGAAATCGTTTGTGATTGCATTGTCACTGACATCGCTTTGTGTGGCTGTTGGATGTGGTAGCTCTGATTATCATGGCTATATTAAAATGCGAAATCAGGCTTGTACATCTTCTTTAGGAGAATATGATCCTGTAAAAGATGTGTGCCTATGTCCAACAGCAGTTGGTGGTATTTCATGTAACAATGGGTGGGTGTGTGATAATAAGTCTTCTAAATGTCGAGCTTGTATAGATGGGGAACGTAAATGCGAGAATGGTAAATATTCTGAATGTTGGGATGATATGTGGATTGATATTCCAGCTTCATCTCCTTTTTATGTGTCTTGTGATAAATCATGTGATGAATATGGGGTGGGGGCTAATGTTATGGAGAATGGGAAGAGTTGTGTACCAGATTCTCCATTTACAGAAAAGACAGATGTGGAGGAATTGAACGTTTGTACAAAAAACGAAGAGTGCAAAGTGGATGCAGATGGCAAATATAAGATATTTAAATGTAAGAATGGAATAAGTCAGCCCACTGAAACGGTATGTGATAAGTGTGATGGTGATATATGTATTAAAAATGTTAAGGATGGAGACGAATGTCGAGAAAATGAATCCCGTTGTGTTAATGATGTAGATCATGAAGTTTGTCAGAAAGATGGTGATAAGTTAATCTGGAAGCACCAGGAACCATGTAAATTGGGATGTGCGGGAGATATATGTGCATGTGATGATAATGTAGCTCCGATATGTGATGGGAATAATGTTGTTAAGTGTGAGAATGGTAGTTGGAATAAAGTGAATTGTGGTGATTATGGATGTATTGATGGAGCGTGCAAGTGTAATGATGGGGATGTTCGATGTAATGATGGCGATGTTCAAGAGTGTAAGAATGGAAATTGGATAAAAAAAGAAAGCTGTTTAAATGGGTGTAGTAATGGGGCATGCAGAGAAGTCTGTGAAGAAGGAAGCGTGAAATGTGATAAAGATAAATATATGATTTGTTCAGGTGGTAATTGGAATAACAGTGATCAATGTGGGGAGAACGGATGCTTTTATGATGAAAATAATCAACTGATGTGTAAGTGTACTGACAATAATTTGAAATGTGAGAATGGAAATTTAATGAAGTGCATTGATGGTAAATGGCATGAAAGGGGGAATAAGGGGGGGGAATGGGTTGATACTAAGACTAATTTGGTGGAACTGGAAGAAAATTGTATATGTAATCAGGATGGTATGGAAGTTAGTAGTCTTACAGATAATAATAATGATGGCTTTAAATTAATATGTAAGCCTTGTTATAACGGGAATAATGGAGGGGTTAATATTGGAAATGAGAGTGCAACTGCTGGGCCTGAGTGTTTTGGGCGTCAAGGCAGAGTGTCATGTAATCCGGATTATTCAGCATGTGGAGAGTGTTTGAATGATAGTACAATGTGTGATGAGACTGGAGCTCCAGTGTTGAAAACGTGTGTAGATGGTAAGTGGAATGAGGGGGAAGATTGTCTTGCTGGATGTAAAATAGATGATGGTAATGCGGTATGTGCAGGTGGAGGGGATAGTGAGAAGTGTATTGAAAATAAAGAGAGATGTATTTATAGGTGTGAGGATGAAACATGCACTAAGATTGGAGTAATTCATCAGAAATGTGATAAGAAGGGAGATTGGATAGATTCAAATGTGTCGGTTCCTCCTAATCTACTTTGTGATAATAGTATTGTTAGTAATGGTGAATCTAAATGTGTAAGTCAAATTAATTTGAATGAACAGATTGTGTCGGGAGTTATTGGGTATAGTTATAATATTAATGGGCTGTCGTTCGAGGATTGCGGTGATTTGCAATGTTTAGTGTTGGATAATAATGCTGTGTGTGGTTGTGCGGAGGAAGATAAACGATGCGATGGTAATAAGCTTCAGAAATGTAACAATGGAATGTGGGTTGATGATAAAACGTGTAATGTAAATGAAATATGTATAAATTCAAATATTAAAAGTGGTAATAAAGAAGCAGCTTGTTATAGCTTAAATAATCTGAGATGTATTTACCGGAGGAAGGGTATCGTGAATGGAACAGGACAGTTTGAATTTCAAGCTGTTATTCAAACAACTAATGCTGCA
This sequence comes from Pseudomonadota bacterium, assembly GCA_017464085.1. GTDB lineage: Bacteria > Myxococcota_A > Bradymonadia > UBA4248 > UBA4248 > UBA4248. The sequence continues at coordinate 9,329 of JAFUEE010000132.1, forward strand.
TCGTATTCGGCGTCATCGGATTTATATATTTATGATGACTGTACGATCTGTAACTTGACTGACAGTGGCGTGTTGACAAAAGAGTGGGATGGGAATAGAATGTGTGCTAGTGGCACATATGAAGAAAATAATAATAGGAATAATATGAATGGGGTCTTTGAGGAGTGTAAGAATGAAAAAATTATATATAAGGCTTGTCAGGATGGGCAAACTTGTTCAGCTAGTAGTAATTCGTGTTCAGATGCAGTGATTGACCCTCAACCGGATCCAGAGAGAGTGTAAGGGGATGAGGGGATGCCCATAAAGTAATTGCTCTAGGGAAGGTCTGAACAATTGCTGGCTTTTGGACAATAGTATTTCTGGAACATAAGTTTTGTGCGGGCGAGACGCCCGCATCCCCAGGAGGTTTTCGAATTGTTCAGAGGTTCCCTAGGTGAGAAATTGGTAGATGGGAGTTTGGTAAACGAATAAGGGAGCATGAAGCGTATGAAGCGGGTATCATTTTTAGTTTTATTGGGTTGCTGTGTGATAGCGAGTGCATGCGGGGAGCGCGAGCGGAAGAAGGGATGACCTGTATTTTGCCCAAATGTGCGAGCTTTGTACAGCAGAGGCGTATGAAGCTCAGGCGACGAAGAAGGCGTGTGAAAAAGGCCCATATAGCGATTATTCCGTTTATAAAAAATGCGAACGCTCGTACGTTGCTGATGATAAGTTCGAATGGAAGGTGGATGATAGTCAGCCTGAGTTGGTTTGTGAAAATGGGTGCAATATGAGCACGGGGGAATGCAACGAATAGTTGGTATTCAGAACGTATCATGGAGCAGGGCTTAGACAAAGCAACTTTGTCTGCTTTGCTCTGAGCAATGAGGGGAATGGTTGCGGCTTAGCGAATTGTGGGGATCGCGTCTCGCTTTACGTTGTGTGGATGCATTGTTTCGTATGGAATCCCGGGCGCCCCTTTTTTTTTTGGGGGGGGGGCGCTGGGTTAAGTCATAGCCTTTCTGAGGTCATCGATTTCTGTAGCAGAAAGGCCGGTGGCTTGCGCGATGAGTTCTGGAGATATTCCCAATTTGAGGAGGTTTGAAGCCGTTTCTATTTTACCTTCTTTTCTGCCCTCTATTTTACCTTCTTTTCTGCCTTCTATTTTACCTTCTTTTCTGCCCTCTATTTTACCTTCTTTTCTGCCTTCTATTTTACCTTCTTTTCTGCCTTCTATTTTACCTTCTTTTCTGCCTTCTATTCTTGCTTCTCTTCCAGCAATCTCAGCTTGTTCTTTTGCTTGTTCTTTTGCTTCCCAGATTTCTCGTTTATATTTATAGATGAGTTGTTCGCCTGCGGTCATGTCGGTATCCTCCGGTGAAAGCGTGACATTGTATTGTTGGGTTGTGTGGTTTTGTTTGATTTGATTCGTTTTTTTAGAAAGGCATGCATCAAGCAGAGGCATGATGCCCGTATAATTGAGGTGATCTTCAGTGCCAACGCGCACGAGGACGAGCTGGAGCTTGTCAATGGGGTGGGGTGGGCAGACGCCGAGAAGGTTATGTTGTTCCAGTGAATAGCTGGATATTGTATTTGCAAGATATTTGGGCGGCTCCAGGCATATCCAAATGGAGCATACTTTGCGCAGATCGTCATAATTGTCTTTATCAAAGACGCTGTTTTTCTGATCCGCGATGATGCAGCCGGCATAGAAGAGCGCTCGATTGAGCAGGTCATATCCTGGAGAATAGTCGGCTTGTGGCTCGACATTGATGATGACCGGTATGGATTGGTTCGTGTTGGGTAAGAGCGCGTAAAAGAGGATATCAAAAAAATTAGCGGTTCTGTTCGGATCGTTGCGTTCGTTGCGCATTCCCTGAATGTTCAGGGAATAATTATGCTGCCCCGGGACGCCCTCAATGTATTGCGAAGCGATTCGTTCGGGTTCGATGTCGGCGAATTCCTGCATGGTGTGATGTAGCAGGTGAGCGAGCACCATGCGGTTGGACAGGATCCGCTTGCACCGGGCATCGTACCGCTGGATGAATGCCTGTTCATCGGCTTCCAGGGTGACTTTGCTTGGATCAAATGTGCGAGTGTTGGAAAAATCAGCCATCGAAGTCCTCAAGTGCTGGAAGATCAGGTTTGATCAAGGGGAAGCATTCTCGGGCATGCCTGTGAGAGAGCTGTGGCCATTAGGCAGATGCTCAATCGGAAGGGATTATAGCGGGATGGTGGGAAAATTGCGAGCGAGATGTGTGAGGTTGTGTGGGGGGGGATTTGCTTGGCTCGGTTTGGTGTTCTGTAACGGGAGTGGAATAAGGTTACGGAATGGTTTTGTAACCGTATAGTTATTTCTTGTTTGGTTTAATTTGACACAGAATGTGTAAGTTGTTATGCTACAAAATCGAGTGTTTCGTGTTTATCGAAACTTTCACTATAATTGTTATGTGCAGGGGCTGAGATAACGTCCACATGAGTTCGCAAAATCGAAAAAGCTAAAAAAGCCATTGGAAATCCAGTATGATGAACTTGCCTTCAACTCTCATCTTACAGGAGGAACCAATGGCGAGAGGTATTGATAGAACAGAATTGCTTGAA
>JAFUEE010000133.1 GCA_017464085.1 Pseudomonadota bacterium
AATGCGTGAAATTCTGAATTGGATACGTATTAATTTGTTCTCAAACGAAATTCTCGACGATTACCTCATACCTAAGATGACTGAACCTATTGTGAATCCTCAGCTTGCGCTGTTCTGAAAAGTTGTGGGACAGCAGTGCACTTCAGCATTTATTAGACAAAATAAACAGCTTAATCAGCCATCCGAACGTCATCTTTTGAGCGCTCGAATACACCACTTTTCGCAGATGCATTTATGTTGTATAAGGAAATCACAAATATGCCAATCGTGGCAGATCAACGCTGTGGACCAGAGGAGCCATAATGGATTATTTTCCAAGCCAGACAGACAATTCATTAGAAACATTCAGAACAGAAGGAGAGAAATACTTCTATCAACAGATCATACAGCTTGCACCGAGCTGCACGCGCGGGCTAGTGCCTGTGCCTCAGCCTTCGTTCGACAATGCGAAGATCGAATGTTATTCAGATTTTCTGCGGCTTTCTGAGAAAAGCGCCCCCAATCTTCACCGCGCGATGCGAAAAGCGCTCGGCAATCTGGGCCGGCAGGTGCCCTATGACCTGTTCCAGGTGCAGGGCGATGAAAATGCGATGGCGATGCGCTTCGAGACCCATCCGCTGATCGCGCTTCAGGGGCGGATGCTGTCACTGCTCGACGAAGATGCGCTCTGCGCGCTTCTGGGACACGAGCTCGGGCACTGCTTCCTGCACGCCAGCCAGAAACCGCTCTCGCTAGAGCACTGGATGTTCGAGGTGCTGTCGTGGTCTCCCGATGTGATCCGGCGCGACGCGGACGCGGAGGATGTGGAAAAATTGCGCGCCGCGATTTCCGCCTATCTGCAATGCCGCGAGCTCTCGGCAGACCGAATCGCCCTCATCGCGTCACACAGCCTGGACGATTCGCTGAGACTGATGATGATCACGATGACCGGCCTCAGCCACACAGACCTCCACTGGGATTCCGAGGAATTTCTGAAGCAAGCGCAGCTGTATGTCGAGGATATCCGCCAGAACGGCTTCGAGCTCAGCACACATCCCGGCATGTGCATGCGCGCCTGGGCGCTGGCGCAGTTCGCGCAGACAAACCGCAGTTTTGACTGGCTTCCGGCCGGCTCGCTCGTACAGGCAGACCTCGACCGCGAGATCATAGGGATTTTTTCCAAGCCCCGAAGCAATGCCTGCGAATTCGATGACGAACAGCCGCCGACAGAGATGTGGATTTTCTCGCTTTCCGCGTGCTTCCTGCTCTCGTGGATCGACGGGGAGTTCAGCGATTCTGAAGCAGACTGGCTGGCGCGTATCTTCAGCCCGCACGTCCCCGACTACAAGCGATATATGAATGAGCAGACAGCCGCCAAAACGCTCAGCGAGCTCACGCCGTTTTTGTGCGCGTGCAGCATCTCCAGAAAAATTGAAGTCTTTCTGCTGCTCGCACAGGTCATGATCGCAGACGACATCATCGATCCGCACGAAGTCGATTTCATCCTCATGATCGGCCAGCACCTCGAGTGCGAAGACTTATGGCACCGGCTTTTGCTCAAGCTCTTCCCAGAAGTCGCCAAATTCGATGAGCCAGACGGCGAACTTGACCGATTAGACGCGCTGTTCGATGACTCAGAAGATGAAGACATCCAGGATTTCAACGCGTATGACGATGCGCGCGATGCATACGGCGATTTTGAAGGAACATACGGCGATTTTGACGAAGCCGACCCGGAATCGGAACGCGTGGTCATGCCCATATCGCGCAGCACGCTTCCGAAACGCCCGTCCCGCGTCCCGCGTGCCAACCGGGACGAAGCGACGCGCGCCTTTGAACTGTACTGCAACAACATCCGCCGCCGGGGCGCTTCCAGAACAACCGCTGCGCGCCTGCTCCGACTGATCGGCCGCTCCCCGGCAGAACTCGCGGCGGCGCTGCCCGAAATCTCAGCCTTCTTCACAAAAGCTCAGATCGATGTCGAGCCGGACCTGAACACGGATATCGGCCTTCAGACCGTCCTCTCCCTGACGCCTCGCCATATCGAAACAGCCCAGACTCAGAAAACAGACCGCACCGCAGACAAGGCAGCCGCTGAGCTCATCAGCGCCCTGACCAAGCTTCAGGCGACACAAATCAACGGCAACGGACATTCCCCGTCAATCCGGTGCCATGCCGAACGCCCGGGCAAACTGTTCGACCTCACTCGGCTCAATCAGATTGACCACGGACGCGCCGAACGCCTGCTCACGACGCTCGAAGGCGATTCCCCCTGCGTCATGCTGTCCACTGCAGAAGCCGCTCAAAATAAGGCCGGCAGGGATATTTCTCTCGCGCTCGAAAAGCTTGCACGCGAAGCGAAACTGCGCCAGGACGAACAGGGCACGAGCGACCTGTGCACCGGCAGCTGCTTCATTTCCGGCATCGCCAAAGGCTATCTGGTGCGCGCCCCGCTGATGCTGCACGCCATCGAGCTCAAGCGAATCGATGGTGCGGTATGCGGCTGGAAAGCCTGCCCGGTCAAAGGCTCCGGCGCAAAGGTCAATCACGCTGTCCTGCGCCTGATCGCAAACAAACTCGGCTCCCCATATAACGAAGCCATGATGGAACGCCTCGACGATGCTGCCTCCAAAGGCGAAGAAGCACTCATACAATGCGTGACAGACATGGCGTTCTTTATCGGCAGACGCGGCGGCCAATGCCCCGATGAGGCTGAAAACGCCCCAGACGCTGCCGCTGAAAACACGGAAAGCGCCGAACCAGCTGAAACCCTCCCGGAAGATACGACGATGACCGACGCGCTCTACCCGATCGGCAAATGCACGCCCGTCACCGACTTTTCTGCGCAAAACAGCTGGCTATGCCTTGAATGATAACGTCCACATGAGTTCGCAAAATCGAAAAAGCTAAAAAAGCCATTGGAAATCCAGTATGATGAACTTGCCTTCAACTCTCATCTTACAGGAGGAACCAATGGCGAGAGGTATTGATAGAACAGAATTGCTTGAA
>JAFUEE010000134.1 GCA_017464085.1 Pseudomonadota bacterium
CCTACCCCATTGCCTTTCTTTCTGGAGGGGGTGTGGGGGAACCAGCTATCTTTTGGCACCAAAGAAAGAGGTTCCCCCACAAAACCAAAATCAAAATCAAAAAAAAGCGCCCCGGAGGGCGCTTTGAAATCTCATTTGAAGCAGGCGGGGCCGACATAGCCGTAAAGGTCGCCGACCTGAATGTATTTCCAATTCTTGGCGGAAATGACTCTCGATTTGGCTTGAGGGATGGACATGCCTTTTTGAGCGGTGGCGAACATTTTGCCAGGCCCGAGACGTGGGGATTCACCCGCTTTTTTCCAGACGCTGCCGCTTTCGAGCACCCAGTCTTCCTCTGTGCCGCTCAAGATCTGGATGGTCGTGCCAGCCTTGATTTCCTTGACGAGCCCGAACCGACTCGACGGTCCCTGGCGCATGATGCAGCCCTTGCGAGTTTTGAAAGATTCGCCTTTGACCACATTGGCCATAACATTGTCCTTCTGCTGATAGAGCCTCGCTTCAGTCAGGCGATTCGCGGCTGCAGGCGCGGCAGCCTTGACAGGTTTGGCATCTGCCAGAGCAACTTTTTTCGCGGTCTTGGCGTCATCGGTCTCAACTCCGAGCTCGAGGGCTGGGATTGAAAAATCGTCATCATCGAACGTCAGGTCTTCGATGGGAATCCCGACATCTTCTTCTTCAGGTGCATCGATCGCGCGGATTTCGAAATTCTCTCCAGCAGAAGGCGTCTGCGCGGCGACTTCGGGACATTCCTCATGACCAGCAACGGCAGAAGCGATAATCGCTGCAATGCCGACGATGAGCGCCGCCGTAATTGCGTAGGCAATCAGCTTCTTTTTCTGTTCGGGCGCGAGGCCATTGGGGCTGGACTCAGAAGCCTCAGGCTGCTTAGGTTCGGCAGCCCGGGACGCCGAACGGCGGCTGGCAAGCGAACGGACTTTAGACACGGCATTCTGGCAGGCAGATTTGACGCTTTCCCATACGAGGTGGAAACCGCCGCTCGGCACACGCGCAAACGTGCCGGACCCCACTGGCAGCGGCCCGGAAATATCGGTCTGGGAAGCAGAATCCTCAAAAAAGCTCTCATTCAGGCTCTCGCATGCCTCATAGGCCCCAGACACGCTGGTCAGGCTCTGATCCGCCTCAAGGCTGGGCTCATCCGAAAAATCGACCGGAAGCTCGAGCTGTCCATCCTCATCCGAACCCTCGTTCGACTCGAGGAGATCGTCTTCCTCATCAAGCGAATCGATAATCGATTTCTCGCTTTCAACCGGCTTGCCATACAGTTTTGAAAGCAGATCCTCTAGTTCCCTGCTCTGACGCGATGATGACTGATTCTGCGCTTCTCTCATCTCCCCTCCATCCGTAGATCTTGAACGCCTTGCAGACGGCAGTTCCTGTGACGACCGCCATGTGACAGGGGTCTCGGTGATATGACGCTCAACCGCAGCCTGCCTGCCGCTGAGACTTGATAGGTTCATGTTTTCAGCCCTGGCGGGCAGTCTGGTCTGAACATCCGGAAGGGATGTCGTCGATATCGGTGACTTATGCCGGATGCGCATGACGCCCGAGGGAGAGCACACAGCCCGCTGGACATGCATTTCCTTGGAAGATAGACGCGCACCGCAATAGATACAAAACCGTTGTGCCTCAACTTCGGCACCACACTGCGGACATTTCATGTTTCCGTCCCTGGCTCTACGTAACTGTCAATCAGGAGTCCTTCCGTCCGACTCCGCTTTGCAATGTACACAACATTTTTTGTTGTGCAAAAAAATGAGGTTTGGTGTATGCCTCGAACGCGCGCGATGCGCTTCCGGCACACGGGCACAAAACTTTTCATCAGAGCGAGGATTTTCACCCCTATCAGACATGTTATCGGGGAAACGGCACGAACGGCGCAATGCGAGCAGACACGGCAGCAGCCGCAACCACATTCACCCACATTCATCTCAGCCATAGATTTATGCATGGCAATGTGCTACACTCAGTGTGTTGGACCGTATTGATTATTCCCTGATTCAGGATCTATGTTTGGGCAGAGCTCACATTCATTTTCCATTGCCGGTATCATCAGCCTGGCCGTCATCGCCGCGATCAGCGGCGGCCTGATTGTCGCATGGCTGCAGTCTGGGGCCGCTCAGCCTGAGCGAGTCCAATGCCCGGTGTGCCAGTCAGCCTTGCCGAATGACCCCGTGCATCTGAGCCAGCTTGACAGTGCATCCCGCGAGCGCCTTCGCGCCGAAGTCCTTGCAGAAATTCGCGAGGAGACGCGTGCGCAGTGGCTTGCCGAATTTCGCGCCCAGCTTCCCGAGCAGCCCGAACCGGAAGCAGCCCCCGAGCCGATCCATCCGCTCTCGCGTTCAGCATCCAACGCCCCCCTCCCCCTGCTGCCGCCCACTCAGAAGATCGAACGGGATGCCGGCGGCATGAAAATCCTCCGCCATACCTTTGCGACCGCGATCGACCACCGCCTGCCGGTAGACGAACGGGAGGTTTTTTCCGTGTCGGATGCCTCCGTGTTCTGCTTTGTAGAAATCTCCGCCCCTGACGAGAAGGACCGCATGATCACGATACGCTTCACGCATTCGACAGGCCTGGCCCAGTCCTATTCTCTGCCAGTCAGCCAGAGCCCGGCATGGCGCACGTGGTCAAAGCTGAACCTGACCAAGTCGATGACAGGCACATGGCTCTGCGAGGTCTTCAACGAAGACAACGTCCTCCTGGCGAGCAAGACATTCGCGGTCGTCGACTGAGCATCGCGTTCTGGCCCCAAAGTTTTTCGGGTAGGTGCGGCCTATGCGCCTGACGGCGCATACGGCCTGCGGGCCGCCCTATGGCCGCGCCATACGGGCGGCCAAATTCAGCCGGGCGTATGCGCAGCATAGCCCGGCACGCGCGCCGCATGCGAAGCAAAGGCCGCGCAGACAAAATAAAAAAAAGGCCGCGCAACGCACGGCCTCAAAGCAACCTGCCGCTCCCCTATCAGAGCTGCATCGGCATGATGATGAAATCGACTTTGTCCGAATTGACATCGCGGATCACGGCAGGCATATCGGAATCGATGATTTCCAGAGAGACCTTGTCGCAATTGATCACGGTCAGGATCTGATCGATATAGCGCCAGTTGAAGCCGGCCTCGACGAACGTGCCCTCCTCATACTCGGCATCCATGTGATCTTTCATGCCAGCGGCGTTGCTCTTGTCGTCCGACGTGATCTCGAGGCGGTCTTTCGTGAGCGCGAGGCGGATCGTGCCGACCTTGCCGGTGAAGAGCGAGGCGCGCTTGACGATTTTCTGAAACATCTCGCGATCGAGGACAGCGCGGTGGTCGAGCTTCTCTGGAATGACTTTGGTGAAATCGGGGAAACTGCCGCTGATCAGGCTGATATAGAACGTGTTGGGGCCGACAGAGACCGCGAGCTTGCCGTCTGCGATATCGAGGCAGATGTCGCCATCCTCGATATTTTTCTGAAGCTCGTTAAGGCTCTTGCGGTGAATGATCACGCCCTGCCTGAAGGCATCGGGCAGCGCGCCGTTGATGCTGATTGTCGATTCCGCGCGGGAAAGGCGATGCCCGTCTGTCGAGACGAGCTGGATGCGTCCTTCGTCCGTGATGGTCATCAGCGCGCCGGTAAATTCCTTGCGCGTGTCATCGAGCGAGACGCTGAAAATCGTCTTGTCGATCAGCTTCTTGAACTCGACCGCGCTCATGATGAGCGTGGACTTCACCTCGCTGTTGGGAATCTCGGGAAATTCCGAAAGGTCGTTCGTCGGGATGCTCGCGATGAAATTGCCGCACTTGACATAGACCTTGCTGATTTCGCTCGAAAGCGTCACTTCCGCATCTTTGTCGAGGTGCTGGACAGTGTTGAGAATGCGCTGGGAATTGACAAGAATGACACCTTCTTCAATGATATCGGCATCTTCATTCACGCGGAGCGTCGTCTCGAGATCACTGCCGCTGAGCGTAATCGAATTCCCCTTCGCCTCGATCATGCAGCTGCTCAGGATCTGGAAACTGCTGCGATTTGTACACACGCCGTCCACTCTCTTGAGCACTCTAGCCAATCTGTCACTGTCCAAAGAAAACTTCATGATCTGTCACCCCTCTTTAGCTTAAGTCTTGCGGACTGCAAATCCAGCCCTTATTTTGCGGCAAGTATTTTCGCCATTTACATAGAATACGTCAAGCGAAAACACACGGCTGAGGGCAATTCTGCCCCCACACATCCCCATGCGCCGCCCCGTCAATAAACCAGCCCATGGCGCATCTCATCCAGCCGACAGACCAGGCATGATTTATTTTGCTACCAAGCATCCATTGATGAACATGCCGATTCGGCATATCATCGGTGTCCAATTGAGCCATGCGAGGCGTTTTGCGCTCACGCATCCGTGCCCTCAGCGAGCTTTTGCGCCTTGCGCCATGCCCAGACGCTCCCCCAAGAATTATTTTGTATCAAAATACATCACCGTATATCTTGCGCATCCGCACCTGCCCTTCCCATACCATGGATGCCCATAAAATAACGATATTTCGCCAAAGAACAACATCACGCCCACAGAAGCCTGCTCGTGTTTCCGCGCACAACCGCGTAAAAATGGCTGAATTTAAAGCCATATTTTTTAATATGCTTCAAATGTATTGCAATTTTCACCGGATGTGTACTATAAATGACGCAGAAGTGATGGATATGTTTTCCATTTTTTAGCATTACAATTCATCCCCGTTAGGCCAGTCATGATTAAGAATGATCTGGTTGATGCCGTCCGAGACGAAATCGGCGGCTTCAGCACAAAAGAAATATGGACTTACGTGACCTTCGTGTTCGACGAAATCGCCAGTGCGCTCGAACGCGGCGAGAATGTCAAGCTGACAAGGTTCGGCACATTTGAGCTTCAGGAAAAGAAGGCACGCATCGGCAGAAACCCGAAGACACTCGAGGAAGCCATCATTGCCGCGCGCAAATCCGTCAAATTCAAGATGAGCGAATCCGTCAGCAACACGCTCAATCCCAAATAACCTGCCTTTCGTGGGGGAGCCCCTTTCTTTTTTGCCAAAAGAAAGGGGCTCCCCCACACCCCCTCCCCAAAGAAAGGCGATATTTTGGGATATATTCCACCGGCATGAGATCAGGTGTGCCCCCGAGCTTAGTGCATCTTAATCGCCCCGAAGGGGCGATTGATATTAGCCCAGGGTAAGCCCAACGGGCGCAACCCCGGGAGGGGAGGTGCCGCATTCACGCCAGGGACGACCAACGGGCGCAACCCCGGGAACAGGGATAAGACATCACCGCGCCGCAAAGCGGCGCAAACCATTGCCCCCCCCCAGGGAAGACACTCCCCAAAGAAAGGCGATATTTTGGGATTTAAAATTCGGAGGCGATCAAGCGAGTCTTGAGCGTGTAGGTCTCCCCGGGCTGAATATATTCAAGGGTCGTCTTGAACGTGTGATAGCCGTCACAGACGATCGCGACTCTCCGTGTACCGGCAGTGAGCCTGAGGGGCACGTCAGCCGTATGCTGGCCATTCCCGACGACTTCGTCGTCGACGATGATGACCGCTTCTTTCGGGGTCACATCGACAAAAAGCTGAAATTCAGCTTGGCTCTGCGGCATCGTGACACTGGACGCACAGCCGGAAAACAACACAGCCGCCATCAGAGCGGCCGGAATGGAACGCTTTATCGTTATCGCCATTTGTCGACCTTAAGGTAAAAATTGGAATCCTTTTCCCTGCCCATTGCCGTGTATTTGCCATGGCCTGGCAGTATCTGAACGTCATCGGGAAGCACATCGAGGAGATGAAGCAGCGATTTTCGGAGCTCAAATCCCGAGCCGCCTTCAAAATCAGTGCGCCCGACACTGCCCTTGAAGAGCGTATCGCCCGTAAAGCAGAGCTTTTCCTCGGCGATATAGAAGCACACGCCCCCCGGCGTATGCCCCGGTGTCAGGATCGAGCGGACCTGGAGTTCTCCGACAGAGAATTCCGGCTCTTTTGCGAGATCGCAGTCCATCGGGGGCATCGTCCTGCAGGGCACGCCGAACATCCGGCACATATCGGGCAGGCTCTCGATGACCGGCTGATCCTTGATATGGTAGGTGATCCTGGCCCCGGGCAGCGCGCGCTTGAGCTCGTCCGCCGCATAGATGTGATCGATATGCGTGTGCGTGAAAAGAATGCGCGAGACCTGAGCTTTCTCGTCTTTGAGCGCCGCAAGCAGCGCATCCGCGACTCCGCCCGGATCGATCACGGCTGTTTCCCGCGTTTTCTTGGAAATCATAAAATACGTGTTGACGCCGAACGAGCCGATGCAGTGCCTGACGACGCGGACATTCTGAGTTTCAAATTCGTCTTTGAAGTGAAGCGTATCCATAGTGTGTTCAAAGTGGTGCTCGATCAAATCTCACAGGCGCTCATGCACCCGCTCAATTCGCATAGTTGAATTTGCCAGCCTGAAAAAAAACAGGCAACCGCCCGATAAACGGCAGACTGGCTCAGGATATTTCACCCAAATCCATTCACACAAACCGCCCCGGCAAACAAGGCACCGCCTGCAAAAATGCAATCACACAAACCGCCCCGGCAAACGAGGCACCGCCTGCAAGAATGCAATCACACAAACCGCCCCGGCAAACGAGGCACCGCCTGCCCCCCCCCCAAAAAAAGCAAAATATGCCTTTCTTTCTGGAGGGGGTGTGGGGGAACCAGCATTCTTTTTGCACAAAAAAAAGCAGGTTCCCCCACGAAAAAATCCCAAAGCGCTCAATCACCTGCGGATATCGCGGACGAGTTCATTGGGGCTTGGGGATGAATCAGAGAGCGAGATCGCATCGAGGAGCATGCGGCAGGCTTCCTCGCACTTCTTTTCATCCTTATAGTAGACGGTGAAGAGCTTGTCGCCAGCCTTGACCTTGTCGCCAATTTTGTGAAGGACTTCGAGTCCGACGCTGTGATCGACCGGCGCGCCAGCAACGGCGCGTCCGGCACCGAGGATGCAGCCTGCTTTCCCGACCTGCTCGCAGTTGAATGCGGAGACATAGCCATCACGCGGGGCGCGGACATCGACAGTATTTTCGGCAATTTTGAGGAGGCTGTAATCGTCGACGGCGCGCGGGTCGCCGCCCTGTGCCGCGATATTTCTGCGGAGCTGTTCGAGGGCGCGCCCGGAGCGAATCGCATTATCGAGTTCCGCGCGGGCATCGTCGTTGGAAATTTTCTTGGCCATCGCGAGCATTTCAGTGCCGAGCGTATAGCAGATATGCGCGTAATCTTTGGGCGCATTGCCCTTGAGCATCTCGACAGCCTCGATGAACTCGTTGGCATTTCCGACCGCGACGCCGAGCGGCTGATCCATGCTCGTGATGCATGCGCGGACATCGCAGTCCATGGCGCGCCCGATGCCGATCATCGTATCCGCAAGCTCGACGGCCGCAGGCTGCGTCTTCATGAACGCGCCGGACCCGACCTTGACATCGAGAACGAGTCCGTTCAGGCCGACCGAAAGCTTCTTGCTCATGATCGATGCGGCAATGAGCGGGATCGAAGGCACCGTGCCGGTCACATCGCGCAGCGCATAAAAGATCTTGTCTGCGGGCACGAGCGATCCCGTCTGGCCAGTGATGACATAGCCGGCTTTCTCAATGCCAGCCTCGATCTCGGACTCGCTGAGGTCGACGCGGAACCCCGGCACGGATTCGAGCTTGTCGAGCGTGCCGCCCGTATGCCCGAGGCCGCGCCCGGAAATCATCGGAATGACGGGGCCGCAGGCCGCGACCATCGGCGCGAGCGTCAGGGAAACCTTGTCGCCGACGCCGCCTGTCGAATGCTTGTCCACTTTATATTTGCCGGAAAGCGATTTGAGCGAGAGCGTGTCGCCGCTGTAAAGCATCGCCTTCGTGTATGCCACGAGCTCCTCGGGAAGCATGCCCTTGAAATAAACCGCCATCAGGAATGCCGCCGTCTGATACTCAGGAACCTCCTTGCGCACGACCGCATCGACAAACTCCTTGATATCGGATGCTGCGATTTCTTTTCCATCTCTTTTCTGTTCAATCAAATCCACAACTCGCATGGGCATTCTCCTCGGGTATCAGTTGATCATGGCGGCACCGGACAGGCCGCCGGGAATTGTCCGCGATTATAATAGATATTGCCTGTTTCATGCATCTAAATTTTTGGCAGCCCATTCCGTATGCGCGGCTATTTCATACGCCGCGCGCGGGCGCGTGCTATGCCTGACGGCATACGCCCGCGCATATATCCTGAATGCGTCCAAAAGCGGCCCGGCCGTATCGGCAACGCCGATAGGACGGGCGAAAAAGGCCGTATGCGCATGCATAGGCCTGGCAAACTCGCCAAAACGCCCATGGCCGGGGACGCATGACCTGGCATAAGCCCGGGTGTCAAAGCGAATGAGATCGCGTGGAAGCGTTGCGCGCATGCCCAGGCAAGAGCAAGGGAGTTAAAAAAATTTTAAAAAAAACTTGCAAAGTGTTTCTCACAAGCGTATACGCCTATTCAGCGCTTAGGCGTTAAGTTGCGAAAGTGGCGAAATGGTAGACGCGCAGGTTTCAGGTACCTGTTTCCGGACTGGATGTGAGGGTTCGAGTCCCTCCTTTCGCATTTTGGATTTCCCGGACGGTTGGAAGATCGCCCGGTTTTTTTGTAACCTGAGCACAGCAAATGTGTTCGTGGAGCAGGTTCGTTTCAGATCGAAACCCCAGAACGAACTGGAACCTGCGCAGCATTCCTCAGGGAATGGCCACATCGGTAGAAACAGCTGCGCAGTCAGCCCGAGAGCCATCACGGAGGGATCATGTTAAGTATAGAGGGCATTGAGCGTCTGGTCGAGCCGCTCCTCACGCAGCTCGGCCTCGTGCTTTATACGGTCGAGCTCAAGCGCGAAGGCCGCGAACTCGTCCTTCGCATCGTGACAGACCGCAAGGACAAGCATGAAGGCGGCGTGACGGTGGACGAGCTTGCGCATGCGAGCGATGAAGTCGGCGCGCTCCTCGACCTCGAAAATCCGATCGAAGACCGGTACCGCCTGACGCTCGAAAGCCCGGGCGTCGAACGCGAGCTCCTGTCGTGGCGCCATTTCCGCTTCGCCATCGGAGAGCGCGTCCGCGTGACAACACGCGGCGAAGACGCGAGCGTGTACGAGGGGATGCTGGAATCGGCCGATGACGAGACGCGCATGCTCGGCATCCGTACAGCCGAAGGGCTCGTGGATGTGGACAGCACAAAGGTCAAATCCGCTCGCACGGTGTTCGTGTGGGAGACCGGCGAAAAGCGCAAGTTTTAAGAGAATTTCAGGATTTTATATAACGTGGCCGAAAGGACCGCACCATCATTAGGGAGAGTTATCCGTGGATCTGAAACTGAGTGAAGTCATTCGACAGGTTGGCAGCGAAAAAGGCGTGGATCAGTCCGTGCTCATCGAAACGCTTGAAGTCGCGATCGCAACAGCCGCAAAGCGCATCTTCGGCCAGTCGCGTGAGATTGAGGCTTATTACAATGAAGAGCTTGATGAAGTGGAACTGTTTCAGATTCTCCAGGTCACGGACGAGATCGAGAACGTGTACCGCGACATCACGCTTGAAGACGCGCACGATCATGGGTTTACGGATGTCGGCATCGGCGACGAGCTGCTCGTCCAGATTTTTTACCGCCCCGAAGATGCCTACCGCGCACGCGAGCAGGACAAGAATTATGGCGACCTTCTGAACCTCGAGAGCGCGAAGATGTCATTCGGCCGCATCGCGGCGCAGACCGCGAAACAGGTCATCCTGCAGCGCATGCGCGAAGCGGAACAGGACATCGTCTACAACCAGTACAAGGACCGCAAAGGGGAACTGATTACGGGCGTGGTGCGCAGGTTCGAGCGCGACGGATCGCTTCTGATCGACCTGGACAAGGCGGACGCGCTCCTGCCGAAGCGCGAGCAGACGCCGCGCGAGACCTACCGCCCGGGCGACAAGATCCAGGCTTACGTGAAGAATGTGCAGCGCGCGAGCCGCGAGCCGCAGATCATCCTCAGCCGCACGGCGCCGGAACTCGTCATCAAGCTCTTCGAGCAGGTCGCGCCGGAAATAGACGAGGGCATCGTCCAGATCCTCCGCGTGGCACGGCAGCCGGGCATGCGCACCAAGGTGGCGGTCTATTCGAGCCAGAACGATATCGACCCGGTCGGCGCCTGCGTCGGCATGCGCGGACAGCGCGTCCAGGCCGTCGTTCAGGAACTCCACAACGAGAAGATCGACATCGTGCCGTTCAATGAAGAGCCCGCGCGCTTCGTCTGCAACGCGATCCTGCCTGCGGAAGTCTCGAAAGTGCTCATCGATGAGTCCAAGTCGTCGATGGATCTGATCGTGCCTGACGACCAGCTCTCCCTCGCGATCGGACGAGGCGGCCAGAACGTTCGCCTCGCGGCGCAGCTGACCGGCTGGAACCTCGACATCATCTCTGAAACGCGCCAGAAAGAAATCATGCAGGAAGCCAAGCGCGCGCTCCTCTCGCATGGCATCGAGAACGAATCGCTCATCGACACGCTGTTCACGCTCGGATACAACAAGCTCGAAGCCATCGCGCACGTCGATCCGCTCGAAATCGCGCAGATCCCCGGCTTCGGCCTGGAAAATGCGGAACTCATCGTCGCCACAGCGAGCTCCATACTCGATGAGACGAAAAAATCGCACAGCAACAAGGAAATTGAAGCGAGAAACATCAGAGATCTCGCGGACTACCTCGGCCTCACGGATCATCAGGCCCATCAGTTCTATGAGGCCGGCTACCACGACCTCAACATTCTCTTCCTCGAAAGCGACCCGCAGCGCCTGGATGCCAAGACCGGCATCGGCAAGAACAAGGCGCCTGAGCTCATCAACGATCTCGCGGAAATCGCCACAAACCAGGAAGTCTATACCGCTGAAGAACTGGCTGACGCGCGCGAATGCTTCGACCGAAGCCTCAAAGAAATTCCGAACTGCACGCTCCTGCAGGCATACAACTGCACAGTCGAACAGTTTGGCGAACGCCAGTTCCCGAAAGAAGAAGATTACGAAGACGGCTTTGACGAAGAATAAGCCGCCAAAGAGGACCACCAGCCATCATGTCTGACTTGAATCAACAGGAAAATACCCCGCACTCCCCACAGCGCAGATGCATCTCTTGCCGGGGCAACGGCGCGAAATACGACCTTCTGCGCTTCGCGCTTGTAGAGGGGACGCTCTGCTTCGACCTGCGCAAAAAACTGCCCGGACGCGGCTACTACGTCTGCGCAAAGAAAAGCTGCATCGAGGCGGCATTCCAGAAAGGCTTCAAGCGCGTGACCAAAAGCGCGTCCTCAGGTCTCGCGGAAAATGCGGAATCATTTATTCGGGACATCCTGATCCCTGGGCTTCGGAAACGGTATTCGGAGTGCCTGCTTGCGGGCTATCAGAGCCACGCCCTCCTGCTCGGCGCAGACAGCGTGGAAGATGCTGCCCGCTCGGACTCCCTCGCGGCGTATGTGATTGCCACAGACGCCTCGGAATCGACCTCGAACAAGTACCGCTCGAACGCAGCGCGCAAAAACCTGCCCTGTCTGGGGCTTTATGATCGTTCGTTTTATGGACGACTTTTCGGAAAATCTGATAAAGTAGTCCTCGGTTGGCTTCCGGGCCATTTGTATGAAGAATTTTCATCGCTTGAGGCATCGATTCGGCGCCTCGAGTCTGAAATCACACAGAAATAACGCATTGATAAATAAAACAATGGCTTGAAGTGTCACAGGATGCGTCATATAAGCGCGGAAGGTCATTGTGTTTTTATAAAGGGATCTCCGTCTGCTTCGGACAGGCGGTGATCGTTGACGCAGGAAGGGCTCAGAGAGAGCATGGCGAAATCGACAAAGGTTTTAGATTTGGCAGCCACCCTGAATATGGATGGCCAGCAATTAATTGATCAGATCAACGCATTGGGACTGGGTTTCAGTGTCAAATCGAAGTCGAGTGCACTGACGGACGAACAGGTGCGTCAGATAAAGCAGTCGCTTGCCTCGCAGCGCCAGAATCGCGGGAATTCTGCGATTGATGCCAAATCTCAGTCAACTGGCAAGGGGACAGTCCGCATCCGACGCCGCAGGGACGAAGACGGCGCGGATAATAAGGACAAAGATAAAGCAGCAGCCAAGCCCGACCATGCAAAGAAGCCTGCTCCAGAGGCAGCCAAAACGACGGAAGCCAGGCTCGCCGAATCGGTGAAGAAAGCCGATCCGAAACCCGAAGCCGCAGAAGCCAAGCCTGATGTCAAAGCCGTGGCTGAAGTCAACGCCGCGACTGAAGTCAAAGCTGAAACCAAGCCCGAGCCTGCCGCTGAAAACAGCCCGGAAGTCAAAGCTGAAGCCGAGGTCAAAGCTGAAGCTGAAGCCGCAGTCAAAACCGAACCTGCCAAAACAGCACCGGAAGAAACTGTCGCCGATGCACTTGCAGCCGCGCCCGAAACCAAGCCCGCTCAGGCTGAAACAAAGCCTGCCGAAGCCAAGGAAAAATCTGTCAAGGCCTCGGAAAAAGATAAAAAAGACAAAAAACGTCAGGAAAAAGACAAGAAAAAGAACGACAAGTTCCTGGATCTCACCCCGAATTTCGGCAAAGATACTTCGAACTTTTCAGGATTTTCAATCGGCGCGAATTTCGCGGACGAAGTCCCGGAAGAATACGCTTCTGAACTCGAAGATGCGGACGATGAAGATCAGAACCCGCGCTCCAAATGGAATAACAAGCCTTCAAAAGGCGCGAAAAAGCCCGCTATGCCGCTTTCCAAAGCTTCCGATGAAGACCTCGGTTCGGAGGACGATGATGATCATTCTGATTCCGGACACAAGAAACCCGCACGCCCGTCAAACATCACAGGCTCGATCGATCCGGCGCTGATTCATGCGATGCTCGTGAAAGACAACAAGACGTTCGGCAATGCGCCAGATGGCGGCAAGGGCGGCAAAGGCAGCGGCAAAAAAGGCACTCGCACGGTCATCAATTCAAGCCAGTTCTACCAGACGACCAAAAATAATGCGAACCTGAGCCACAGCGGCACAGGCCTGAAAGCCGTCAAGCGCCCCAAGAAAGGCGCACAGGCCGAACGCCCGGCAGTCATGCATCCGCAGGCTTCCGAGCACAAGCGCGTCGTCAAGGTCTCCGAAAATATCGCCGTCGGCACGCTCGCGAACGACCTCGGCGTCAAATCATCCGAAGTCATCCGCTTCCTGATGAAAGAACTCGGCATGATGTGCACGGTCAACCAGACCGTCGATGTGGAAACTGCAGAACTCGTCGCCGCAGAATATGGCTTCACCGTTCAGGATGTCAGCTTCAAAGAAGAAGCGTTCACGACCTCTGAAGAAGACAAGCCCGAAGAACTCGAACTCCGCGCGCCAATCGTCACCGTGATGGGCCACGTCGACCACGGCAAGACCTCCCTCCTCGATGCGCTGCGCAATTCCCGCGTAGCGGCAGGCGAAGCCGGCGGCATCACTCAGCATATCGGCGCATCTTCGATCGACACGTCGACCGGCAGGGTCGTCTTCCTCGACACCCCGGGCCATGAAGCGTTCACAACGCTCCGCGCTCGCGGCGCGAAAGTCACTGACCTCGTCGTCCTCGTCGTCGCTGCAGACGACGGCGTGATGCCTCAGACCGTCGAAGCAATCAACCACGCCAAAGCTGCCGGCGTCCCCATCATCGTCGCCATCAACAAAATCGACAAGCCAGGCGCCAACCCCGAACGCGTGCGCCAGGCACTCACGGAATATGAACTCATCCCCGAAGAATGGGGCGGCACGACAATCTTCAAAGAAGTCTCCGCAAAGACCGGCGAAGGCGTCGAAGAACTCCTCGAGCTCATCCAGCTCCAGTCCGAAGTTCTCGAGCTCAAGGCCAATCCCGACAAGCCCGCGCGCGGCTTCATCCTCGAAGCATACAAAGACAACCGCAAAGGCACTGTCGCTTCTATCCTCGTGCAGGAAGGCACGCTCCGCATCAACGATATCCTCGTGAGCGGCGCATGCTACGGCAAAGTCAAGAGCATGACGAACGAACGCGGCAAAAATATCCGCGTCGCCGAACCCTCCACGCCTGTCGAAATCACCGGCCTCTCGGATGTCCCCGATGCCGGAGAGCCTTTCTTTGTCGCAAAAGACGAAAAAATCGCCAAGGAATTCACGACCGAGATCAAGGAACGCAAGCGCAATGCGGAACTCTCGTCACGCCATTTCGATCCCTGGGCTCAGTTCAAAGACAACAAGCAGCTCAACGTCATCATCAAAGCAGACGTCCAGGGCTCGCTGGAAGCGCTCGTCAAATCACTCGGCGCCCTCTCCACCGAAGAAGTCGAGCTCAAGATCATTCATGCCGCAGTCGGCGGTGCCACCGAAAACGACGTCCAGCTCGCGATCCCGTCAAACGCAATCATTGTCGGCTTCAACACACGCCCGGACGGCCGTGCCGCCGAAATCGCCAAGCGCGAAGGCGTCCTGATGGAATCCTTCAACATCATTTATGATGTGATCGACTACGTCAAAAATGCCATGAGCGGCCTCCTCGATCCGATCATCGGCGAAAATGTCCTCGGCCACGTCGAAATCCGCGATACATTCAACGTCCCCAAAGTCGGCACCATCGCCGGCGGCTACGTCACGGACGGCATCATCAAGCGCGGCGCCAAATGCAGGCTCCTCCGAAACGGCAAAATCATCTACGATTCAAAGATCGCCTCGCTCAAACGCTTCAAAGATGACGCCAAAGAAGTCCGCACCGGTTTCGAATGCGGCTTCTCGATCGAAAATTACAACGATGTCAAAGTCGAAGATGTCGTCGAAATTTACGAAGTCACCGAAACCAAACAGACACTCTGATTGCTAAAAGCCGTATGCCGACAAGACATGCGGCTTTTTTGTACGCGCCTATGCCTGCGGCATACGGCGCACAAGCGACGTTCACAGAACGTCGCATTCGCCTATGCGCCACGGCGCATACGGCCTCATCCGACAAGGTAATCCCACTATGCAAGCACGGAGAGAAAGCATATCAGCTAAAGCGATTAAATGAAATCGACTCCTCTATTTGCAAATTCGTCCAAGAACGCCTGAAAGCAGAACGATTTAAAATCGATGAAAAATGGGAAAATATCGTCAATGAATATTTTAATAGATTTAGAAATCATTTTGATGACAAAGAGCGAATGGCTCGCAAAGAAAAAGTCGCAATACTCAAGGAAATAGCTAACTCGCGGATTTCCGTTCTAATTGGAGGTGCTGGTACTGGTAAAACAACGCTATTGTCGTTGTTGTGTAAATCGAAACAAATTGAAAATGGCGGAATTCTCCTTTTAGCACCGACTGGCAAGGCTCGTGTAAAACTTAGCAAGACGATGAACGAAATGGGCATTCCACATACGGCTCTTACAATTGCACAATTTCTGATTAGAAACGATCGTTTTGATTGGCAAACAATGCGGTATAGATTATCATTTAAAGAAGCAAGAGATGTTCCTTCCACCGTGATTATCGATGAATGCTCTATGATGACTGAGGAAATGTTTGGAGCGCTGGTAAGTGCTTTGTCTAAAGCCCAAAGAGTTATATTTGTGGGCGATCCAAACCAACTACCACCGATAGGGGCTGGTAGACCTTTTGTTGATCTAGTTCGGTATCTCAAGCACGATTTACCAACTTACCCAGAACCACAAGTTACAAAAGGTTTTGGCGAGTTGACTGTAACAAGACGGCAGTCAGATGATGGTAAGAGTTATAGAGAAGACACGCAATTGGCAGAATGCTTTAAAGAATCGTCAGAAAAATTTGACGATCAAATCTTTACTGATTTGCAAGGAAATCAATTAGGAAAGCACATCACCTTTAAGTCTTGGACAACAGTTGAAGATTTGCAACAAAAAATATTGGAAACAATATGTCAAGAGACTGGAATGAAAAGCATTGATGATGCCGAAGGCTTTGATATTTCATTGGGTGGAAAGATTAATAAGGGATGGATGGATTTTGGAAGTTTACCATCAAAATTAGATTCATGGCAAATTCTTTCCGCATACAAAAATGATGCAACGGTTGGCTCTTCTGTCATAAATAGAGTTATCCATGAAAAATATCGGTAGTGTCCATAAAAGTTCGCAAAAACCAGAAATCCAGTCTCGGCGAACATCACCTAACATAATTTTGGAGAGAACTTGCATCAATGTATGCCCTCCCCGTGTTTTGCCAATTGTCAGTATACTCGATAATGTAGGCC
>JAFUEE010000135.1 GCA_017464085.1 Pseudomonadota bacterium
ATCAGGTGCCGGTCCCGCGCTCAGCCCGGCATCGGGCGCCGGTCCCGCGCTCAGCCCGGCATCGGGCGCCGGTCCCGTACTTGGTCCGGCATCAGGCGCCGGTCCCGTGCTCAGCCCGGCACCGGGCGTTGATCAGGCATTGAGCCCATCGGTCGGTGACATGAATTCTGCGCCGCTCGGGCAGCCAGTGGCAGCCCAGGCGCCTGTGGCTGCCGAAATGCCCGCGCCCGCGCCTCAGCCGCTGATTCCGGCGCTTGCGTCGAGCGCGACACAGCTCCCAGGACAGTCTCTTTCTTCCCTCGACGATTTTGATGACGCGGATGGCGGCATCGCGACACAGGCTGTGCCCAAGCCTTCGGCAGCCGATATCGAGCGCGCGATCGCAGAGATGAATGCGGCCAATGCCGCGGCTCAGGCTTCTGCGCCGTCTTTCGATGACGGTCCGATTTTTGGCGGCGCGGCAACCGAGGATGGGGAAGAGCTTCAGTATGAGAATGATGACCCCGATAATGCCGGCGAACGCACGATGATGATTGATGCCGCGCCAGATGATGACCTGGACGACATCGGCGGGGAGAAGACGCAGATCAGCATGGGGGCGATGGAGTTTGATCCGCTCTGCGGAAAGCTCATCGTCGAAGCGGGCAAGACTAGCCAGCGCGAATATATCCTCGTCCGCGAAAAGACTTCGATCGGCCGTGCGCCGAATAATGATATTTCGATCTCCGATATCGCCATGAGCCGGAAGCACGTGGAGATCGACAAGTTCCCCGAAGGTTTCCGCATCAAGGATCTCGACAGCGGCAACGGCACGGTGCTCAACGGTTACAGGATTCGTGTCGGTCAGCTCCGCAATAACGATATCATTGAAATTGGCGGAATTCGCTTCCGGTTTGAACAGTCTGGCGGTGATCCCGATGTCCTCTGGCATGGGGAGCCCAAGATTGAATACCATCCGAACCAGAAGGGCGGCGCGAGGCCGCCCGCCCCTGGGCAGGCGAACAGCAGCCCCTCTCCGAGCATGCCTTCTCAGCCGGTGTCGCTGGCAAAACCCGAGCCTCAGCAGCCACAGCAGATGGAGTCGATGCTGCAGCGCCAGAACGGAGGCCTGGGCGCGCCTGGATGGGCACCCGCCACGATGACTAGCCCGTACATGATGTCATACACGCCGAATGCGCTCAGGAATGCCAGGACGACCCCGGTCTGGGCCAACACGCTCATGGTCGTGCTCAGCGTCCTCTGTGTCGCGTCTATCATCTTCCTCGGCTTTTCGGTCTTCAGAAATCAGAACATCGAATCAGAGTATGAGGTGGCGCAGAATCAGGTCGCCAATGTCCAGAAGATCTTCGTGGAGTGTGCCAACTATTATAAGGAATCTGCGTTTGACCAGGCTCAGGATACGCTCAATAAAATTGATGAGGTGGACAAGGATAATACGATTCTGCCCGATCGCGAGCTTGTCGCTTTCTATACGAACCTGATCGGGGAGGAGAAAGACCTCTATTCCAAGATACGCAAGATTCGCGACAAACCTGTCGGCGTGCCCACGATTGAGGAATATGAGGAAGACCTCAAGCTTTTGCGCGAGGTGCCCGATTCGAGCGTGAACATGAAGCTTGTGCCGACTGTTCTCCAGCGCACGGCAGATGGCTATCACCGCAAGCTCAAGAAAGAGATTCGCGAGCAGGTCGCGCAGAACAATATCAGCGAGGCGCGCAAGCTTCTCGCGAAGATGAGCAATCTGCCCGAAGTTCAGACAGACAACGATGTCAAGACGCTCGGCAAGCTGATTTCTGACAAGGAAAAAGCTCGCCGGTAATTCATACGGGGGCCCGGAAGACTGTGCGTATGGTTTTCTGGGCCTTTTTTGTTGAAGCTGCGCCCGATGCGGAATATTGGAGAAATGCACGGGCGTTGCGCACTGCGCGCAAAGGCTGTCGGTTGCGCCGCGTCCTCGGGGAAGTGGGCTTTTCGGATGGAA
This sequence comes from Pseudomonadota bacterium, assembly GCA_017464085.1. GTDB lineage: Bacteria > Myxococcota_A > Bradymonadia > UBA4248 > UBA4248 > UBA4248. Next base: position 1,982 of record JAFUEE010000135.1, read on the forward strand.
GTGCTGGCCCCCGCATGCAGGGGGTAGCCGCGTATTTGCGTGCAAATAGCGGCGCAGGGGGCTTGCCCCCTGATAAAAAAAGGCGCGTATTTGCGAGCAAATAGCGCCCGGCTTGATTTTTTCACGAGAATATACAGGATTATTATGAAACGTCTTTTCCTTGCGCTTGCGATCGCTCTTTTCCCTGGTGCGGCTTATGCAGAGAGCACGCTGACCGTGATCGATTTCAACGGGGAGATTGTCGATCAGAACGCTGCGCCAGTGTCCGGCGTCCTTCCGCTTGAGTTCCGTGTTTTTGCCGACAGCAAGGCCAAAAAGGCGCTTGCGGTCGAGAAGCATTACGTGTCTGTCGTGGACGGCAGCTATATGGTCTCCCTCGGGGAGGATGCGAAGATCCAGACTAACCAGCAGAAGCTCTATGTGGCGGTCTATCTGGACAACAAGGAGCTGATGCGCCAGGAGGTCGACACGCAGCGCCAGCTCGTGCCCGAGTCGCCGAAGACCGCGACGACGGAGCGCGCGGGCGGGGATGCCGGGGAGCCGTTCAGGCTTGAATGTCCGGCAGGTTATGTCGTGACCGGCATCGAGGGCAATGCGAAGACGGGGATCAGCGGGCTGAAACTGATCTGCTCGAAGGCGGTGCAGTTATGAAAGCGAGATATTTATGGATGTGCCTGCTCCTGTTCGTGATGTGTGCCGCAGGCGGCTGCGCGAGCATGCGATATACCGCATATCACGACGAGTATATCACGACGCAGATGAAATCCTATACGTTCACGACTGATTTTGCGCGCGTGTGGGCGACGGCGCGTCAGCTGCTGTTCTCGTCAGGCTATGTGGTGCGCGATTCTGGCAACGGCTATACTGTCGAGACGGAATGGGGCGCGATCAATGAGACGACGGTGCGCCGTTATCTCGTGACGGGTTATGTCAATCCGGATAAGACGAGCACGGTTCACTTCGACTATGTCGATCAGTCACAGGGCATGGGCACGGCGCCCTATATGTCGAGCCAGCGCGACTATGTGATGGAATACGAGCTCGTCAAGCGCGTGGAATATGACCGATGGCAGGAGATCGAGCGCGCCGCCAAGGCTTATGCCAATCAGAAATCTGCGAGCAAATAGCGCTGTCTCCGGCATGACAATATTTCTCGAAACATACCGCAAGGCGCAGACGCCGGAGCAGACGCATTTCTGCCCCGGCTGTGGGCATGGCAATCTGCTCAAGTTTGTGGATGAGGCCGTGAGTGCGCTTGGCTGTGCGTCGCGCACGATCTGGGTGTCGCCGGTGGGATGCGGCGGCCTGACGGATTCCTACCTTTCCGTGTCGCACATCCTTTCCGCGCACGGGAGAGCGAGCGCTGTGGGGACGGCAGTCAAGCGCCTGCATAGCGATTCGGTTGTCATCGTGTCGCAGGGGGACGGCGACCTAGCGTCCATCGGCTTTTTGGAAGCGCTGCATGCGGCCAATCGCGGGGAATGCCTGACTGTATTTTTTGTGAACAACGCGAATTTCGCGATGACCGGCGGCCAGATGGCGCCGACATCTCTGCTGGGGCAGATTTCAGCGACAACGCCCGAAGGGCGGAGTCTCGCGGAACACGGCGCGCCGCTCAAGGTCTGCGAGATTTTTGAGCAGCTCGAAGGGCCGGCATATATCGCGCGCGTGGCGATCGGCAGCGAGCGCCAGATTGCGGATGCGCGCAGGGTGATTCGCAGGGCAGTTCAAAATCAGCTCGAAGGGCGCGGCTATAGCTTCGTGGAGATTCTCTCCCCGTGCCCGTCCAACTGGCACTGTACGCCTGCAGAGGCGCGCGACCGCGTCGCGGAAGTCATGACGCAGACGTATCCGCTCGGTGTTTTCCGCGATGTGGATAAAAGCGATATCGTGTCTGCGCGTGCCCGTGTCGAGGCGTACAGCCCCGAACGCTCTCAGGCCGCATTTGATGCGCTGGCGCGCCCGTTGGATGTGTGCGGGGAGCCTGCCATCCGGCTTCTCGCGCCGCTTTCTGTCTGCTGTGCGGGGTTTGGCGGCCAGGGCGTGCTGACGCTCGGGCGGCTGATCGCGCGCGTCGGGCTTGCGTCTGCGCTCAATGCCACCTGGATTCCGTCTTACGGCCCGGAGATGCGCGGCGGATCTGCCAACTGCTTCGTTCGCCTGCAAAATGGCCCGATCAGCTCCCCTGTCGTGGATTGTCCCGATGTCCTGATCGCGATGAATCAGCCTGCGCTTGAACGTTTTGCGCCCAAGACTGCGCCCGGCGGCTTGATTCTGTATGACAGCGATGCGGTGTTCGTTCCAGAGCGTCTGCAGATTTCCGCGCGCTGCATCGGCATTCCTGCGACATCGCATGCTTCAGCCGCAGGCGCGCCCAAAGCCGCAAACCTCATTTTGTTCTGGGCGCTCTGGCAGAATATAGATGTCCATGCCGATCGCGAAGCGATTTTTTCGCTTTTGCCCGAGCCGTTCAAGGTTCGAGACCTGATGCGCGAATATTAATATATTTATATAAATATATATTTAA
>JAFUEE010000136.1 GCA_017464085.1 Pseudomonadota bacterium
CCTACATTATCGAGTATACTGACAATTGGCAAAACACGGGGAGGGCATACATTGATGCAAGTTCTCTCCAAAATTATGTTAGGTGATGTTCGCCGAGACTGGATTTCTGGTTTTTGCGAACTTTTATGGACACTACCTTAAGGAAAATGTCCAGCTAGTTCTTCCGCTTCCGATACACAATACTTATACATTAAAACAAAGAGATTGGCTATGGTCAATGAAAGACTTCATCAGTCTTGTGCTTGATCGGCAACAGTACTATTTGAAAACGATAACGTGATATGCCCGATCCCCTTACCCCTGCGCAGCGCTCAAAATGTATGAGCCATATCCGTCCCAAAGACACCTCGATTGAGGTGTCTTTGCGGAAATTGCTGTGGCATGCGGGGTATCGCTATCGGAAGAACTATTCGAGGTTGCCTGGAACGCCGGATATTGCCATGACTAAGCAGAAGATTGCTATTTTCTGTGATGGTGAGTTTTTTCATGGAAAAAATTGGGAGCATGGCGAGCGGGAACATATTGCACGCGGGCATAGACCTGAGTACTGGCTGAAGAAAATTGAGCGAAATATTGAACGGGACAGGGAGGTCGATGCGCAACTCAATGAGCTTGGATGGACGGTGATTCGTTTTTGGGGGAATGAAATTAAGAAGCATCCAGAGGCGTGTTTGAAAGCTGTTGAAGAGTGTATATTGGAGAAGAAAATTTCTGCTTATGATGTGGTGGGGTTGGATGAGATAGACTAGGGAGTTTATGGGCTGTTCAAATCGTTGTGTGTCCTGCCCAATCGCCTCTACCCAATCTAGCCTAAATCCTACCCAATCTAGCCTAAATCCTACCCAATCAAGCTCAATGCCTACCCAATCCGCTACCCAATCGAGCCCGACGCCTACCCAATCCGGCCTAAATCCTACCCAATCAGCTACCCAATCGCGCCTAACGCCTACCCAATCCGCATTACTTTTGACCGAGCAAGAGGCGAGTGTGGTGGAAATATTAAAGGCTCATCCAGCGTATTCACGGGCGGATATTGCGGAAGCGTTGGGGTGGAAGCGTGACCTGGTGGGATATTACTTGCAGAGGCTGAAAACGAAAGGTGTGATTGAGCGCATGGGGAGCAATCGGAAGGGGTATTGGGTTGTAAAACTGTAGTTTATAAATAGGCTTTGTTCAATGAGCATGGATATGCAAGGTAAGCAATAATCTGCAATTGGAGCACTGACAGTCTCTTCGCATAAAATCTATAGTTATCGTGCTCACTACTGCCTTTTTCCTATTGCCTACTGCCTTGTATTTCATAGCCACAGACGTTGCGCACCGTCTAATAATATGATTATTTAGGTTCCGGTTTGGGCAACGGGATGTCGAATGCGCCGGCGGCGCCGGGGGCGATTTCGTACTTTTGGAACACGACATGCGGTGTGCTTTGGTCAATATAGAAGCTAAAGTCTTTGACCTGAGCGAGTAGATCCCAGTCGATCATCTCTGCGCCGGAATCGCTTTTATCTTCAGCATACGCTTTTACGCTTTGAATGATCATTTGCCTGATATCTTCGGGGGATTTTTTGTATAAATCGGTGAGTTTAATGTTTTCGCCTGTTTGTAAATCAAAATTATAAGTCACCAGGCCGTAACTCTGCGTGCCGCCCATGAACCAGTTCATCATAAGTCCAAAACTGATGTAATTGTCTGAGATGTTCATGAAGTGAACTTCGTATGTATTGAAGAATTTGTCATCCTCTGCATTGAGTGTGTGATCTGGGCGTTCTGCTTCGTATTCGAGCGCAGATTGCATGTTGCTTTCGCTGAAAAAATGCGCTTTGGAGGATTGCATGAGTTTGTTGATTTTTGCAAATGCAGGGGTGACTTCCTCAAATACGGGGATTTCATAAAAAATTTCGACATCTTTGTGCCAGAGGAGTGTCGTGCGTTCGATTGAGCCCCATGCAGTTTCCTTTTTGCGAGATTCTGCGCGGATTTCGGGGTAATCTTTGTAGCTGACTGGATAGGGAATGGCGCTTGGATTGGCGTTTTCTGCCATTTTGGGGTGTAGATCAGTGGCTTGTGTTATCTTTGGGGCCGGGGTTTCTTCGGCTTGTGCAGGCACAGTGTCGGTTTGAGGCACTGCTGTTTGGGGGGCTGTTGGGGTGTCTTGGGATGCGTTGCCTTTTGGGGAAGAACAGGCTGTTGAAAGGCCGAACATGCTAAAGACACAGAGGGCAATACATAACTTTTCCATATTCACTCCCATGATTGGATAGATGATCAATTTTTGTGGCACTGGAAGGGCAAAAGGTGCAGACCCATTGTCCGGGGGAAGTGTATTGCAAGTGCGTGCGCGTGTAAACGGATTTATTTATCGGTAGATGCTGTGTGAGGGGATACGTGATGTACGCAGAGGGGGATATGAAGTATAAAAATATGGTTTGGATGAAATATCAACTGATATTCAATGTTTGGAAGGTCTGATTAATTGCTGTGTTGGAATATTGGGATTTCTGTCACATAAGATTTGTGCGGTCGAGAGGCGCGTATCCTCAGAAGGTGTGCGAATTAATCAGAGAAGCATAAGAGGGGGATGCTGTACCTGATATTAAAACAGCTTGACGCGCACGGCTTTGGGGCCGTCGAAATCTGTTTCTTTATATTTGCTCTGTGCTTCGGTCTGGAAATTACTTGTAAACACAATTAGATGTGTGTGCGTGGTTGGGGAAGTGCTAAATTCTGGTTGAGAATGGATGGCTTTTTCCAGAAGCTCAAAATACCACATCTGTGCAATGATTTCGCGCATTTTTTGATCTTTAATTTTAGCTGAGGTGATTGCATTGATATATTTGCTGTTTTTATAGGTGTCTTGGAAAATGCCTGAATTATAAAAGTCGAAAAAGTGCTGATCAGCTTTTTGAATCCATGTCTGTTGCAGATTTGCGATGGTCGATTCATGGTCTGAGGCAATTGAGTTGATAGATTGCTTTAGAAGGTCATCGAGTTTGTGGGCAATGATTTCATTTAGAGCATTTTTATATCTATTCATGAGTCCGATATGGTCATCTAAAAGGTAGGAAAGCCCTTGGGAATCGACTCTGAAACACCTATTAGGCTTTTTCTTGCATGTTTGGAGTTCTTTTGACAGGCGATCGGCAGGATCAGGTTCGGTGGCTAAAAGTGCGATCAAGGTGTTGCTGATATTTGTCAGCAGAGCTGCGCGCCGTAACTCGATTTCATTCAGGAACTCGGCTTCGAGTTCCTGCGCTTTAATTTGTATTGCTAAAGCTTCGGTTCGTTGTTGCGTATATAAAGCTTCGGTTCGTTGTTGCGTATATATGGCCGTCAGTACGGCTTCGCTTTTATTGTGTGTGATGAGGCTGCCGCATGCGAGCGCGAGCGTGACTGAAGTCATGATGACGATGTTCCGCGTCGCGCGTTTGCTGCAGGCTTGCAGACGGAAGACCAGCCTGAGGGAAGCGTTGGAGTCGGCCTGATCGTATGAAAACGGGGTCATCATGCGATAGTTGTCGACATCATTCGAGAGGCGTTTTGTCTGGATGCGTCTGCGGATGATTGGTATCGTGTGGATGAAGCAGATGATGGCAGCAATGGCAAGGATGGTGCTCGCGACAGACCAAGGTTCATACGCTGCGAGCGCTTGAATGCCGTTGATGCTGCCCCAGAGAAACAGGGCTGCGGGAATGAATATCGCGAGGACTAAGGTGCCGGTATGTTCGTCTTTGAGTGTGTCGAGAAAGTTGTTCATCGTACCCTCAGGCGTGAGATTCAAACGCAGCCCATAGCATATATGCACCTATAGGGAGATTGTCTGAATCTGTCATGATGTACCGAAGATTATAGAGCATCCGGCGCGAATATCAAACATTATTGGTGATGTGCATGTGGCAGGCGCGGCGTATCGCAGATAGCCGCGCCCATTGAGGGGCATGCGCGGCGTATTGCCGAAGGGCAATAGGCGCGCACAGACGCGGCGTATCGCAGATAGCCGCGTCCCCCATGCAGATCATTTTGCGATGCCGGGGCCGAGGACGATGCTTCCGTTTGTGGTGATCAGGATATCGTCCTCGATGCGGATGCCGCGCATATCGCGGTATTTGGCGACAGCGTCATAATTGATGAAATCCGCGAGATGTTTTGCGGCGGTCCATCGGTCGATGAGTTCGGGGATGAAGTAGCAGCCGGGTTCGACGGTGAGTACGAAGCCGGGCTCGAGTGCGCGCGCGAGGCGGAGGGCGTCGAGGCCGAACTGGGTGGAACGCTTTGTGCCGGGGGCGTAACCGACATCGTCGCCGTAGTTTTCCATGTCGTGGGCGTCGAGGCCGAGCATGTGTCCGATGCCGTGGGGCATGAAGAGCGCGTGTGCGCCGTTGGCAAGGGAATCGTCGATGTTTCCGCGCATGAGGCCGATGGCTTGTAGGGCTTCGGTGAGCGCGCGGCAGGCGGCGATATGCACGTCGTATTGGGTGGTTTGCGGGACTTTTGTCTGTGCGATGCCAGCGAGCTGTGCTTTGAGGACGGCGTCATAGAGCTCTTGTTTTTGAGCGCTGAAGCGGCCGAGTGCTGGGAGGGTGCGCGTGATATCGGCGCAGTAGCCTTCGACGGATTCGGCGCCGCAGTCGATGACGAGCATATCATCGGCATCGATTTTGTGACCGTATCCGGAATTGTGCAGAGTTTCGCCATGTGTCGTGACGATCGGATTGAAGGCCTGGTCGCGTTCTTTGGCGATTGCGGGTGCGAGGAGAGCCGCGAGAATGTCAGATTCGAGGCGGCCGGGTTCGAGGGCGGCTTGCGCGTTTGATATCATGCGCTTCGTGAGTGAGATGGCCTCGTTGAGTTCGGCAATTTCGTCTGAATCTTTGACTGAGCGCAGGGCGATAATTGCGCGTCCGAGGTCGCGAGAAGCGCGTGAGGGGAGCTGATCCGGGGAGATTTTTAGCCAGGTCGAGAGGCGGAGCTTGAGCTGGAAATCGTATGGCTCGACCCAGAGAGTATTTTCGGTGAGATATCTGCCGAGGTCTGCGTAGTTGGCGGTATATCGGATGGCCGAGCGCGCGGCGAGCATTTCGGGGCCGGGGACGGGGCCAGTCCAGATCACGTCATCGGGATCGGGCGGTGTAATAAACAGGATTTCAGTGCCGTCGTCCCGGATCAGCAGAGCGGCATCAGGTTCTTTGAGGCCTGTGAAATATCGGAAAGTCGCGTCCTGGTGGAACGGATAGAGTTCTGCCGGGTAATTTCTCGGCACATTGGACGCGGAAAGGATAAGGATATCGCCCTGTGGGGCGTTTTTTCTAAGCCTTGATCTTCTGCCTGCGTAATCCATGAGAGTTCCTTGTGGAAGCGGATCACGTCTCTTCGCTGTTGAGCTGTTCGAGGTGTTCAGCCGTCTTGAGCGCTTTGATGATTTCATCGAGCTCTCCGGTTTCGACGACGGTGTCGAGGTTGTAGACGGTCAGACCGATGCGGTGATCGGTGATCCTGTTTTGCGGATAGTTATAAGTTCGGATGCGTTCGGAGCGATCTCCGGAGCCGACCATGCTTTTTCGCGCGCCAGCGCGCTCGCTGTCAAGTTTTGAGCGCTGCAGGTCATAGAGGCGGCTGGCGAGTACTTTCATGGCCTTGGCTTTATTTTTGTGCTGAGAGCGTTCGTCCTGGCTGGTGACGACGAGGCCAGTGGGGATATGGGTGATGCGGATGGCAGATTCGGTTTTGTTGACGTGCTGTCCGCCAGCGCCGCTTGAGCGATAGGTGTCAATGCGGAGATCTTTTTCGTCGATTTTCATGTCGACGTCTTCGGCCTCAGGGAGGATGGCGACGGTGCAGGCGGAGGTCTGTATGCGGCCCTGGCTTTCGGTGACGGGGACGCGCTGTACGCGGTGTGTGCCGGCTTCAAATTTGAGGTGCGCATAGACATCGGTGCCGCTGACCATGGCGACGACTTCTTTGTATCCGCCGACGGTGCCTTCGCTTGCGGAGATGATCTCGACTCTCCAGTTCATTTTTGCGGCATAACGCGTGTACATCTCGAAGATGTCGCCAGCGAAGAGGCTGGCTTCATCGCCGCCGGTGCCAGCGCGGACTTCGAGGATGATGTTTCTGCTGTCCATGGGATCTTTCGGGAGCATCATGATCTGAAGTTCTTCGCGTTTGGCGTTGATTTCAGGTTCCAGGCGCGCGATGTCTTCTTTGGCCATGGCGCGGATATCCTCGTCGTCTTCAGCGAGCATCTCGCGAGCGTCGGAAAGCTCCTGCTCGGCAGCCTTGAGCGCGCGGAAAGCGTTCACGATGGGCTCCATGTCGGCGCGTTCTTTCGCGAGCGCGTTATATTTGGCCGGATTTTCGAGGGTGTCCGGATCGCCGAGGCGATGAGCGGTGTCTTCGTAGCGGCGTTCGAGTTCTTGGAGATTCTGCAGGAGTTTTGGTGACATGTGCGGACTTGGAGTGCTGGATCGGTGTAAAAGCGCGTGGAAGCGCTGAGAAAATAAAACAAACCCCGAAAAGGGCTCGCAGGCGGAGCGCATATCGGCGTCGATAAGACCGGCGCGGATGCGGACTGGCCTGGGAGGATTTCGGGGCCTGATTTAAAACAAACTACTTGGCGCGGTTGTATTTCTTGTTGAAGCGTTCAACGCGACCGGCGGTGTCGACCATCTTCTGTTTGCCAGTGAAGAGGGGGTGGCACTGCGAGCAGATTTCGACGGAGTAGTCGCCGAGCGTGGAGCGTGTTTCGATCACGGCACCGCATGCGCAGGTGATCTTGGCGGGTTTATAATCGGGATGAATGCCTTTCTTCATGATTTACCTCATTCTTGAGTATTTGACGGATAACACCGCCGTGTAATGATATGACTCTGCTTCTGGTACAAAAAAAATTTGCGGCCAGAATAAAACCGCCGCTCTATAAGCGTAAACGGCCTTCGGGTCAAATGTTTTTTTTAGGAAAGTCAGGTTGCATGCTGTTCCGGAGCAGGTTTTGAGCGGGCGGGATGCCCGTATTCTCAGGTTTGCGTGTCATGTGGGCAAGGCGCCTACAGTCCAGGTGCGAGCGGGACGCCTGCATTTTCAAGGTTTTGGGTCAAATGTTTTTTAAACGATCTGTTTGAGCCATGAAACGAAGCGTCCGAGGAGGGAGTTATTTTTCTCGTCCTGTGGGCTGTACGAGGCGATATCGTGCTGATTCATGGCGTGGAGGAGGAGCCCGATGACGGTGGCGCACTGAGGGTTTTGAACGAAATCAGTGATTCCGCCGATGCCAGTGGGGATGCCTCTGCGGACGGGCATGCCGAAGATGCTTTCCGCGAGTTCGGGGACGGCATCCATGCGAGCGGTGCCGCCAGTGAGGATGATGCCGGCGGGGATTTCATCTTTATGTCCGGATTTTTCGATTTCTTTTGCGACCATTTCGAAGATTTCTTCGAGGCGCGGCTGGATGATTTCGGCGATGACCTGTTTGGGGCGTTTTTTGGGATCGCGTCCGCCGGGCATGGGGATGAGGACGATTTCGTCGGTGCCGACGGCGGAGGTCATCGCGCAACCTGACTGCAGCTTGAGTCGTTCCGCGTCAATGACGGAGATCTGAAGGCTCTGAGCGATATCGTTCGTGAGGTGGTTTCCGCCGAGCGGGAGGACGTAATTGTGTACGAGCGCGCCTTTGACCCAGATGGCGACATCGGTGGTGCCGCCGCCGATGTCGATGAGGACGCAGCCGAGTTCTTTTTCGTCGCGGCTCAGTACGGCTTCGCTTGACGCGAGTGACGAGAGGACGATGTCAGCGACATCGATTTTATATCGCTGGATGCTTTTGATGATGTTCTGGACAGCGCTGGATGCGGCCGTGACGATATGCACGTTTGCTTCGAGGCGCACGCCGCTCATGCCTTTTGGATTCTTGATGCCGCGCTGTGTTTCGTCGAGGATGTATTCCTGAGCGAGCACGTGGAGGAATTCGCGGTCGGGCGGGATTGGGATGGCTTTTGCGCTTTCGAGGCATGCGGCGATGTCGCTGTCGGTGATCTCGTCATTTTTGAGCGTTGTCAGTCCCTGAGAATTTCTGCCTTTGATGTGATTGCCCGTGATGTTGACGATCACGCTGGAGATTTTGCAGTTGGCAGTGACTTCGGCTTTTTCGATGGCTTCATTGATGCATTGAGCAGCCGAATCGACGTTTGTGATGTTGCCCTTCTGTATGCCTTTGGATACAGCGGATCCCACGCCGATGACGTTGAGCTCTTTGATTTTGGGATCGTCCGCATTTTCGGTGACTTCGCCGATGACGGCATACGTCTTGTGAGTTCCGATATCCAGACCGACGAGGATATCGCCATTTTTAACTTTATCGGTCATGTCGCGTCTCCGTGCTTGTTTTCTTCTGTTTTGGCCGTTCCTGTGGCATCTGCGCTGGCGGTCTCTGATTTGGGTTCTTTGACGAGCGGTTTGACGACAATTCTGTCGAGCGAGCTGTCGCCGTCCAGGAGGATATATGCGGCCGCGACGTGTCTTCGCGCGAGTTCGTCGTCGATGACGAGCAGGCGTGAGATGCGTTCATCGAACCTGTCGTATCCGAGCCTGATTTCGCTTGTCTCAGTGAAGAGCGTGTATCCAGTCGCATTGTCGTAATGTACTTCCTGTATTTTGTGCGGGAATCCGCGTTTGGCGACATTTTGAGCGAGATCGAAGGCTCGGACGATTTCGGCTGCTTGTGTGTCGACGGCGCGGCCAGTGCTTACGATGGGGGCCATGAGCATGTCTTCGGGAGTCCAGGGTTTGATGACTTGCCCGTCAGGGTTGACGACATAGAGCTGTCCGTCGTTGACGATGCCCAGTGCTTCGTGTTCTTCGATGGTAATGTCCACGGCATCTGGCAGGTCAATTTTTACGGTTGCCTTTTTGACCCAAGGGAGTGTTTCGATGCTCGACGCGATGGTTCGGACATCGGCCTCGAACAGGTTGACGCCATCCATCTGCAGCCCGGAGGCATCGAGGATTGTCTTGTCATTTAGGCGTACATTGCCGTGAATGCTGATCGAGTGCGGCACGAAGCGCCCTTGTGAGACCTGATGCTGGTAGTACATGTAGATGCCATAGGGTATTCCTATCGCGAGAGCACAGGTCAGCGCGATTTTGAGTATGAACAGGACGAGATTTTTTACGCCCTGTTTGTCGAGCTTCGGTCTGGGTTCGCGTTTGCGGTTCTGGCGTGAGTTCTGGGACATGATGACAGCAGGGTAAGGATCTGCGGCAGGCAGACAGAAAGGCCGCAGGTATTGTGTCCGAAAAACTCCCGATGGCAAATTTTGGAACTTGCGGGGCCGTCGTCAGAGCGTTCAGCGTTTTCTGGTATATTCGCAGGCGGATTTGACGGCTTCGTTGGTGCCGCAAGTGCCGAGCTGGATTTCGAGGAACATGCTGTTGCACTGTGAGAACAGGCTGATGAACTCCCCGCGTTCGCTGTCGTTTCGTACCGCCGGCATGCGGTCAAGAATTTCGGTATAGGATCTTGCGACTGGTGCGAGCTTGTCGCCCATTTTGTCGCAGTCGTCCGTCATCTGGCTGATCACGGCGAGTTCGCCGCAGATTGTCTCCAGTTTTCGTTGGTCATCGTTGCATCCGGCACAGCATAAAATGACCAAAACTAGCAATGCCGAGGTCGCATGAATCTTCAAAATAGCCTCCGAGTGATTGGCTTTGTTAAAGGACTGCCTACCACACTTTAGATAACAGTGCAACACAAGAATAGATGCGGAATTTTAGCTTTTTATTTCGCAAGTGTACGGCATATTGCGCGTGCATCGAGCGTTGCATAAAGGTATCGGCGGTCGTATGCGCCGGGAGGCGCATAGACAGCCGCCGAAGGCCGTATGCGCCGGGAGGCGCATAGGCCGTAGGATCAAAAAAGTGGTCAGAATGTGCTGTCCGCGCTATAAGGCGGCCGAAACGTGCGTATTTGGGCGCACGGCATGGAGAAACAGAATGGAACAAAAGAATATCAGTCGCGTGGACGGTCGTGTCTGGGATGCGATTCGCCCGGTCAGGATTACCCCGGATTTCATCCCGTCGGCAGCAGGCTCGTGCCTGATCGCAAGTGGCAATACGCGCGTGATCTGTACCGCAAGTGTCGAGGAAAAGGTGCCGCCGTTTCTTGAGAATGCAGGTCTCGGGTGGCTGACGGCCGAATACAGCATGCTGCCTGCGTCCGCCTCGTCTCGTATGACGCGCGAGAAAGTTGCAGGAAGCGGCAGGACGTTCGAGATACAGCGCCTGATCGGGCGTAGCCTTCGCGCCGCGCTTGACCGCAAAAAGCTTGGGCTTCGGACGATCACGATCGACTGCGATGTCATTCAGGCGGATGGCGGCACGCGCACGGCATCGGTGACCGGCGGTTATGTCGCGCTCGCGCTTGCGGTGCGGAAGCTCATGCAGAGCGGGGCTTTGCGCGAAAATCCGATTATTCATCAGGTGGCGGCGATCAGCCTCGGGAAAGTTTCGGGCAATCTTCTGCTTGATCTCAATTTTATTGAGGATTCTTCGGCGGATATCGATGCAAACATGGTGGCGACGCCGGATGGCTGTTTGATCGAATGGCAGACGACAGCTGAACGCGCGCTGTTGCCGTTGGCGGAATTGAGCGATATGACAGCCCTTGGTATGAAAGGTATTTGCGAGCTCGCGGAGCTACAAAACCAGGCGATCGGCGATTTCTGACGTGAATTTTGTTCGTTTTGACAGTGCCGGGGGGAAGAGTCCCCCCGCGCGGCTATCCGGTCGCATTCGCAGAGACGTTCACGGGAACGCCTCTGGATGCGCCCGAATACGCCGCTCCCCCCTCCGCGCTTGCGCGCGCATGACCACATGTGCAATCCTGCTTTTCATGCCTTTTTGCGCGCAGGCCTCTCCTGGAGACGCGTTCGGCGTGGATGCGTTTTCAGTGGCACGCGGCATGGCAGTGACCGCCGGCGCGGAGCCTGTTTCTGCGGCGGCGACCAATCCCGCGCGGCTCATCGATGCGAAGGGCATTGAAGCGGCTGCCGGATTGGTGGTCGCGGATGACCGTTTGCGCATCAATGGCTCGGATGCGGGGCTTGAGACGTATTTGGGGTGGCGCTTGGGGATCGCGGCCGCGCTTCCGCTTGGAAAATATGATGACAGGCTGTTCGCCGGTGTGAGCTTGCATCTGCCGAACCGGGGGTTGTTCGATGTCGAGAACACGGCGGTCGATGCGCCTGTTCTGATTCGCACGGGGAGCAATGCGCGGCGCATGTCGGTCGATGTCGCGCTGGCTGGCAGGGTCTGGGATCGGATCTCTGTGGCCGCCGGACTCTATCTGATGCCCGATGTCATTGCGGATGTTTCGATCGATTTTACGGAAAACAGATCTCAGAGCCGCAGCAGCGTCCATGTCGATTATAAGCTGTCGCCGATTGTCGGCGTCTATGCCGAACCGGTGGCAGGGCTTGGACTTGGCCTGGTCTGGCGCGGGGCGGCTCAGCTCAGCCTCGATGTGCCAGCGATGATCCGCGTCAGCGAGTCTGTCGGGAATATCCGCGCAAAGCTCAGGGGATATGCCTATTCTGAACCGCATGATATCCGGCTGGGCATACGGTATGATTTTTCGCACCTCGTCACGGCGGATTTGTGCCGCTTTCAGGTAGAGCTCGACGCGGCATATCGGCATTACACGTCGCCGATCGCGACGCATGCCGAGGTCAGCCTGTATGATGATGCTGGCAATGAAATGGATGCGTCCGTTCGGACATATCAGTCGTTTGAGGATTCTTGGGAAATCCGCACGGCACTGATCTGGAACCCGATGGATGGATTTTCTGTTTCGGCGGGGTATGCTTTTGAAAAGACGCCGATTCCCGCGCAGCGCGGCGTGTTCAATGTTTTGGATGGCGACAGGCATGTCGTATCGTTTGGCGGCACGTTCTGGTTCTCCCCGACGAATGCGCCGGATATGGGGGTTGCAACGTCGGCACAGTTTGGCATATATATGCCGAGGACGATGGAAAAGTACGTGTATGCGCCAGATAATGCCGGATTTCCGCGTATATCGTTCGGAGGCTTTGATGTGGCCTGGCATATCGCCTATATGATTCGTTTTGCCGATGACAGGCACGGGAGGTGAGTGCATGCGTTCTGCAATAAAATGGATGCTCGTATGCCTGCTGTGCGCAGGGTGTTCGTCGGAAACAGCGGGGATTGATGCGGATGGCGATGGGCTTTCGGATCACCAGGAGCGCATATTCGGCACTGATCCGAACAATCCGGACACGGATGGCGATACGCTTCCCGATGGGGAGGATCTCGCGCCGCTTGAGGGCGTAGGGTATGCGCTGTCTGCGTCCGTATCTTCGAGGGAAGCCACGGAAACGGCTGCCAGCGCGCGTCTTTCTGTGAGCGTGCGCGATGATCGCGGGCGCTGGCTGGACAGTGTAGCGCTCGGAGTTTCTGCAAGCGCAGGCAGTCTGTCGGCGCTGGAACATGTGGCGACAGGGCTGTATGAGGTCACGCTGACGGCAGCTGAGGATACCGTTGCCGTGGTGACGTTCGAAACCTTGACGGATGGACGGCCTGATGGGCGAGCGGCTGAAACCATAGAGGTCCGGCTGAGCCTGAAAACACCAGATGATCCGAAGATACCAGATGATCCGAAGATACCAGATGATCCGGTAATCCCGATAGACCCGGCGGCGTGGACGTTTGATGGGGAGCTCGAAGTGCCCGGCATCAACCCGGGGCGCTATGCAAATGCCGGCAGGCTTTCAGGGGCGCTTTATGTCATGGCTGTGGACGGAAGCGGTCTGGATTGGGCCGGGGAAGCGCTGAGGCCTTGGGCTGATGCATTTGTGCAGGTCGATCTGGCGGATGGCTCTCATCTCGTGGGGCGGACGGATGCACGTGGCATTGCATATTTTAAGGATGATCGGCTGAAAGGACCGGTCGATGTGACCGTGGGCGCGGCTGGGGCGCGCTATACGACATGGCTGGGCGTGGATGCGCGCGTCGTGTGCGCAGGCATTCACCAGCGCGATGTGCTGCGGAGAGAGGCGGATACAAAAGGTGCGCGGATCACTGGGGCCGTGCGCGGATTTTGGGGGGAGACCGGTCTGGAGACATTTCCGCCAGAGAACAACAATGTGTTCGGGACGTTTAACATCGCGATCGTGCAGGTGGGCATACGCAATATGCCGCTCAGTTCGATGAACACAGGGGCTGTCTTGCTCACACCTGATGAGAATTCCGCGAGTGCGGCTTATTTTGATGTGCCGCCCAATCTGGTGCTGGCGAATCGCTCGGATCCATCGGCTGCGCGTTTTGCGCTGAGGGATCTGAAACCCGGCAAATACACTGTGTTTGCGCTTGCAGGCGCCGGCGGCAATATCATGGAAGCCTCGAAGAATCCATACGTGATGAAGTTCGAGCCGATGGCGATGGGGTTTAAGGAAGTTGAAGTTTCAGCCGGGGAGACGCTCGACCTGACGCTCGACCTGACGCTCGATATGCGCCATGGCACGGATGTGTCGAAACTGCGCTTTGGCAATCTCCCGAACGATCCCAAAACCGGGAAACCGCTGCCCATGGGGCTGATCATGCCGCTGATCAACACGGGGAAGGGATATGTTTTTCTGGATGTGAATACAGCTTGGAACTTTGACGGTTTCAAGAACCCAGTGTCAGTGAAGTATCCGGGCAATGTGTCGGAAGTCTTGTCGCGCTATGGGCTTGATGTGCAGCCGATGGTCGTGGGGCTTGCTGCACGCCAGGCGGTGAACGGCTTTGATCGTCCGGGCATCTCTACGCTGATTCGTCATCCAGAGCGCATCAAGAACAGCACGCTCGGCGATTCCTATATGGATTCACGCGGCGATTGGCCAGTCTTGCCGGAGTTTGTCACCCCGCGTCCGCCGGTTTCTGACGCATTCGATGCCGTCGGAGACGCTTTGGGGGCCGCTCGCTATATCGCTTGGAAAGGCGCGCCCGATGCCGACATGAGCGTGATTCGATTCAACTATATGACGCCGCCGATTCACAACAAGATTCTTGATTCTGAT
This sequence comes from Pseudomonadota bacterium, assembly GCA_017464085.1. Classification (GTDB taxonomy): domain Bacteria; phylum Myxococcota_A; class Bradymonadia; order UBA4248; family UBA4248; genus UBA4248. The sequence goes on from JAFUEE010000136.1 coordinate 14,067, forward strand.
ATCGGTGCTTCGCAATCACATCTGCTGTGGGAAGTGTATGTGCCCGGTGCAGATACGGAAATCGTCTTGCCCGAACTCGATAAGGGGGCGCCTGATTATCCCGTGCTTATCAATTATGAACCCACTGCTCCAGGTGATGCCTATCAATATGATGCGCAGACCATCGAGCTTGAAATAAACACCTATTATATGGGACCGCGCGCCTTTGATTATCAATCAAACTTTTTAATTGATGATGTCAATATGAATGCTTGGGGTGTTTCGCAAGATTCATATTTGATTAGAAGGTGATTTTTTGTGGGATGTTTTTTGTGGATGTTTTTTGTGGGGGAAACCTTTTCTTTTGTGCCAAAAGAAAGGGTTTCCCCCACACCCCCTTCCCAAAGAAAGGCAATGGTTTTGAGGGGGGGAGGCAAAATAGTTATGTAATATCAGTCATGCTTCTCAAATTTATCAAGATTATCGATTTCTTCTTTTGACAAGCCGGTATGCTTTGCGATGAATTCAACACTCATTCCAGCTGATTTTAAAGAGAGTGCAATTTCTTTCTTTTCTTCGATTTTCCCTTCGATTTTCCCTTCGATTTTCCCTTCTCGTTTCTGATCAATTCCATACATTCTTGTGACGTAATCCTGATCAAACAATGCTGTCATGATGTTCATAATCTCTGCCTCCCTTTGAAGGATATATTTTGAAAGAATATTTGTGTCTCTGCAAATACGAAGCGTCTCCTTGAGCGCTTGCTCCGTATAACCATAATGTTTGACCTGTTCGTTAAACACACGACAGAACATGATGTATTGATTGATGATGTCTGCGTTGCCCTCTTTGTAATAGATGATGTGTGCAGTGGCGTCGAGATCGCAGGTATGATCGCCCATGAAGAACAGGTCGCGAAAAGAAAGCGTGTCAGGTTGTGACTGCCTGACCCCCGTAAAGATGACGTACAGCTCTGGTTTGGGACATTCCAGTTTGTTATTGCCATAAAGAAAGACTTCACGTTCCTGGAAATAGTCCATCAGGCTTTGGATGGCGTAGGACATCAATCGAATGACGATATTCGGTGACCATGAACTCTGCGCCTCGACAAGAATCATCAGCCGGTTCTTGACCAGAATCCCCAGGTCATTATGCTCGTGCTGCGCCACCACACAACGCCTTGTGATCGTCTCAATATCCGAAGCTCTGATATGCTTGTCTTCGGGATGCAGCGTGCGATAGAGCTGCAACTGATATTGCGGAATCGAAAACAGGTGCGTAAAGATGCTGTCTTTCGTCCCGTGCCTGGTCTTGTTTGCTTTTTTTGCCATGCCGCAACTCCATTGCCATTGGGGAGATCATGCCCCTATTAAGCATTATAGCGACAAAAAAGCGTCATGGCGAGTGTTTATCGTGAGGTGCCGGAAAAGCCTGGATTTCGAGAATAGTGACGATAAGCTTCTGATGTCAGTGGGGAAAGTTGTTTTACCATTTGATAATGTTAGAAATTTTTAATTATTGCTCTGATCTTGGCAGAATAGCACACATGCGGGGCAATTGTCACAGTGAAGGCGGGCGTATCGGGTTGGCTCCCCGATAGCCCGCCTGATGGGGAGCCGTAGTGCCGCGTGCGGCACAAGGCGAGCGTTATATAAAATATATAAAAGGTATATATAAAATATGTATAAATGAGTAAAGGGTATTAAATGTATAATAAAATATATAAATGGATGAGGGATGGGATGTGATGGCTGTCGGATGAGGATTAAGGTAGGGTATAATGGTGTGATGTGGTGAAATGGGGTAGAGTGTATGTATGTGTGAGTAAATTTCAGGATATCAGGATAGGGACAATATATTGACGTGATTGAAGAATGTGTTACTATTCATAGGCTTACCGTTGGTGAGTGAGTTAGCTTACATATAAGGAGTAAGGTATGAGCGAGAATTGTAAGCGCAGGCTTGCGCTGGCCTGTTGTGCCGCGATGGCGCTTGGTTTTGCGAGCTGCAGTGATGACGGGGCGGGGTCTGCCGGATCGAAGCCGCAGAAATGTGGCGATCAGGTGTGCACGGACACGCAGAAATGTGTGGACAATGTGTGCAAAGCGCTTTGCGGAACGGATGTCTGCAAAGATGACCAGACGTGCGAGGAAGGTGTTTGCAAGGACAAGCCTGAAGATCCGTGCGCGAAATGTGATTCTGCAACGCAGATTTGCGAAGATGGCGTATGCAAGGCCAAGCCGGCCGACGATCCGTGTGCGAAATGCACGGACAAGCAGGTATGCGAGGAAGGTGTCTGCGTGGACAAGCCGGAAGATCCGTGTGACAAGTGCACGAGCGGCCAGGTGTGCGATCCGGATACGAAAGAATGCGTTGATATCGTCGAGGATCCGTGCCTGAAGTGTTCGGATGACGAGGAATGCGTCAATTTCGAGTGCGTGAAGAAGGATCCGTGTGCGAACAAGACGTGTCCGGACGGCTATCGCTGCGACCGTGAGAAAGAAGGGGAGTGTGTCGAGATCGACCCCTGCGAGACGGTCGTGTGCCTTGCGGAACAGACGTGCGTGAAAGCGCGTTGTGTCGATGATGCGTGTTTGGACAACGGCGTCGAGATGTCATGCGATCCTGGGCAGGTGTGCTCCAAGGGCGAATGTGTCGATGACGGCTGTGTGAAATCGGACGGCACGCCGGTTTTATGCGATGAAGGCTGGGAATGCATCAAGGGGATCTGTGAGGAGACCGTTTGTCTGGACAAATTCTGCGAGGATGGCCGTTCGTGTCGCGGCGGTGTCTGCGTGGACAATGAATGCATTGACATGACCTGCGAGGAAGGACAGATCTGCTCGAAGGGCAGCTGCACGTATGAGGCATGTCTGGATAAGGATCCGTGCGTGTCGGGCAAAGCCTGCAATGCGGAAGGTGTCTGCGAGTTCATCAAGGCGCCGGCGATTTCGCTCGACGAGCCCGAAGACAAGACGACGGATGAGTCAGGCAAGACGATCGCGCTGGCGCTGCACCTGAACAACGCGCCGACGGCGGATGTCCGCGTTGCCTGCGAAGTCGTGACCGAGAGCCCGAACAAAGAGGTTGAGGTGGCTTGCGAGGATATCGTGTTCAATGCCGACAACTGGCAGGGCGAACATACGATTCTCGTGACTGGCGTGGAAGACTTCATTAAGGATGGCGATCAGGTCTATCAGATCAAGGTGACGACAGTGTCGGAAGATGCGGATTTCAACGGTCTTGAGACTGCATCGGTTGATTTGACAAATATTGACCTGACGGCGCCGGGTTTCACGTTCTCTGCGACTGCGCTGACGACGTATGAAGATCAGCAGCAGGAAGCGGCGACGTTCACGGTGTCGCTGAACTCCAAGCCGTCTGCCACGGTGAGTCTGGCGGCAATGTCTTCCAACCAGGAAGAGGGCAAGGTGTCGCCTACGACGATACGCTTTACGACGGACAACTGGAATCAGCCGCAGACGCTGACGGTTCAGGGTGTCGATGACGATGTCCGCGATGGCAATATTAATTATACGATATTCTTCTCCCCGTCAGAGTCGAACGATGAGGATTATCAGGGGATTCAGCCCAAATCGATCAAGGTTACGAACATTGATAACGACGTGGCCGGTCTGAACGTGAATATTCCGGCAGAGGAATATGAGGTTGTGGAAGGCCAGGCGAATGTGATTGTCGTGAAGCTGAACACGAAGCCCAAGCAGGCTGTGAAGGTGAAAGCGAGCGTCGATGATGCGACAGAGGCATCGCTCGACATCAAGGAAATCGAGATTGCGCCTGAGGAATGGAGCACTGGCAAGGAGATTCGCATTTCCGGTCTGCGCGACTATGTGATCGATGGCGACCAGCCGATAAAGATCAGCTTTGAAGTCGTTTCCGAAGATGAGGACTATCACTTTACGGATCCGATTGTATATGGCGGTACAGTGAAGGATATCGATACGGCAGAGCTTGTGCCGTCGCTCGGTGTTTCGCCGATCGTCAAAGAGGGCAGTTCTGATCTGGTGACGGTGTCGCTGTCGCTGTCGTCGAAGCCGACCAAGGATGTGAATGTTGCGATCTCTGTGACGGATGATACAGAGATCAAGATCAACAAGAAGACGATGAAATTCACCCCGGAGCACTGGGATATGTCGCAGGATCTGCTTGTGAGCTCTGTGGATGACAGCATAGTGGACGGCGATATCAAGTCGAAGGTTGTGCTGAAGATGACCTCTGCCGACAAGAATTTCAACGATGTCACGAAAGAGATCGAGTTCACGACGGTTGATAACGATGTGGCGGGATTTGTGGTCAATTCGAATGCGGCGTCGTTCCCGGAGAACAGCGGATCGACGACAACGATGACAGTGGCGCTTTTGGCGCAGCCGCTTGCGGACGTGAAGGTGACAGTGGCGTCTTCGGATGCGACCGAGCTTGCCGTGACGAGCGCCAACACGCTGACGTTTACGAAGGACAACTGGAACAATCCTCAGACCGTGAGTGTGAAGGTTGTCGATGACAACATTGCGGATGGCACTCAGACGGCGTGGGTGAACTTTACGGGTTCATCGACAGATGCGAACTTCAACGGTGTTACGGCGAAGTCGGCGACATATACAATTATTGATAATGATACGGCGTCGATTGTGCTGACGACAGATGTGGTGACAGTGCCGCAGGCATCGCCGACGGCGACAGCGGGCGTTCGCCTTGGCGTTCAGCCGAGCGGCAACGTGACGGTGACGATGGCGACGACGGATGCGAAGATCATGTCGTTCAGCAAGGCGACATTGACGTTTACGACGGATAACTGGGACAAGCCGCAGAACGTGACAGTGACTGGCAATTTCAACGCGATCGCGACGGCATCCGCGACGGCGACGATTTCCGCCAGCGGCACGGGAGGCGGCTATAATAACATCGTGAGCAACAAGATACCGCTCGAATTCGTGAAAGTCCCGCTCGTTCAGGATTTTGATTATACAGGCAAGACGCAGACAGTCGGCCTGCCCAAGGGCAAATATAAACTGGAAGTCTGGGGTGCGCAGGGCGCAAATCACAATGGCGGTCTTGGTGGCAAGGGCGGTTATTCGACGGGCGTGCTGACGCTTGCGAACTCCGCGACGCTTTATATCCAGGTGGCCGGAAAGGGCAATTCGTATAATGGCGGCTATAATGGCGGCGGCAAATCTGCGCATACGGATGGTGCCGGCGGTGGCGGTGCGACACATATCGCGGTCAAGGACGGCCTGCTCAAGAACTTCTCCTCGACGTATAAATCGGAGGTGTTCATCATTGCCGGCGGCGGCGGCGGCGGTGCTGAAAATGGCAGCTCTGCCGGCGGCTATGGCGGCGGGACGAGCGGTGGCACGGGTGGTTACAAGTCGTGTGGTATTTGGGGCGTCGGCGGCACTGGCGGATCCCAGACGGCAGGTGGCGTGCTCGGCAGCAACCGCAGCGATGACAGCGAAGGTACGGATGGTTCGTTTGGCATGGGCGGCACCGGCAGCAAAGTCGTGAACGGCGGCGGCGGCGGCGGCGGCGGCCTCTATGGTGGCGGCGGCGGCGAAGGCGGCAATCGCTGCAACGCAGCTGGTGGCGGCGGTTCTGGTTATCTCAATGCCTCGCTTGCGAATGCTGAGACGCGCAATGGCGGCGTTTCGTTCCCGGCGCCGATTGGCGGTACCGAGACCGGTCATACGGGCGACGGCCATGTCAGGATCACGCTTGTGCAGTAATTTTGTTTGAGGTGCACCGCTATCGGCCAATGGCCGATACGCGGCGCTTTGGGCCGGGCTATCGCTTCGCGATACGCCCGGCCTTTTTTTGTATTGTGTCGTTGTGTGTTTGTGAAAGAATGTATATGATTATGAAAAGAAATATATTGATATGGTTGGATAAATAATTTTCTTAACACATGTGCAAAAAAATCGCTATGCTCAATAAATCATAGGTCCAATGCCTTGAAGAAGGCTTTTACTGTGAGGAGCATGAATATGAACGAGAATTCCAAGCGTAGGCTTGCATTTGCGTGTTGTGCCGCGATGGCGCTTGCCTTTGCGGGCTGTGGTGATGACGGCGCAGGGAGCGCGAGTGATTCGCGCAAGACTTGCGGGGATGAGGTGTGCACGCCGTCACAGACTTGCGTGGAGAACCATTGCGTAGAGAACGAGCCGGAAGACCCGTGCGCGAAATGCGATTCGGAAACGCAGATCTGCGAGGAAGGCGTCTGCAAAGACAAGCCCAAAGACCCGGAAGATCCGTGCGCGAAATGCGATTCAGAGACGCAGATCTGCGAGGAAGGCGTCTGCAAAGACAAGCCGGCCGTCGATCCGTGCGCTGCCTGTGGGGAGGATCAGGAATGTGTGGAAGGCGTCTGCCAGGATCTGTGCGGAGGGGAACTGTGTACCGGGAGCAAGGTCTGCAATCTTGACACGCAGAAGTGCGAGGAGCCAGTGAATCCGTGCGATGCGTGTACAGACAAGCAGGAATGCATCAACCTCGAGTGCGTGGACATCGACCCGTGCGCGAACAAGACGTGTCAGGACGGCTATCGCTGCGACCGCGAAAAAGACGGGGCGTGTGTCGAGATCGATCCCTGCGAGGGCATCACATGCGGCGATGAGCAGACGTGCATCAAGGCGCACTGCATCGACAATGCGTGCTTAGAGAACGGCGTGGAAAAGGACTGTGGGGAGAACATGGTCTGTTCCAAAGGCGAATGCGTCGATGACGGCTGCCAGGACAAGACATGTGAAGAAGGGTGGCAGTGCAAGAAGGGCGAATGCGTTGAAACTGCCTGCATCGACTATTTCTGCGATGAAGGACGCTCGTGCAAGGGCGGCAAGTGCGTCGACAACGAATGCCTCGACATGACCTGCGAAGAAGGCCAGATCTGCTCTAAGGGTAATTGCACTTACGAGATCTGTCTCACCAAAGATCCGTGCTCTGCCGGCAAGACTTGCGATGAAAACGGCGAATGCGTGTTTATCGTCAGTCCGGCGATTACGCTCGACGAGCCCGAAGACAAGGTGACGGATGAAGCCGGCAAGTCGATCTCGCTGACGCTTCACCTCAACAATGCGCCGACCTCGGAAGTCCGCGTTGTCTGCGATGCCGTCACGGAAAGCCCCAATAAGGAAATCGAGGCTGCGTGCGATGAAATCGTCTTCAATGCCGACAACTGGCAGCTCGAGCAGACGATTGTCGTGAAGGGCGTAGACGATTACCTCAAGGATGGCGACCAGGCATACAAGCTCAAGGTCACGACAGTTTCCGAAGATGCGGATTTCAACGCGCTCGTCGCGGAATCCGTTGACCTGACGAACATCGACATGACGAAGGCTGGCATTGTCTTTTCGCAGACAGCGCTGACGACGTATGAGGATCAGGAGCAGCCTGCGGCGACGTTTACGGTGAAGCTGACGTCGATACCGTCCTCGGATGTCAGCCTGACGCTGAATTCTTCCAATGATAAGGAAGGCGTGGTCACTCCGACGACGCTCAAGTTTACGAAAGAAAACTGGGGTGCGGAGCAGACCGTGACTGTTCAGGGCAAAGACGATGAGATGCGCGACGGCAACATCAATTACACGGTGTTCTTTGCGCCTGCGGAATCGAATGACGAGGATTATGCCGGGATGCAGCCGTCGCCGATCAAGGTGACGAACATCGATAACGATGTCGCCGGCCTCAACATCAATATTCCGGCAGAGGATTATGAGATCATCGAGGGACAGGATTCGCTGGTCGTGGTGAAGCTGAACACGCAGCCAAAGAATGACGTGAAGGTGAGTATCGCGATTGACAATGTGAACGAGGCTGTCTCCGATACGAAGGAGGTCGTGCTGAATGCCGAGAACTGGAAAAACGGTGTCAATGTCCGCTTGACGGGTGTGCGCGATTATGTGATTGACGGCGATAAACCAGTCAAGATTACATTTACCTCAGCATCAGAGGATGAGGATTACAACCTCGAGCCCGTCGTGTTCGATGCGACGGTCAAGGATATGGATAAGGCTGACCTCGTTGTCTCGATGGGGGATGCTCCGGTTGTCAAAGAAGGCGACAGCGGTATGGTGACGATGAGCGTATCGCTCGCGTCGAAACCGACAAAAGATGTAACGGTCGCGCTTTCGGTGACGGATCCCTCCGAGCTGAAGATCAACAAGCAGAGCCTGACATTCAAGCCTGAACATTGGGATATCGGGCAGGATGTGCTTGTCAGTTCAGTCGATGACGATATCGTGGATGGCAACATCAAGTCGAAAGTCGTGATGCAGATGACATCTGGCGATAATAACTTTAAGGATAAAACAAAAGAGGTCGAGTTCACGACAGTCGATGACGATGTGGCCGGGTTCCTGATCAATTCGAATTCGGCGTCATTCCCGGAGGGAAGCGGCGCGACGACATCGATGAAAGTGAGCTTGCAGTCACAGCCGACAGCAGATGTGAAGGTGACGGTGTCGTCGACGGATGCGTCGGAGCTTCAGGTGACGAGCGCGTCGACGCTGACATTTACGACATCGAACTGGAAGACGCCTCAGGAAGTTTCTGTAAAAGTCGTGGACGATCATATTGCAGATGGCACGCAGACCGCGCAGGTCAAGTTCGTCGGCGCGTCAAGCGATGCGAATTTCAACGGCATTACCGGTTATTCGGCACTTTATACGATTACGGACGATGATGCGCCTTCGATTGTTCTGACATCAGCTGTGACGACGATTCCGCAGGCATCTCCGAGCACAGTCGCAAGCGTCGCGCTCGGCATTGAGCCGACCTCGAACGTCACGGTGACGCTCGTCTCTGACCATAAGGCGATCACGTTTAGCCCGTCGACGCTGACGTTCACGACTGCCAACTGGGACAAGGCGCAGGAAGTCAAGGTGAATGCTGATTTCTCCGGCATTGCAACTGCCTCTGCGACGGCGAACATCACCGCCAAAGCGACAGCGAGCAACAGCTACAACAGCGTTGTGAGCAATGCGATTGCGCTTAACTTGGTCAAGGTGCCTGAAGTTCAGAACTTTGCCTATACGGGCAAGGTACAGTCGGTGAGTTTGCCCAAAGGCAAGTATAAGCTTGAGGTCTGGGGCGCTCAGGGCGGCGGCAGCGGCAATGGTGGTAAAGGCGGTTATTCGGTCGGCACCGTGACATTGGGTAATACGACGCAGGTTTACGTTTATGTTGGTGGTCAGGGGACAAACAGCACTTCTACTGGCGCCGGTTGGAATGGCGGTGGTTACCCGACATTGGATAGCTATTATGGTGGTGGCGGTGGTACGGATATTCGTATCGGTTCCGATTCATTGTATTCTCGAGTCATTGTTGCAGGCGGCGGCGGCGGCTATCGTTCATCTGGGTTTACGCCTGGTGGTGGCGGTGGTTTGACGAGCTTCCTTGGAACGCCTTCGGATGATTATTGTGCAGCGCATGTGGCGACGATTTCCAATGCTGGTGAATCGATTGCAAACGGTGGCAAATCTTCCTGGGGACAATATGTGACGGATGGTTCCTATGGGCAGGGCGGTAGCTGGATTTCTAATGCTGGTACGCTGAGCGGTTTTGCAGGCGGCGGCGGCGGCTGGTATGGCGGCGGTGCCGGTCATGCGCCGACAGGCGGGTCTGGCTGGGTCTATACAGCGACGAACTACACGAACTGGAAGGCGGGCAATGCCGCAGATGCGAACAAATATACGCTCAGCAGCGTCTATTATCTGGAAAATGCCCAGACGACAGCTGGCAACGCCTCCTTGCCGCTTCCTTCTGGTGGCACCGAGACCGGTCACACCGGCAACGGCTATGCCCGTATCACGCTCGTCAAATAATTTCCTGTTCTGACTGCACCGCTATCGGCCATTGGCCGATACGCGGCGCTTTGGGCCGGGCTATCGCCGAAGGCGATACGCCCGGCTTTTTTATTTTTGCGCGGCGTATCGCGAAGCGATAGCCGCGCGCCGGCGCGTATGCCGCAGGCATAGCGGCCGGCCCCTGAATAAAAATCGTCAGCCTCATGGGCGTGATAAAGTGTACCGCGACTGTGGCTGAAAAACTGATGTACAGGCTGTAAATTTGATACTACAATTTGGATGTCGTGATGTTTAGCCAGGTCTGGCTTTTTTATAAGGAGTATGAATATGAACGAAAATTCCAAGCTTAAGCTTGCATTTGCATGTTGTGCGGCGATGGCGCTTGCATTTGCGGGCTGCAGTGATGACGGTGCGGGTTCTGCCGGATCGAAGCCGCAGAAATGCGGGGATCAGGTGTGTACGGACACGCAGAAATGTGTGGACAATGTGTGCAAATCGCTTTGCGGAACGGATGTCTGCAAGGATGACCAGACGTGTGAAGACGGCGTCTGCAAGGACAAGCCGGCCGATGATCCGTGCGCGAAATGTGATTCAGAGACGCAGATTTGCGAAGACGGCGTCTGCAAGGACAAGCCGGCCGATGATCCGTGTGCCGATTGCGCCTCGCAGGGCAAAGTCTGTGACCCGGCGACCAGGACATGCATCGATCCTCCTGAGGATCCGTGCTCCTTGTGCACGGACAAGCAGGAATGCGTCAATCTGGTGTGCGTGGACATCGATCCGTGCGCGAACAAGACGTGTCAGGACGGCTACCGCTGCGACCGCGAGAAAGATGGGGAGTGTGTGGCGATTGATCCCTGCGAGGGGATTTCTTGTTTGGCAGACCAGACGTGCATCAAGGCGCACTGTATTGATAATGCGTGCATCGAAGATGGCGCGGAAAAGAATTGCGGGGAGAACAAGGTCTGTTCGAAGGGCGAATGCGTCGATGACGGCTGCGTGAAAGACGGCACGCCCGTGTCATGCGATGAGGGATGGCAGTGTATTAAAGGGCTCTGCGAGGAAACGGCATGTATCGACTATTTCTGCGAAGAAGGTCGTTCGTGCAAGGGCGGCAAGTGCGTAGACAACGAATGCCTCGACATGACCTGCGAAGAAGGCCAGATCTGCTCTAAGGGAAATTGCACTTACGAAATCTGCCTCGACAAGGATCCGTGTTCAGCCGGCAAGGTCTGCAATGCAGAGGGAGCTTGCGAATTTATCACGGCGCCAGCAATCGCGCTTGATGAGCCTGAGGATAAGACGACGGATGAGGCGGGCAAGGCCGTGTCGCTGACGCTCCACCTCAACAACGCGCCGACAGCGGATGTCCATGTGTCATGCGAGGTCGTGACCGAGAGCCCCAACAAGGAAGTGGACGCGGCTTGCGAGGAGATCGTGTTCAATGCCGACAACTGGCAGCACGAACAGACGATTATCGTGACCGGCGTCGATGATTATTTGAAGGATGGCGACCAGACCTATACGATCAAGGTCACGACAGTTTCTGAAGATGCGGATTTCAACGCGCTCGTCGCGGAATCTGTGGGGCTGACGAATATTGATACGACAAAGGCTGGGTTCGTGTTCTCGGCGGCTTCGCTGACGACGTATGAAGATCCCGAAGCCGAAGCTGCGACGTTTACTGTCCAGCTGTCGTCAATTCCAGCATCGGATGTCAGCCTGACGCTTTCGTCATCCAATGAAAAAGAAGGCATTGTTTCGCCCAAACAGCTCAAGTTTACCAAAGAGAATTGGGGGGAACTTCAGACGGTTACCGTCAAGGGGGTGGATGATAACGTCCGCGATGGCAATGTGAACTATACGATATTTTTCGCGCCATCAGAATCGAATGATGAAGATTATAATGGCATTCAGCCTGTATCCATCAAGGTGACGAATGTGGATAATGATGTCGCTGGCATAAATGTCAACATTCCGGCGGAGGATTATGTCATTGCCGAAGGCGAAAGCCATCTTTTGAGCGTGAAGCTCAATACGCAGCCGAGGCATGATGTCACGGTCACGATCAGCGTGGACGATGCGACAGAGGCGGAGCTTGACATCGATAAGGTCGTGCTGAACTCAGAGAACTGGAATGTCGGGGTTCCGGTCAGTCTTTCCGGCGTGATCGATCATGAGATAGATGGCGATCAGCCATTCAAAGTGACATTCACGGTTTCATCCGAAGATGAGGATTATAATTTTGAGCCACGCGTGTATTCCGGCATTGTAAAGGATGCTGACAAAGCAGATCTGGTGACGATTCTCGGTGATTCTCCGATTGTCCGCGAGGGCGATGGCGGATTTGTGACCATGAGCGTTTCGCTTGCTTCAAAGCCTACTAAAGCGGTCACCGTGGCGCTTTCTGTGACGGATGGTACGGAGCTGAAGATTAACAAGCCGGAGCTGACGTTCAAGCCGGAACAGTGGGATATCGGGCAGGATGTGCTTGTGAGTTCCGTTGACGATGAGATTGTGGATGGCGATATCAAGTCTAAAGTCGTGATGAAGATGACATCTGCTGATGCACATTTTGATGGTGTGAGCAAGGAAGTAGAATTCACGACGTTGGATAACGATATTCCAGGATTTGTGATCAGCTCGAACGCTGCTTCATTCCCTGAAAACAGTGGTTCGACGGCTTCGATGACTGTTGCGCTTCAGGCTCAGCCGACTGCGGATGTCAAAGTATCTGTGTCTTCTAGCGATGTGACGGAACTCGCGGTGACGAGTGCGTCCACATTGACCTTTACGCAGGCAGATTGGAAAACGCCGCAGACTGTGAATGTGAAGGTTCAGGATGATAACATTGCGGACGGCACGCAGACTGCGGTCGTGAAGTTCGTCGCGAGCTCATCTGATCCTAAATTTAATGGCATTACAGGACAGTCGGCGTTGTATACGATCATTGATAATGAGATGCCATCGATTGTTCTGACTGCGGCTGAAACGACTATTCCTCAGGCATCTCCCAGCACTACGGCAAAAGTTCGTCTTGGTGTTCAGCCTAGTTCCAATGTGACGGTTACGCTTGTCGCGAGCGATCCTAAAATCCTTTCATTCAGCCCTGCGACAGTGACGTTTACGACGAATGACTGGAATCAGGATAAGTCCGTGACTGTGGCGGCTGATTTCAATCTGATTCAATCGGCATCTGCTACGGCGACAATCTATGGAAAGGCGTCTGGCGACAAGAACTATGCCAATATTGAAAGCAACAAAGTCAATCTTGATTTGGTCAAGATTGCCGAAGTTCAGAATTTTGCCTACACTGGCGATATCCAGTCAGTCAATCTTCCCAAAGGGCGTTACAAACTTGAAGTTTGGGGCGCGGAAAGCGGCAAGGGCAGCGGCACAGGGACTTCGACGAATGGCGGTTATTCTTCGGGCATCGTTACGCTTGCGTCCAGCACGACGCTTTATGTCGTTGTGGGCGGCAAAGGGGAGTCAGGCATAAACAACAGCGTGAGGAATGCTGTGGGCGGCTATAATGGCGGCGGATACAGCTATTCGCATTGCACATGTAATGCCGGCGGCGCAGGCGGCGGCGCGACGCATATCGCGACAAAGACGGGGCTTTTGGAAACGCTTGAGTCGTCTAAATCAAATGTTTTGATTGTTGCCGGCGGAGCCGGTGGGGCTGGCTGGAACGGTCAGGGCGGTTATGGCGGCGGTGCCAATATGAGCGGTGGCAATGGCGGAGACGGCAATGGCGGCACGGTTTCATCGGGTTATCGGTTCGGGCTTGGTCAGGGCGGTTCCCACTCGGCGTGTTCCGGTTCCAATAGTGTGCATGCCGGCGGTGGTGGCGGCGGTTATTATGGCGGCTATGCCAAGGGGACATTGACCTCCAATGCAGGTGGCGGCGGCGGCTCTGGTTTTGCCAGCGCGTCGTTGAGTTCGGTTGTGGGATACAATGGCAATGTCTCTATGCCTGCGCCTGCTGGCGGTTCAGAAACGGGGCACACTGGTAACGGCTATGCCCGTATCACGCTCGTCAAATAATTTCCTGTTCTGATTGCACCGCTCTCGGCCTTTTGGCCGATACGCGGCGCTTGGGGCCGGGCTATCGCCGAAGGCGATACGCCCGGCCTTTTTATTTTGGCTCTGTTCAACAGGCGTGGATATGGTTCCAGAACGTATGATCGGCAATCGAGCATCGATAGTCTCTCCGCATAAAAGCTATTACCTTTATCATGCGCACTGCAGCCCACCTTCTATTGCCTGCTGCCTTGTATTTCATATCCACAGACGTTGAACACAGCCTTTTTATTTCTGCGCTGCGTATCGCGATGCATTGGCCGAAAATCTATATGTATGCTTCGGGCATGGCTGTGTGTGTGATGGGCATCTGTTTCTTGATTTGTATGAAAAAATTGTTAAAGATGATAGGGTGTTTGAGCCGCTTTGTTTTTTGCCTTGCTCTGATGACAAAGGCTTTTTTATGGAGGAAAAAATGAGCGAGATTTCAAAACGTAGGCTTGCATTTGCCTGCTGCGCCGCCATGGCGCTTGGTTTTGTGGGCTGCGGGGACGATGGTGCCGGGAGTGCGAGTGATTCGCGCAAGACCTGCGGCGATGAAGTATGCACGCCGTCACAGACTTGCGTGGAGAACCATTGCGTCGAGAACGACACTTTAGATCCGTGCGCGAAATGCGATTCAGAGACTCAGATCTGCGAGGATGGCGTCTGCAAGGACAAGCCGGAAGATGATCCGTGCGCGAAATGCGATCCAGCGACGCAGATCTGCGAGGATGGCGTCTGCAAGGACAAGCCGGAAGATCCGTGCGCGAAATGCACAGAAGCGCAAAAATGCGTGGAAGGCGTCTGCAAGGATCTCTGCGGCAGCGAAGTGTGCGCGGATGATATGATCTGCAACCCCGACACGCAGAAATGCGAGAAGCCTGTCAATCCATGCGATGAATGCACGGATAAGCAGGAATGCGTCAATTTTGAGTGTGTGGACGTCGATCCGTGCGCGAACAAGACCTGCCCGGATAACCAGCGCTGCGACAGCACTCAGGATGGCAAGTGCGTGGATATCGATCCCTGCGAGAATGTTCCGTGTTCGGCTGGACTGAGCTGCATCAAGGGGCATTGCGTCGAGGATGCGTGCATCGAGAATGGCGAAGAGAAGGTTTGCGAAAATAATCAGGTCTGCTCTGCTGGTGAATGCGTGCCCGGCGGATGCGCCGGCGTGAAGTGTGACGAAGGCTGGCAGTGCATGTCGTTCCCATGCGATGAGAACTCGAGCTCTGCTGAGTGTCAGAACGGCTATAGAGGACAGTGCGTTGAAACCATCTGCATCGACTATTTCTGCGATGAGGGCCGTTCGTGCAAGGGCGGCAAGTGCGTCGACAACGAATGCCTCGATATGACCTGCGAGGAAGGCCAGATCTGCTCGAAGGGCAATTGCACCTATGAAATCTGTCTCACCAAAGATCCGTGCTCGGCCGGCAAGACGTGCGATGAGGACGGCGAATGCGTGTTTATCGTCGATCCGGCAATCGCGCTCGACGAGCCTGAAGACAAGACGACAGATGAGGCTGGCAAGAGCTTGTCGCTGACGCTCCACCTCAACAATGCGCCGACTGCGGATGTCCATGTGTCATGCGAAGTCGTGACCGAAAGCCCCAACAAGGAAGTGGACGCGGCTTGCGAGGAAATCGTGTTCAACGCCGACAACTGGCAGCTCGAACAGACAATCGTCGTGACCGGTGTCGATGATTATCTCAAAGACGGCGACCAGGTCTATAAGCTCAAGGTCACGACTGTCTCTGAGGATGCGGATTTTAACGAGCTCGTCGCGGAATCCGTCGAACTGACGAATATTGACAAGACCACTCCAGGCATTGTCGTCTCTGAGACTGCGCTGACGACGTATGAAGATCAGGCGCAGGAAGCCGCAAGCTTCAGCATTGTGCTGACGTCGATTCCTTCTGCAGATGTCAACCTCACTTTGTCTTCGTCGAATCCGAATGAAGGCGTCGCGACCCCGACTACGCTCAAGTTCACAAAAGACAACTGGAATGAGCCTCATGTCGTGACCGTCAAAGGCGTCGATGATAACGCGCACGATGGCAACAAGAATTACACGATTTTCTTCTCCCCCTCTGAATCTAATGACGAGGATTATAACGAAAAGCAGCTCACCCCGATCAAGGTGACGAATGTCGATAACGATGTCGCCGGTTTAAGCGTCAACCTTCCTGAAGCATTCGTTCTTTTGGAAGGGCAGACTATGCCGCTTCTTGTCAGGCTCAACACTCTGCCAAAGAAAGATGTCAAAATCACCATGAATGTGGATGATAAGACAGAAGCCGAGTTTGAAGAAGCCGAAGTCACGCTGACTCCCGAAAACTGGAACACCGGTATTGAAATTCATCTCAAAGGCGTAGCTGACAGTGTGATTGATGGCGATCAGCCGGTCAAGGTGACGTTCAAGGTCGAATCGGAAGATGAAGATTACAACTTCGATGCGATTGATTTTGAGGGCACAGTTCAGGATACCGATACGGCTGAAGTCATTTACAACATGGGCGATCTCCCGATAGTCAAAGAAGGCGACAGCGGTTTCGTGACGATGAGCGTTTCGCTTTCTTCCAAGCCGACCAAAGATGTGACGGTTGCACTTTCGGTGACGGATGACAGCGAGCTCAAGCTCAACAAGAAGACGCTGACGTTCAAGCCCAATTATTGGGATATCGGGCAGGACGTGCTTGTCAGTTCTGTGGATGACGATATCGTCGATGGCAACATCAAGTCGAATGTCGTGATGAAGGCGACCTCGGGGGATGCGAACTTCAACAACAAGGTGACAGAAGTCGAATTCATGACTGTCGATGACGATGAAGCTGGATTTGTGATCAGCTCAAATGCTGCTTCATTCCCCGAGAACAGCGGTTCGACGACTTCGATGACGATTGCGCTCAAAGCGCAGCCGACTGCCGATGTCAAGGTTGCGGTCACCTCGACAGACGCTTCCGAACTTGCGGTGACATCCGCCAGCTCGATCACATTCACGACGAAGAATTGGAAGACGCCGCAGACTGTGACCGTCAAGGTTGTCGATGATAACATCGCAGATGGCACGCAGACCGCCCAGGTCAAGTTCGTCGCTTCATCGTCTGACAAGAATTTCAACGGTGTGACTGATTATTCGGCCAAATATACGATTATCGATAATGATGCAGCATCTGTCGTTGTGACGACTGCCGCCACGCAGCTGTCGTCCGGCATGACCAGCACGACCGGCACCGTGGCGCTCGGCACGCAGCCCAGCGGCAGCGTGACCGTGACGATGACCGCGAGCAACGCGAATTACATCACGTTCAACCCGGTTAAGGTGACGTTTACGGAAGCGAACTGGAACAAGCCGCAGAACTTCACGCTGACGGGCAATCTCAATGCAGTTGCCGGTTCGCAGGCCAATGTGAACATCTATGGCAAGGCTTCCGGCGGCGAATATAACAACGTCCAGAGCAACACGATTGCGATGAATCTGCTCAAGGTGCCTCAGGTCCAGAACTTTGCCTATACGGGCAAAGTCCAGAGCGTGTCGTTGCCTGCCGGCAAGTACAAGCTCGAAGTCTGGGGCGCTCAGGGGGGGAGCGGGGGACATCCAACACTAAGTTCTAATTATCCAGGGGGTAAAGGCGGTTATGCGACAGGAATTATCACCCTAGCAACAGCAACGAATGTTTATGTTTATGTTGGTGGTGCCGGGTCTAAAGGATATTTGGAGAAGCAGATTAATTTAGGTGGGTTTAATGGTGGTGGTGCATCTGCTGCATGCACAAGCACAAACAAAAATTCAGGCAGTGGTGGCGGCGCTTCTGATATTCGCATTGGCAAAGATAGTCTATATGCAAGAGCTATTGTTGCTGGTGGTGGCGGTGGCGGTGGTAACCATTATTGGTATACTGGAGAATATAATGGAACTGGCGGCGCTGGTGGGGGGATTAATGGCGAAAATGGCCATAATAATAACAGTAATGGTATTGGAATTGGGGGAACAGCATCAAGTGGAGCTGCGTTTGGGGTAGGTGCAACTTCTGAGACCAATTCGTGTATGTCAGGTGCAGGCGGCGGTGGCGGCTGGTATGGTGGAAGGGCTTCGGCAACGGGGCGATGTGTTCATACTGATGGTGCAGGCGGTGGTTCTGGGTATGTGTATACGTCGTCAACGTATACTAACTATCCGGCCGGTTGTCTGTTGAATAGCAATTACTATCTCGGCAGTGCACAAACAATTCAGGGAACTGTCTCCACGATGCCTTCCACGCTTGGCGGCACGGAGACCGGTCATGCCGGCAATGGCTATGCGCGTATCACGTTGGTTCAGTAATTCTGTTTGAGGTGCACCGCTATCGGCCTTTTGGCCGATACGCGGCGCTTTGGGCCGGGCTATCGCCGAAGGCGATACGCCCGGCCTTTTTGATTTTGGCGCGGCGTATCGCGCAGCGATAGCCGCGCGCCGGCGCGTATGCCGCAGGCATAGCGGCGGCCCCGAAAAATGAAAATCAGGGGACGGGCTCGAACAGGGATTTGCTGAAATATCTGTCGCCCCGGTCGGGGAGGACGCAGACGATGTTGCCGGTCACGCCGGATCGCGCGAGTTTGAGCGCGCCGCACAGGGCTGCGCCGGAAGAAGAGCCCGCGATGATGCCTTCTCTTCTTGCAAGCTCGCGGCAGGTGTCGATGGCTTCGCGGTCGGTGATCTTGACGGACAGGTCCATCAGCGAGATATCGAGCGTGTCCGCAATGAAATCGTTTCCGATTCCCTCGATGTTATAGTCGGCGTGTTCCCCGCCGGTGATTGTCGAGCCGACGGGGTCTGCGATCACGGCCTTGAGCGCTGGCAGGCGCGATTTGAGGTAACGCGCGATGCCGGTGAAGGTGCCGCCGGAGCCTGCGCCTGCAATGAAATAATCGATTTTGCCATCGAGGTCCTGATAGATTTCCGGGCCGGTCGTTTCATAGTGGGATTGCGGATTGCTCTGGTCGGAAAACTGGTTGAGCAGGACAGAGCCGGGGATTTTCTGGTGCAGTTCGGCAGCTCTCCTGCCGGCTTCGAGCATGCCGCCTTCGCGCGGCGTGTGGATGATTTCTGCGCCGAGTGCCTGCATCAGGACCTGTTTTTCTTCGGAGAATTTTTCTGGGACGACAAAAATGATGCGGTAGTTCCGGTTGAGCGCGGCGAAAGCGATGCCAAGCCCCGTGTTGCCTGCCGTTGCCATGATGACCGTGCCGCCTTCGCGCAGGTCGCCGCGCTGCTCGGCGGCTGCAAGCATGTGCCTGCCCGTGCGGTCTTTGACGCTTCCGAGCGGGTTGTATAATTCGAGCTTTGCAAAGATATTGACGCCCTCGGGGAGATCGAAATGCCCGATTTTGACGAGCGGCGTGTGACCGATGAGATCATGGAATGAGCTGTAGTAGTGCATCATTTCACCTCGCTGTTCTGAATGGCCTGATCCAGGTCGGCGATGAGATCGTCCGTGCTTTCGATGCCGACGGAGAGCCGGATGAGCGCGTCTGTGATGCCGATCTGTTCGCGGATTTTTTGTGGGAAGGCTGCATGTGTCATGGTCGCCGGATGGCAGACGAGGGATTCCACGCCGCCGAGGCTTTCTGCAAGCGCGATGAGCTTGACGGATCTGAAGAACGCCCGGTAGTCATGCGATGGCTTGAGCTCGAAGGAGATCATGGCGCCGCCGTTGCGCGCCTGTTTTGTCTGGATATCGTGTCCCTGGGCATCCGTGAGCCCGGGGTAATAGACTTTTTGGACGGCTTTGTGCCGTCGTAGGAAATCCGCGATGATTTCGGCATTTGCGGTATGTCTGTCCATCCTGACGCCGAGCGTGCGTATGCCCCGGATGAGGAGGAATGAATCGAATGGGGCGAGTACGCCGCCGGTCGCATTCTGGAGATAGGAGAGCCTGTCGGAGAGGTCTTTTGTCGTGACGACCGCGAGTCCGGCGACGAGGTCGCTGTGCCCGCCGAGGTATTTGGTCGCGCTGTGGACGACGATGTCGGCGCCGAGTGCGATGGGGCGCTGCAGATACGGTGTCATGAAGGTGTTATCGACGATCGTGAGGATGTTGTGCGCGCGCGCGATGGCCGCGATGGCCGCGATGTCTGTGACGCTGAGCAGGGGATTGGCAGGGCTTTCGATGAGCACTGCCTTGACATCCGGAGAGATGGCCTGCGCGAAGGTTTCCGCGTGCGTCGTGTCGCAGATGCTGTACCGGAGCCCGAAGCGTTTGAATACGTTTTCGAGGACCCGGTAGGTTCCGCCATAGACATTGCTGGAGATCAGGATGCGGTCGCCGCTGCCAAAGAGGTTCAGCACGGCCGTGATGGCAGCCAGGCCGGAGGCGAATGCAAAGCCGGCATAGCCGCCTTCGAGTTCTGCGATGAGGGCTTCAAGCGCGGCGCGCGTCGGATTGCCTGTGCGCGAATATTCATAATTCCCTACGGGATGGCCGAGCTCGACCTGCTCGAATGTCGATGTCTGATAGATCGGGACATTTACCGATCCCGTGAGCGGATCGCCATAAATGCCGCCATGAATGAGTGCTGAATCGATGTTTTTGTAATGTTTTGTCATGATGTATTCCCTCATGTGTGAAATGCATATATATGCAGTTGTGAGCTAAATATGGTAGGTATATGTCGGTGATATGAAATGCTCTGTTTTTTCTGCGGTCAGAAAATGTATATTTTCGTATGCGCGAAGCCCGTCTTTGCGGCCGTCGAAGTACAGCTTTTGAATTTGATTGGGTGTTTGATGATCTGTCACCGTAAAATGATTTCTCATAAACATTTTCGCGAGTTCGTATGTAGAAAAGCCATGGGTCATATTTTCGCCGAGCTGTCTTGTCATTTCCGCGAGTTTGCGTGCGCGTTCGGAATGGTGAGAAAATGTCGTCTTGTCTGGAAAATCCAGAATGATTTTGCTCTGTTTCGCGGTGATATCATCGAGTTTCCTGATCGTATCTTCGAGTGTTTCCAGCGTGAGATAATAGGTGACGCCGAGAATGGAAATAAATGTCGGGATATTTGGATCGAGACCGGCATCAAGCAGTTTTTGTGAAAGGTCGTCTTTTGCAAAATCGACAGCGACAAAATGGATGTTGCGCCGTATGATCCATCCCAGTGTTTCAAGCCGAGTTTTTTTATATTTTTGCGTGTCTGGGTGGTCGATTTCAAATATCGTGATGTTATCATTATCATTTCTGAATGAGAAAGTGTCCATGCCAGCGCCGCAGATAATATATTGACAATGCGAGTGTGCCTTGAGGAAATCTTCAAATATATGTTTTGTATATGCTTCACGCGAGAGCGGGATGGGGGCCAGGAAGCATACGCCGTTCTGGATCGCGTCTGGATCGTGGCTGGCTGCCGCAGGGCATTGGGCGCAGAGGCCGTTTCTGAGCATGTCGCATACATGGGTGTACTCTTCTTCCCCCATCAGATCGTATGCGAGGTAGTCATCGAAAATTTTGGTGCGGTCAAAAGTGGAGTGATGCGCTCTGACAAAAGAGCACAATTTTGCAGTTATGCTTTCCTGATGGTCAATCATAATTTCCTCCTGTATGAGGTAAATCAGAGAGGTGGGGATGCTGATGGGATATGCTGAATGTATAGATACAGCAGAGTCTTTCTCGCGAGACCCGTCTGGAAGGAATGATTGATTTTTGCGGAAAACTCGCGTCTGGCGTATGCGCATGCCGCGAATGCGGCTCATGACATGAGACGCGCGCCCTTTGGCGAAAAACAATCAGGGATTGCCGGACGGCAGGAAATCAGGCGACGCGACAACAGGGACAACAGGGGCATGCTGCAGCATTCAAAGCAGTCACAATGCAACGATATGAGGCTTTAAACATACGCATGATGCAGATCCTGAAAAAAATTCTGGCTGGATTGCAGAATACCCTGATATCATCCAGGTAAAACCTACCCAAATGATAGGTTTATGTAATCCCATCGAGAGGTACATGTCAAGCAGGTCATTTGAATTTTTTGCGCGCGGAGGATAGTCTTCAGCCCTTCAGGCGTTTTCTGAAGCTAGTGACGCGCGATGCGGCGGTCACTTGACGGGTTGGATTGTGCCTTTGGGGGCTTTGGTTTTCTGACCTTTGAGGAAGTAATTGACGGCGATCTGATGTTCCGCGTAGGTTTTGGAAAAATAGTGCCGCCAGGTGCCGTCATTTCTGGCGACGAAGTAGAGCAGCAGGGTGTCGTCGGGGCCGGCATAAGGCGTGAGGACGGCGCGCAGGCTTGCGGCGGAGGGTGTGGAGATCGGTCCGGGCGGCAGTGCGGGGACGACGTATGTCGAGTAGGTATTTTGCGGGTCTTTGCATCGCTCCGGGGAGGGCTTTTCGCCTGGTGTTTTTGGGGGATAGACGCAGGTCGGGTCTGACTGGAGCCGCATTTTTTTCCGTATGCGGTTCATGAAAATCCGCGCGATGACGGGGCGTTCTGCATCGACGAGCGCTTCTTTTTCGACAATGCTTGCGAGCGTGACGAGGCTGTGGTCGTTGAGTTTGCGGGCGAGAGCGGCTTCATGTGCGCCGCGATTTTCCTCGACGAGCGCGAGCCATTGTTTTCGCCATCTGGCGTGCATCTGCTCGAGGACGGTGTCGGCGGTCGTGCCAGCATCGAAGGTGTAAGCGCCTGGCGCGATATACCCTTCGAAGGATCTGGCAGGTATGCCGGCCTGTGCGGTGCGGACGGGGTCTGTGGCCATTGCGAGGAAAGTTTTTTCGTCAGCGATGCGGAGCGCCTGCAGGCGCGCGGCGATCTCGTAGAGGTTCATACCTGGTAGGATCTGTACGCTTTTTCGGGCGAATTTTCCGACGCGCGCGATTGCGTTGGGCAGGTCGGCGGGTGTGAGCTCGGGTGTGAGCACGACTGCGCCAGGCTGGAGCTTGTTTTCGAGGCCGCTTCGCATGAAGACGACGAGCATCATCCAGTCATGGTCGATGATTTTGGCGGATGCGAGTTTTCTTGAGATGGATCGGGCGCTGCTTCCGGGCTCGACCTGGAAGACGCGTTCGGGTGCGCCGAGGTTGAGGGGCGCGTGTATGAACCGCGTGTACTCGTAATAGAGCCAGGCGCATCCCATGCATGCGAAGAAGAGTAGTATGACAAACCATCTGACGAATTTCGCCATTGCGTGACCGTATATGGAGCGGCACGGGCAGCGAGCGCGCGGTGCGCCGGGCATCCTTTTGCGCGCCAGGAGCTGTGCCTGAGTGCAGAGAGAAGGCCGGCGGCAGGGCATCTGCTCGCGTGGACATGCGCCGGCGCGGGGATTATCGCAGACAATTTTTGAGAGTGAAATTTGGCGGGTAAACTGGGGCTGCCGTATGAAGGGTTCAAAAAATTTGATTAAAAGCGTCTCATAAAGTAAATTGAAAGCGATTTAGCTTCGAGCTCATTCGATGCCATAATCAGGGAGAATCGCCATGTTTCGTAAAATTACATGTATTGCCGCCGCGCTCTGGGGGCTGTTTACGGTTGCCGGATGTGTCGTGGATGGATCGGAGAGCGGTGTGAACGCGTCGATCGAGACCCAGACGGAAGCGGCCAATTTCATAGATTTGGACAACAAGAAAGAGGGCGCGCTCGGCCTGATTTTCGGCATGGCGCAGATAGACGACAGGCTTGACTATAATGGTGGCGATCGCGAAGACTGGCGTTATATTCTGGTGTCAGAGCCAGGCACGATGACGATCAAGATCAATGTGGACCAGCCTGCAAACATCGATGGCGGCTGGAACATCATCGATTCGGAGGGCAGGACGCTTCACCGCCAGTCGTTCAGCAAGTCGCAGGGATATTACGAATTCTCGAATTTCCCGGTCAAACGCGGCGTGTATTATTTCCAGACGTTCGCGACTGCGGGCAAGTCGGTTTATACGATCGCGACGAGTTTCCAGCCGAATCTTGCGCCGCCGCCAGAGCCGGAGCCTGAGGAAGAGCCCGAGCCCGAGCGTGTGGAGCACAAGCCCAGGCCCAAGGTCAAGCCTGACAGCCCGAAGCCCGAGCCGAAGCCTGAGCCCAAGCCCAAACCCGCAGCGGATACGACCAAGCGCGTGATCGGCTTCATTTCTATTATTACCGAAAAATCAGACGGCTCTGCCGAAATCACGATCCGCGATGCCGGCAAGAACAAAGGTGTCGAGACGGGCGCGGTCGGCGTGATCGAAGGCACGAATCAGAAAATTGAGACGACCCAGTGTTTTGCGACATCCTGCCGCGCATACGTGCCCGCGAGCTCCAATCCCAAGAGCCTCAAGAAGGGCGCGAATGTCGTGTTCAAGGTCGATAAATAATAAATCGCAGATTTTTTGACCTGCCGCTCAGGCCTCCGGCCATACGCGGCAGGCTCGGCCTATGCCAGATGGCATACGGCCTCGCTTTTGTGAGATTCGCCGGCCGGCAGCCGCGTATCCCGAAGGCTGGGGGTTCTAAAAGCATGTAAACGCATCGTTTCAATCGGGGCTATGAAAATCCGGCAGAGTACTGTATGATGACGGAAGTCAGTCCTTTTTTATGCGTATGGCAAGATTCGGAGGGGAGATGGTGAACAGGTGGCGTTGTCGTGTATTTGGATCGCTTTTGGCGGCTTCTTTGATTGGCGTGTCGGGAATCGGCGGCATTGAGCTGCCTGGGGCATCTTTTGTCGGCACTGCGGAAGCGAGACCGATTTCGGACGATTCAGTCGTGCTCGACATCAGCGGCCTGCCGATGCGCGGGAATCCGGATGGCATCGTCACGATCGTCGAGTTCTCGGATTATGAGTGCCCGTTCTGCAACCGCGCGGAGCCGACGCTTGATCAGCTTCTGAAAGATTATCTCGATGATTTGCGCATCGTGTTCGCGCACATGCCGCTGACGTTTCACAAAAATGCCGAAGGCGCCGCGAAAGCGGCGCGCGCCGCTCAGCTGCAGGGCAAGTTCTGGGAAATGCACAAGAAGCTGTTTGAAAATCAGAAAACGCTCCATGAAGGGTTCTATATCGAGACGGCGAAGGAACTCGGCTTGGATATTGAGCAATTCAAGGCCGATATGAATTCAAGCGAGACGGCTGCCTATATCAAGAAGTGTTCAGGGGATGCTTCAAGAGCCGGGCTCAGCGGCACGCCGTCGTTCCTGATCAACGGGGTGGAGTTTATCGGCGCGCAGCCGATAGATAATTTTAGAAAGAAGATTGAGGAAGCGCGTTCGCGCGCCAAAGATGTGGCAGAGACGAAAAAACTCAGCGGGGATGCGCTGTACAAGGAGCTAGTGAGGACTGCGCCCAGTTCGGCGCCGTTGCCGGGGGATGAGGAGGCTAAGGAAGACCGCATCTATATCGCGGACGACAAGTCGCCTGTGCTCGGGAGCGCCAAAGCTCCCGTGACCATCGTCGAATTTACGGATTTTCAGTGCCCGTTCTGCCGGCGCGCGAACGATACGCTCCACACGCTGATCAAAAACAACCCGGACAAGGTGCGCGTGGTGTTCAAGCACTATCCGTTGCCATTCCACCAGAATGCCGAGCTCGCGGCGCGCGCGGCGGAAGCCGCCAAAAAACAGGGCAAATTCTGGGAATATCACGACATTCTGTTCGAGAACCAGAGGGCGCTTTCACGCGAGGATCTGATCGGATATGCCAAACAGCTCAAGCTCAATGAAAAGAAATTCATCGAGTATATGGATGGCCCGGAATCTCTGGGCATTGTCAAGCAGGATATCGAGTCTGGCACGAATAACGGCGTGCGCGGTACACCGCATTTCTTCTTTAACGGTGCGAAATTTTCGGGCGCGCAGCCGCTTCCAAAATTCCAGGATATGCTTGATGACGAGCTCAGGATTGCCGATGGCTACAAGAAGAAAAAACTGACTGGCCAGAAACTCTACGCGCAGATTGTCAAAGATAATCCCGACGCGCCCCAGAAGCCGGCCAAAGCTGGCGATGATTCTGCGCCTGCGCCCTCTGGGCCGCGCAAGCTGATCAGCGAGAGCTATGCGCCGACGCGCGGCAGCGCCAAAGCGCCGATCACGCTCGTCGTCTATGAGGATTACGAATGCCCCTTCAGCAAGCGCGCCAATGAGACAGTCAAGAAACTTGTCGAGAACAACCCGAACAAGATCCGCGTCGTGTTCAAGCATTACCCGCTGGATTTCCACTCGCATGCGAAGCTGGCGCACAAAGCCGCTGCAGCCGCTCACAAGCAGGGCAAGTTCCTCGAATATCGCGATATGCTCTATGAAAATCAGAAAAACCTGGAGCGCGAGGATCTGATCGCATACGCCAGAAAACTCAAGCTGAACGAAAAGAAGTTCGTCGAGTATATGGATGGTCCGGAAGCCCTCGGGCTTCTGCAGATGAATATGGACGAGGGCAAGAATATTGATATCAAAGGCACGCCCAACTTCTTATTTAACGGCAGGGCGTTCTCCGGCGCGCAGCCGCTGGACGCATTCCAGAATGTGGTCGATCAGGAGCTCAAGCTGGCGGAATCCTATGCCAAAAAGAAGCTGACCGGCCGCAAGCTGTATGAGCAGATCGTGAAGGACAATGTCGGGATCGATGACGATTCCGCGCCCGTCAAGCCGAGCATCCTGGGCATGCCGTATAAGGGTGCCGCAGATGCGCCGGTGACGATCATCGAGTATTCGGATTTCCAGTGCCCGTTCTGCAAGCGCGCCAGCCAGACCGTCGACGAGCTGCTCAAGCTGCCGGAATATCAGGGCAAGATCAAGGTCGTGTTCAAGCAGCTTCCGCTTGAGTTCCACGAAAATGCGCACCGTGCGGCCGAGGCCGCGATGTTCGCGCATGACAAAGGGATGTTCGCGCATGACAGGGACAAATTCTGGCAGATGCACGACATCATGTTCGAGCACAGCGATGCGCTTTCGGAAGACGATCTGCTGAACTATGCCGAAAAGATCGGCCTGAGCCGCAGCGAGCTCAAGGCGGCGCTCGATAGCGGGAAGTTCAAGGAAATCGTGGATGAACAGGCCAGAGAAGCCAACCGCCTCGGCCTCAAGGGCACGCCGTCATTCCTGATCAATGGGGAGCAGCTTCTGGGCGCGCAGCCTCTTGAGAAGTTCAAGGCGAAAGTGGATGAGGCGCTTCGCAAGGCGCAGTGATCGGCCGTCGCGCTGCATTTGCGTGCGCAGGCCATGCGGGGCGCAGAGGGGGGAGCGGCGTATTTGCGAAGCAAATAGACGCGCGGGGGGAGGCTTCCCCCCGTCAGAAATATTCGCTCAGAACGGGGGCGCGTAAGTGGCGTTATTGGCAGTTTCTGAGGCAGAGCGTCTCGATGCGCCAGTTTTCGTGATTTCGCTGCATGCTGGGCTGTGCGTTGAGCCAGTCGAGATAGACGGCCAGGTGCCTGAGTTCGGTGTCATTCATATCGCCGCGCCAGGTGCGCGTGAGGATGCCGTTGAGCGGGCATTTGGCAAACAGCGAGGGGGTGTTGTCGACGAGGACGATCTGAGAGAGGTCGTCGGTGATCTGGCGGAGCGGTTTTTCATAGGGCTCGGAGCCGTCGGTCGTTTCGATTTTTTTGCAGAAGCCTCGTCCCCAGAGCGTGAAGCCGGGCACGCCGATGTATTCCCAGACGGCTTCCAGGTATGCCTGCTGGCCGGTTGACCAGATGGTGCACTCAAATTTTTTTGCGACATTTTGCAGAAAATCGCGCACGCCCGGGCGAAGCATCGTATAAAAGTCGGAGCCTTGGGCCGAGAGTTTGACGCATTCAGGGCTGATGGATTCCGTGGTGGAGTAGAGCAGTGTTTCGTCGAGGTCGAGAACGAGTTTTTTCATGAGATATCCAGCAAAAGGAAAGGCGTGCGGCCGGAGTCGGGCTGCCGGTGTATTTAGACGATTGAATTTTAGTAGATTCATCCCGGCGCTGTCATTATTTTTCTCGTGCATGGGCGGCGCGGCGCAGGCGCAGCCGGTCGTGATTTCGCGGGACGCGGCGGTCGTGCAGCAGGTCGGGACGCGGTATGTCTATGAATCGTATGCCGTGGTTCATCCGCTGCAGCCGCCTGTGCGCGAGCGCTATGAGGTCGATCTGACGGAGATCTGGCCGGGGGGCGTGTCGTTCAAATACCGCGTGGAGCAGTCGGTGATCGGCACGGACGAGGGCATTCAGACGCTGACATCGCTGGATGACTGCAGCTCGCTGGACCCCTGGTGGGAGCCGTCGGAGACCGCGTTTGACGACCGCTGCGAGCTCTGGGTGCCTCCAAAGGTGTTGCGCGAGCTCGTGACGACGGGGACGAGTTATCTGTCGGTGGATAAGCTCGTGCGCCGGGACAGCGTGATCCGCTGGGAACGCGTGGGATTTGTGCATTTTCTGGTGACGCGCGACGGCTATCCGGCGATGCTGGAGAGCATCAAGGTGCGGACGACGCGCGGGGATGAGTTCGTCATATTGGCGGACCCGAAAAATCCGCTGATTTTGAGCGCGAAGTCGACGCATTTTTCTTGGACGCTCAAGGAAATCGGCAGGTCTGGTGCGGCTTCTGAGTGACCGGTGCGCAGTGATACAAAAATAGACTTGATGTTTATCTGGTGTTTAAGTAAAAGCGCCGCGCAAATTTTTTGCTTTTGGGAACACAGGCGTTTCCGGAAGCGAAATCACCTTAGATAAAAGGTTTGTGCCATGTCATATTTAACTCCCGAACAAGTGGAAGAAATTCGGCAATCGATTGAGAAGCAGCGCGCGGAGATTCTTGAGAAGGTCAACCAGCGCAACGAGGATGAATACGAGCCGGAAGTTCGCGGTGACGATGCCGATATTGCCAATTCAGAAGGCATTGCGATCACGATGGAGCGCCTGCAGACACGCGATGTGCGCCTTCTGAAGAAACTGGACGAGGCGGCGCGCTGGATCGAGACGGAAGATTTTGGATATTGCGAGAGCTGTGGGGAAGAGATTGGCTTTAAGCGTCTTTTGGCACGTCCGGCCGCCCGTCTCTGCATCGAATGCAAACAGAACGAAGAGCAGCGCGAACGCGGCTATTATCATCCGCGCCCCCGCAAGCCGCCTAAGACGCTTCACCATCCCGATGATGAGGAAGATTGATACAGAACTTGACCTTGCGCGTCAAAACATGTAAAAGGCGCGCATCCCACAGGCAGTGCGCCCAGGGGGCCTGGTCCTAAGCCCGGGTCTTCCGGTATCGCGGGCATTGCGAGGGGATTTTTTTTTACCATGCTGCCGAGGGGTGTTTCCCGGGCAGTTATTAAGCTTATGGAGAATTAGGAATGCTTCACCGCACAGTCAAAGCCGAGATCGTCAGCAAGTTTGGTCGTCACGAAGGTGACACCGGTTCACCCGAAGTCCAGGTCTCCCTGCTCACCGAGCGCATCAATGTCCTGACCGAGCACTTCAAATCCAACAAGAATGACCATCACAGCCGTCGTGGTCTTCTGATGCTCGTTGGCCGCCGCCGTCGTCTCCTTGACTATCTCAAGGACAAAGACATCCAGCGTTATCGCGACCTGATCGCGAAACTTGGCCTCCGCAAGTAAGGATTTCGGGGGCATTTGCCCCCTTATGTATGCCGTCAGTCTCTGGCGGCTTTTTTATTATTTATTCACTTCAACGGGGATCGCTTCGCTGTGCAATGCTCTGGTTCCGCAGGCAGTCTGTTCTGCAGGCCTGGAAGATTGTGCAATCGAGGAGAGCCCCAAATCGATGAATCCTTTGAAATATAAGGGGTTCAGTGTTAAGGAGAAACTCAATGGCACGTATCATCAAAGAATCCGCAATGATTGGCAGTCACGAAGTGTCGATCGAAACAGGTCGTATCGCCAAGCAGGCCGCCGGTTCGGTGCTCATCCAGAGCGGGGAGAGCATGGTCATCGTGACGGCATGCACGAAACCTTGCGACAGCAATCAGGATTTCTTCCCGCTGACCTGCGAATACGTCGAGAAGATGTATGCCGCCGGCCGCATTCCCGGCTCTTATGGCCGCCGCGAAGGCCGTCAGGGTGAACATGAGACGCTCGTGAGCCGCTTGATCGACCGCCCCTGCCGCCCGCTTTTCCCCGAGGGGTTCAAGGACGAAGTGCAGGTGATTGCGACAGTTGTGAGCTATGATCCGAACTGCGAGCCTGATGTCCTTTCAATCACAGGCGCGTCTGCCGCGCTGATGCTCTCAAATCTGCCTTGGGATGGCCCTGTGGCAGGCGTTCGCATCGGCCGCATCGATGGCAAATGGATCGCCAACCCCACGAATGACGAGCGCGCCAAATCCGATACCGATATCGTGATGGTCGCCAGCGAGAAGGCGATCGTGATGGTCGAAGGGGAGACCGAGGGCCTGACGGAAGCGGAATTCCTGGATGCGATGGATTTCGGTTCGGCATCGGTTCAGGATATCCTCAAGGTGCAGCGCCGCATGGCGGAAGCTGTTGGCAAGCCCAAGAAGGCATTCAAGGCACCGGAAGCCGATCCTGCAATCGTCGAGCTCATCGCGCGTTATAACGACGATATCATGAAGGCCATGACGATTCCTGCAAAGCTCGAGCGCTATGCGGCGCTGGATGCGCTTCAGGCTCGCATTCTCGAAGAAAATGCCGAAGCTTATGGGGAGCGCAAAGGGGAAATCATTGCGGCTTATGAAGATGCGAAATATCATTTGATGCGCAATCTGATTACCGACAAGCATGTCCGCATCGATGGCCGTCGTCTCGACCAGGTCCGCCCGATTACTTGCGAAGTCGGCATTCTGCCTCGCGTGCATGGTTCGGCGCTGTTTACGCGCGGTGAAACACAGGGCCTCGTGACCGTGACCATCGGCACGGCGACAGATGATCAGCGCATCGAGGAGCTGAAAGGCCAGTATTCGAAGCGCTTTATGCTGCATTACAATTTCCCGCCGTTCAGCGTGGGCGAAGTCAAGGGGCTTCGCAGCCCGGGCCGTCGTGAAATCGGTCACGGCATGCTCGCGGAACGCGCGCTCCAGTCGGTCATGCCGACGGCAAATCCCGATTATCCTTATACGCTCCGTATCGTTTCCGAGATTCTTGAGTCGAACGGCTCGAGCTCGATGGCGACAGTCTGCGGCGGCACGCTCGCTGCCATGGATGCCGGTCTTGAAATCAAGGCGCCTGTTGCCGGTGTTGCGATGGGCCTCATTAAAGAAGGCGACAAGATCGCAGTACTCACCGATATCCTCGGCGATGAAGATCATTTGGGCGATATGGACTTCAAAGTCTGCGGCACGGCTGACCTCATCACGGCAATCCAGATGGATATCAAAATTACCGGCATTTCGCGCGAGATCATGGCGCAGGCGCTCAAGCAGGCGCATGAAGGCCGCAAGCACATCCTGGGCTGCATGCTGTCGGCAATCAGCGAGACGCGCGACTCCAAGAGCAAATATGCGCCGCGCATTGAGACGATCAAAGTCGATCAGTCCAAGATCCGCGAGATCATCGGTTCTGGCGGCAAGACGATCAAGAATATCACGGCTGTTTCGGGCGCGCAGGTCAACATCGATGATGACGGCACGGTGACAATCGCTTCCGACAAGGGCATGTGCATCGACAAGGCGCTCGAGATGATCAATGCGATCATTCGCGAAGCCAAGCCCGGCGAAGTCTATCTCGGCACGGTGACCAAGATCATGGATTTCGGCGCGTTCGTGAAGATTTTCGAGGGCACCGAAGGCCTGTGCCATATCTCCGAGCTGACCGACGGCCACGTGGACAACGTGACGGATGTTCTCAAAGAGGGCGAAGAGGTGCTCGTGAAAGTTCTCGCGGTCGATCCGCGCTCCGGCAAGATCAAGCTTTCGCGCAGGGCTGCGATTGGTGAAAAGCCGACGGCCTGATGATGCGATAAAGTGAAAAGGCGCCGAAAGGCGCCTTTTTTTTGTGCCGTATGCGCCGCAGGCGCATAGGCGCGAAGCGCGGCGTATGCGCAGCATAGCCGCGCCCAATGTAGAGCCGTTCCGTGGAACGGCTTCGCGGCGTATGCGCAGCATAGCCGCGCCCCAAAACGCGCCATTGGTGAAAAATTATCAATTTTTAACCGGCACGCAGAGGCCGGATTTGAGGCAGATTTCGAGCGGTTTGCAAGTGGCGTCGCCGCAGGGGCAGTTTTCGCCGGTGCATGTCCAGCCCAGTGTGCCGCATTTGAAATCGCCGTGCTGCGCGTCAAGGTGAGTAGATTTGCATGTCGTCTCTTCATCGGGATGCTGGCATTGGCCGTCAAGGCAGGTCGCGCCCATCGGGCAGCGCGCGTCACCGCAGGCACAGCCTTTGGGATCGCCGCAGATGGCGGAGTATTCCGCATAGATGGTCGAGCTCGAGCACATGCCTTTCCGGACCTCTTCGACGTGGAAGTAGTACGTTCTGTACATCTCGTCCCATTTGGGCAGGGAGAGTTTCGAGCCTCTGATTTCGTCTGTCTCATCCTCGATGACTTCGTAATAGCCGGCAAAATAGTGGCCCTGGTCATAGTTGAGGCGGAGAGCCTCGCATCCGTCATGCGTGCAGAATGTGCCGGCTGTGCATCCGGAAGGCTCCGCTTCGCATTTGCACCATTGGGGGGACAGGCACAGATGCATCACGCCCTCGGTGAAATAGCCTTCGGCATCGGCCCTGATCGGCTGATGCGTTTGGGGATGCAGGCATTTGCCGTCTGTGCAGATCGCGAATTTGGGGCATTTCAGATCGGTTTCGACATTGCTGCCGCAGGCGCAGGCGGTCTGGTTGCAGACGATTTCTTGGTTTTCGTTGCAGATATAGCCGCTGGCGAGATCGAGCGGCTTGCCGCCGCAGGTGTAAGCGCCATTCTTGATGACGGCATGTTTGAGCGCGTCGGTCGCGCAGAAATCGTTCTGATCGATATCTTCACCGTTGAACGGGCAGGTGCATCCGTTTTCGTCGTCGCATGTCCAGCGCGTGCGGTCGTACATGCGGGTGCATTTGAAATCGCTGCCCGGACGGATCAGGCCGCCGCAAGTGCATGTGCCAGACTGGCAGAGCTCGGCATCCTTGCATGTCTGCTTGCCGCAGGCGCAGCCGTTGGGATCGTTGCATATCCAGACCAGGATGTCGACGTAGTCATTGATTTTCTGGCAGCTGTACTTGCTGGGATCGCCGTCGCCGCGCTCGATGTTTCCGCAAAATACCTTGTTGTGCTTGCATGTGGTGTTTTCTGGCGCGAAAGTGCCGGCGCAATTGCACCCTTCGGCAGCTGTGCATTTCCAGCCGTTCATGCGGATCCTGTCGCAGACATAGCCTTCGCCGGGCTTGGGTTCACCATAACACACCGTATCATCCGTATCGTCCTTCATACTGCATGAGAATGTATTTCTGTCTGCGGAACAGTTTTGCTTTTTGAATTCGTCCGGCACCGGCTTGCCCGCATAGAGGCATTTTTCGTCAATGCAGGCTGCATTTTCGGGGCAGAATTCGCCGCCGCACTTGCAGTTTGATGTCTTGCAGGTCCAGACTTTGTGCGTGTCATCGAATGATCTGGAAGCGGTTTTGTCATCAAACGAGGAGAGCGACAGGCAGCGGTAGCCGTCAGGCATCTGCGGCGCGGGCCTGGCCGCTTTGTCGGCAGTGCCCCTGCACCAGCGCGTGCCGCCCTTGCATGTATCGGGGTCGTAAGTGTGTACCCATTTGCCCGGGCAGATGTCTGAATCGCTGTCATCGGAAGCGCTTTCGTCAGGGGTTCCGGCGTTTGCTGCGTTGATATCCGGTATGTCGCCGTCGCAGTAGGGATCGTCCTTGATATATTTGTCTGTCTTGAGCGCCTCGTCGATCTGGCAAGTATCGTTTTCGCATGTGCCCTCGCGGCAGACCTGGCCGAGGTGGCATTTGTGCTTGCCGCATTTGCAGGTCTTTTCGTCACAGATGAATGTCGTGGCCTTTTTGCCGGCTTCTTTCAGGCGCCTGAGATCGTCGTGGCGTTCGAGCACGCAAGTGCCCGACTCTGGGCTTGAGAGCGTCAGGTCAAAGCCGGCATCGATGTGATAAGCCTCTTCATTGTCCCAGGTGCCGGGGGCGATCGCGTCTTGCTCGTAGTGGCGGCCATCTGTCGTCCAGCAGCCGCCTTCTTTCTCGCAGCGTGCGAAATACTCTATCGAATAGCATGTCCCTTCTGCAGTCTCCGAGTCGCAGGTGAATTCTCCAAAACGGTTGCTCGTGAATATATGGTTATCCCTGCCGATATTTTCACCCTCAAGCGTCCAATATGTCTGCTTGTCATTGATGGGCGGCTCCCCGTTGCTCGTCTGTTCCGGATTCATCATATATTCGCTGGGTTCCCCGCAGATGCAGTGCCCTTGGATGCATACGCCGTCTTTCATGCAGAAACCGTCGCCGCACGGGCAGTTGCCCTTTTCGCATTTTTTCACGAGGGTATGGCATTTGCCGTCATCGCACTGCTCCCCTTTTTTGCACTTTGAATCGCCGCATGCGCATCCTTTCTTGTTCTGGCATGTCCAGTGGCTGCCGAGCTTCCAGTCGAGCGCTGCGCATTCGTATTTGTCCGCGTCGCGCCATGGGATTTCGTGGCCGCCGCAGGCCAGGACGTCTTTGCGGATGAGAATGCCTTCGGGAAGCTTGTAGACCGAGCCGTCGAGCGTGTAGCTGCCCGTTTCCTCGACTTCCCAGCCGTTTGCGGTGCAGTTCAGGCCTTTTCTGTTTTCGAGCTCGACGCCCTGGCAGGATTTTGAGAAGCATTTGTCGTCGTGCGCGATCGTCTTGTCGTGACAGGTGCATTCGTGATGCATGCATTGCCAGGCGCCGTCCTCGAGCATGCATTTGTATTGTTCGCGGTTCGGGATATCGCCGTAAAAGCCGCACTGCGCGCCGTTTTGAGTGATATCAGTGCCTGCCGGATAGGTCATGCCATGATATTTGCAGCCGTCGTTGTTGACGCATCGCCAGAATCCTTCGCCGCAAGCCCAGTCCGCAGCCTCTGCGCGCGCGATTCTGACCGGTCCGCATGTGCAGCTGTCGCCGTCCTCCGTGCCGCCCAGGCATGCGGGCAGTGCGGCGATCGGCGCCGTGTTCTGTTCCGCTTCGGGGGCCTGAGCCGCTTCGGGAACGGGATCTGTCTGCTGTTTGGGTTCATCTGCGGGTTCTGGGGCTGGCTTTTCTGTGCATCCGAGGGCACAGCAGATTCCCAATAACACGATATATCTTCTGTGAATATCAAACATAAAATTTCTCCAGGATAAAGGCGCATTTCATGCAGCACATGCGCGTATCACGAACGGCGCAAAATCATACATGATTGTGCGATACAATCCTATCAATTTCGTTGTGCGCGGCCTATGCCTGCGGCATACGTCCGCGCGTGGGGGTTCGGTAATGTTGCTGATATGAATATGTCATGTTATATCGCATGGCGGCGCATATTGGCATACATGCCGCGCGTCGTTTATTCATGTTGATTGAGGATTGTGGTTATGAAACGATATCTTCCCCTTTTGCTGGTGCTCGCGCTCGTCGGATGTAACGATGAATCAGGCGCAACGAACAGCTGCGAAACCATTTGCGTAGATAATCATACGCTGCTGAAATGCACGCCTGACGGCCCCGTGGGGGAAAACTGTATATATGGGTGTGAAAACAGCGCGTGCAAGCCGGCGCCTGCATGCGTGGATTCGTGCAAAAATGCAGATACGCTGTTCAAATGCACGGCGACCGGGCGAATTGAGGAAGCCTGTCCGAACGGCTGCGAGAACGGCGCGTGCAAAGCCGCGCCAGCATGCGTGGATTCGTGCAAAAATGCAGATACGCTTTTGAAATGCGCGGCGACCGGGCGAATTGAGGAAGCCTGCCCGAACGGCTGCGAGAACGGCGCGTGCAAAGCCGCGCCAGCATGCGTGGATTCGTGCAAGAACGCGGATACGCTCTTGAAATGCACGGCAGACGGCCCTGTTGAGGAAGCCTGCCCGAACGGCTGCGAGAACGGCGCGTGCAAAGCCGCGCCCGCGTGCGAAGTGTCATGCAAGGATGGCAACACGCTCTCGCTATGCGATGATGACGGCAAAGCTGTCGAGAAAACGTGCAAGGCGGGCTGCGAGAACGGCGCGTGCAAAGCTGTTTATGGCGAAGCGCCGAAAACATGCAGCGCCAACAGCGATGCCGTGTGCCTGACGGAGACGACAGCTTATATCTGTTCAGACTGGTGGAATCAGGAAGGCGGCTATGACCTGTTCACGCATCACTGCGCGGGCAACCGCACATGCATGGACGGCGACTGCATCGTCGCGGATGTGACGAAATGCGCCTCAGACTATTGCAAGGACTTCGATACGCTTGTCGAATGCCAGAACGGCATGCCCGTCGAGCGCGCCTGCGGGGATGGAAATCTCTGCATCGAACGCGCCTGCCGTCCGTCAGCGCTCAAGACATGCAGGTCGGATGGCGACTGTGCCGAGGCCGAGACGTGTTATCAGAATTTCTGCTATCTGAAATCGAACATGGCGATAAAAGTCGGCGATCCGTGCGATTCTGCGACGTTCCAGGAGTATTGCAAGGGCGATATCGAATATAAATGCGGCTATGAGGATACGGTCGAAACGAATGATTGCAGCGGCTATAATGGCTGCAGCACATTGGTCAAGCAGGCCTATCAGACGCATGCGCCGATATTTAATGCGATCTGCCGTGGCACGACAGAGAATCTCTCGGCATGCACACAGCCGGGCGTTGTCCTGAACCGCTGCTATAATGTGGATGATCCCTATTTTGCGATTCATTTCAGTCTGGCATCGGTCTGCGTGCGCGGTTCGGATGGCCGCATGATTTATCTGACCGACAGCGAGGAGACGGACTGCGGCAATTATTGTGATGAAAGCACCGGGCTCTGTCCTGAGAAGTAGTCTCATTTTCTTTGCTCGCGCTATGGCCTTTGGCCATACGCGCCGTGCGGCCGGCTATTTCGCGTCGCGAAATACGCCGGCCAGGCGTTCGCGCTGATAGCGACATGTGATTGCCTCTGCATTTTGAGTTGCGGCAATGTCGCAAGAGAGTCAAATTTCAATATGTGTATTATATTATTCATTGATAATTGATGTTTATTGGAGTGTTATTATAGAAACCGGATGTTTCTTGTAAATTAAATATTGCGATGGTGTTCCTTCGATATTTTCAATGTTTGGGATGCAAATATGGTCATCGCGAGCAATCAGGATGGCGGCATTTCGCAATCGAGGGGTGCATGCGCTTTGGTAAAGGGCTTGATGATTTTCACGATTGCCTGAGAGCAAGCTATGCAGAGTTTTGTCAGGGCTGGGTCATGAGATCTGACGATGGCGATATCCACGCCGGCTGAACAGAGTTTTAGGATTTTGTAAAGCCGTTCCGTGGGACATTTGCGCGGCGTATGCCGTGAGGCGATAGCCGCGCCACATGCGCGGCGTATCACCAGGGGGATAGCCGCGCGCCCGATGAGGGTGCAAGATTTGTATTAGGGTGTCAAATCTGATATAATATATGATGGGTGCCTTTTGTTTACTTTTTGGAGTGTGTGATGAAACGTCGATTTGTTTGTGCAGCTTGTTTTTGTTTGTGTCTTGGCGTGTTTGGTTGTGGCGGGGATGACCCGAAGAAAGATACCGAAAAGAAGCCTGTTGAGAATGTCCCGGAGAACACGGAAGAGCTTTGTTCGGATAAGTTTGATAACGACAACAACGGCAAGACGGACTGCGAGGAAGAGGACTGCCAGTGGTTTGAAGTCTGCGCGGCGAACGCGGGTGCCGAGAACACGGAAGTGCTTTGCACGGATGGCATCGACAACGACGGTAACGGCAAGACGGACTGTGAAGAGGATGATTGCCAGTGGTTTTCGGTGTGTGCGTATGGTGCGACCGAGGAGAACACGGAGCGGACGTGCACGGACGAGATTGACAATGATGGGGATGGCAGGATTGACTGCAATGATTCGGGGTGTCAGGAACTGAGCGTTTGTCAGCAGCATCAGGTGGAAGACACGGCGGAGCGTTGCTCGGACGGCCGTGATAACGATGGTGACGGGAAGGCCGACTGTGCGGATGCGAATTGCGAGGTGTTTGAATTTTGCCAGGACGAGGATGTGACACCGGAGACGACGCCCGAGCTCTGTCAGGATGGCAAAGATAATGATGGCAATGGCCGCGCGGATTGTGATGACGCGAACTGCCATGTGCTGAGCGTGTGCCAGAAGCCGGAGAATACGGAGGCGCTGTGCTCGGACGGTATTGACAATGATTATAACGGCGTGAAGGACTGCGCGGAAGAGAGCTGTAAATCGTTTGGCGTGTGCGGATCGGATCAGCCGGCATGTTCTGAGGGGGCGGAATCGTGCGCGAGCGGTTTTGTGCGGAGCTATTGCCAGGGCGGCGCATGGCAGTCGGAAACCTGCGACAACGGCTGCGTCGATGGCAAATGTGTGACCTGCGAGGTTGCTTATGGCGCGGACAAATGCGATGAGGAGACCCGGAAGTATTCGTATTGCAAGGACGGCAGGCGTGTGGAGGAAAGCTGCCAGAACGGCTGCGAGAACGGCAAGTGCCGCGCGTGCATTGTCGGTGCGGAGCGATGCGTCGACAGTTACGAGGTTTGCCAGGAAGTCGATGGCGTGGCGACGTGGGTGGCTTCTGAGTGCAAAAATGGCTGTGAGAACGACACGTGCAAGGACTGCGACAACCCCGGTCAGAAGGTGTGTAACGGCAATGTGCTCGAAACATGTACGGACAGCCGCCTGAAGCAGATGACCGAATGCGAGTTTGGCTGTGCCGAGGGCGCGTGCCTCAAGTGCAAAAAGGACGCACTGGGATGCGACAGTGACGGAAAGACAGTGACGAAGTGCGACGGGCAGTCATATCAGCCGACTTCGACGGTATGCCCGAGCAGCTGTTTTGCAGGTTCCTGTTCGGATATGAACGGCAACCATATCAAGGACGAGCTTGAGAAAGATTATGCCGATCTGGACAAATCGTGCAGCAAGCAGTCGGATTGCGCGTCTGGCGGTTTTTGTGACAGTTTTACGGGCAAATGCACGATGCGCTGCGCGTCTGCGGACTGGTGCGAGTCGGGATTTATCTGCCGTGGTGACGGCATCTGTGCGCCTGAGGCATTCGTGACGGAATGGTTGATCTGGAATTATAACGATGTCGTCGAGCTGCCGACCGCGACGGCCACTGAGTGCAATTTCACGGTGGAATGGGGCGCGTCTGGCAAAGAGACGTTCACGTCTTGCCCAAAGCCGAATCTTACGCATAAATTTAATTATAAAAACGGCGGTAACATTACTGTGGATGTCAAAGTCACGGGGACTTTTGACGGGTTCAGCATGGGGAACTCGAAGGAGTCCTATATGAATCCGGAAAATCTGGGGCGTTTTGTGGGCGTGAAATCGTTTGGCCCTGTGGGGCTCGGCGCTGGCGCTTTCGCTCACGCGGCGAATATGACAAAGCTATCGACGGTAGATGTTCCCGATGCCTCCAAGCTGAAAGACATGAGCGCCATGTTTTATGGGGTGAAACAATTAACCTCGGGCATTGCGAACTGGAACGTGAGCAACGTCACCAGTATGAGTCATACGTTTAATGGGGCGGAGGCATTTAACGAGGATCTGTCCAAATGGGACACTTCAAAGGTGATGTCGCTGAACAATACGTTTAGGGATGCCAAGGCGTTTAATGGCAACATCACGACATGGGATGTGTCGAACGTGAAGAGCCTGACCAGCCTGTTCTATGGCGCGGAGAATTTTAACCAGCCGATCGGGAACTGGAATGTCTCGAAAGTGACGAGCATGAATCATACTTTTGATGGCGCGAAAAAGTTTAATCAGGATATATCCAAATGGGATGTCAGCAATGTCGAAAAGATGGCATCGATGTTTAGAAACGCGGAAAGTTTTAACAAATCGCTGGAGGCCTGGGGGAACAAAGTTTCCAAAGTTCAGGAAATGCAATATATGTTTTCAGGCGCACAGAAATTTAATCAGCCGCTCAAAAGCTGGAAAACTTCGTCAGTGACGAATATGGAATCGATGTTCTCCAATTCGGCGTTTAATTACGATATCTCCAGCTGGGATGTCTCGAAAGTGACGAATATGAAATCTATGTTTTATCACTCACCATTCAATCAATATATTGGTGATTGGAATGTGTCGAATGTGACGAATATGAGAGCTATGTTCTCACATGCCGAGTCGTTCAATCAGGATATCCGCAAATGGGATGTGTCTAAAGTCACCGACATGACCATTATGTTTTCTGGCGCAGTCAAGTTTAATCAGAATTTGGATAGCTGGAACGTTTCCAGTGTGATGAAGATGGGGTCGATGTTTGAGGGGGCTACGGCGTTCAATGGATCGATCAACTCGTGGGATGTGTCTCGTGTCCAGAATATGAGCTCGATGTTCCGAGGTGCCAGGGCATTTAATCAGCCACTGGATAAATGGGGGACTAAGATTTCGAGTGTGACGACAATGAGCTCGATGTTTGAATGTGCGCTCTCTTTTAATCAGGACGTGACCAAGTGGGATATGAAGAAGGTGCATAGTATCGACAAGATGTTCTATCTTGCGCGCAAATATAGCAAGATACCGTCGAGTTGGCAGCCGACTTATGTCGTGAATACCTGCAACAGCTCAAAGATCTGCGATTCCGTTTCGGATTTGCTGACCTGCTCGGAGGTCAATTTTGTAAACGCGATTGATGATATGGCAGACAAATGGGGATTGAAGAAACCTTGCAGTGCGACATTGCGCACGCTCGGTCAGGATTGCGCAAAACTTGAGAAGTCGTGTCCTTAATTTGCCGCTGGCATGGCTTCCTCTCCTGTTTGGTGAGGGAGCTGATTAAACAAAAACAAGCATGAGAGGAAGTATCATGAAACATAAATTTCTTTGGATGGTAAGTTTGGGATTGGCTTGCACGTTTGCGGCATGCGGCGGGGACGACCCGGATCCGGAAGATCAGCCGAAAGAGCCTTCGAAGCCGCAGGTTGTCGAGAATACGATGCCGCTGTGCAGCGACGGCATCGATAACGATGATAACGGCAAAGCCGATTGCGATGACGAGGGGTGCGGCGGCTTCGTGTTCTGCAAGTCGGATGATCCGACGAAAGAGAATACGCCCAAGAATTGCGCTGATGGCAAAGATAACGATGGCGACGGCGACATGGACTGCGCAGATGCGCAGTGCAAGAGCTTTACGATTTGCAAAGAAGCTGAGCCGGAGAATACGGAAGCCGCATGCAAAGACGGCCTCGATAACGACAAAGACAGCAAGAAAGACTGCGACGACAGCGATTGTGAAGCGTTCTGCAAGAGCGATCCGGGGCCAGGACCTGAACCCGGAAGCGTCGAGAATACCGACGCGCTTTGCCATGATTCGCAGGACAACGACG
Source organism: Pseudomonadota bacterium (assembly GCA_017464085.1). Taxonomy (GTDB): domain Bacteria; phylum Myxococcota_A; class Bradymonadia; order UBA4248; family UBA4248; genus UBA4248. The sequence goes on from JAFUEE010000136.1 coordinate 55,299, forward strand.
GCGATGGCAAGATCGATTGCGATGACAGCGACTGCTCGGCGTTTTGTACGCCTGACCCCGGACCGACAGATAAAGTCGAGAATACGCCCGAACTGTGCAGCGATAAGCAGGATAACGACGGCGACGGCAAAGCCGACTGCCTCGATACAGATTGTCAGGGCTTTGATATATGCAAGGCGGGCGAAGGCGTGAAGGAAAACACGCGTGAGCTTTGCACCGATGGCCTCGATAACGATGGCAATGGTGCAGCCGACTGCGACGACAAGAATTGCAAGACACTTCTGGTCTGCACTTCCGGCGGTAAATCTGGCGAGAACTCTCCGGCACTCTGCGCCAACGGGATGGATGATGACGGCGACAGCCTGTCGGATTGCGCCGATCCCGAATGCCACTATTTCGAGATCTGTCAGGGCAAGACTGCCACTGGCGAGAACTCTGAAGCCGCCTGTAAGGATGGCAGGGATAATGATAATGATGGCTATATAGATTGTGCAGATGCCGAATGTCAGGGCTTTTCTTCATGCTCGGATGCGTGTCCCGATGATCCGTTCAAGTTTGTAGATGATCAATGTGGCTGCGGCAAGACTCTGATTGATGGCGAATGCTATATCAATATCGTGGATGCTGAAGGGCTCAAACAGCTCAAAGATAGCAGTGAAAAATATGTCATCAAGCGGCCGTTCAATATCGGCACGAGCGATATGGCGCCGATTACTGGGTTCAAGGGCACGCTCTTTGGCGATGATATGCGCATCATGGGCTATCTGACGCAAACGGCTGTGACGAATCCCTATTCTGAAGGCTTTCAGGAATGCGGCCTTTTCGGATCTACAGATGGTACGCCGACGTTCAAAAATATTAATATTGCGATTACGCTCAACTGCGAGGATTCGACCTATTCTGGCATGATCAAGGCGGGCGCGCTTGTGTCCAGCTCGAAGGGCACGCTGACGGATATCGAGGGTGAATCCAAGGTGATGCTGATCAGCAAAAAGTCGGATATGAAAGTGGCAAGTTATAAAGTATTGGTGGGCGGAATCGGTGGCTTGCTTGAGGGGGATCTCAAAAATGTGGAAGTGACCGGCAATACGTCTGCTGAGATTGAATGGACATTTGATAACGATCAGACGACTGAGTTTCATTTCAATAACATCTTTATTGGTGGCGTTGCGGGATATCTCGGCGGCAATAGTGTTTCCAATATTCAGGCACCTTCCAATGTCACACTGGACTATAAATTGACATTTAAGGGGGAGGGCTGGAAACATGAAATCTATGCTGGTGGTATAGCAGGAAAAGCTGTTCGGTTAGATAAATGCAGCAATATTGGTGGTAATATTCTCGTTCAGCATGGCAACGAGAAGAACACCGATTATAGCCATTATATCGGTGGTATTGCAGGGCAAGCTCATCGCGTGACAAATTCTGTATTTGATGGCAATCTGACTTCTAGTGGTTCTGCGGGCAATCAAGCAGCGACCGATAAGTATGATTCAACGCTGATCGGTGGCATTGTTGGAAATTTAATTTCAGCTACGCCTGATGATACAGTCGTCGATGGTTGTTATTCGCATGCCAACATGACGTTGATTTCAGGGGCAGGCATGTATGTCGGCGGCCTTGTGGGACGCATGGGGCATAAGCCTAAGGCTAAAGAAACGGATTCAGAGAAATATTATATTTTAAATAGCTATTCAGATGCTACGCTTTCGGTCGTGGCTCCCAAAACTGCTTACGACAAAACGAATTTTTATTGGGGCGGTGCAGTTGCACAGGCCGCAGAATACGGTTATGTTTTGAACAGTCATTTGCGTTCAAATTATCTGTTTGATGAGTTCTCTGTGGCAGCCCCCGATGGTAATCATGAGCTTTCGCTTGGCGGAATCACAGCAAAGACCGACACGGATAAAGATGAGAACGGCGGTCAGCTGATTGATAATATCGTCTCTGGCGGCCCGAAAGTCTCAGAAGGCAGCGAAAACGCCGCGAAATACCAGGGATCGATGGCGGCAACATTCGGATATTATATTTATGAAACCTATTGGGATGGCGCGGTTTATGGCACGAAGACGCAGGATGCGACGCAATCTACCAAGCAGGATGTGACGGCAATGCCGTATTCCTACAATGCGTCCGGCGTGCCCGTTTTGAGTGACAGCCGCACCGTGCTCGGGCTTCTTCGCAGCAACTCCGGTCATGACGAAGGCCCGATGTCTGCCAAACTGCCGCCCAAACTGATTTATAGCGACTGGAAAGAGATTAGCGACAGCGATGGTCACAAAGTGCCAGTGCCTGTGAGCAGCTGGTATTGATATCGGCTATGTTCAACGACTGTGGATATGAAATACAAGGCAGTAGGCAATAGAAGGTAGGCAGTAGTGCGCATGATAAAGGCTATAGCGAGAGACTATCGAGGCTCGATTGCCGATAGGGCATTTTGGGGCCATATCCAAGCTTGTTGAACAGAGCCAAACGCTTTAGGAAAGTCTGATTAATTGGCCCCTAACCCCCGGCCCCTTTCCCCGATGGGGCAAGGGGAGCGGATTTGCGCGATATCATGATTGGATATTATGCAATTGTTCAGAGTTTCCTTTAGTTGCGCCTTTTACCCGGGGTTGCGCCTTTCAGGCTTACCCCGGGTTACATATTTGGCACCTCTCCGGGGTGCTAGAGGAAAGTCTGATTAATTGGCCCCTAACCCCCGGCCCCTTTCCCCGATGGGGCAAGGGGAGCGGATTTGCGCGATATCATGATTGGATATTATGCAATTGTTAGAGGTTTCTTAGAGTTTTCGCGTCCAAACGCAAAAGTAGTGAATGTGCGTTTGAAGTTTTCGCGCCCAACGAAAAAGTGGGGAATGTGCGTTTGAAGTTTTTGCGCCCAACGAAAAATTAGACGATCCCTCACTTCCCATTGCCTTTCTTTGGGAAGGGGGTGTGGGGGAGACCCTTTCTTTTGGCACAAAAGAAAGGGTCTCCCCCACGCATCACCCCCCACGCATCCCCCCTCAACCCTCAGGAACCAGTGCTGCCGAAGCCTTTGTCGCCGCGTGTGGTTTTGTCGAAGGAAGCTGCAGGGGTCCAGCGCACGTCGAGATGGCGCATGAAGACAGCCTGTGCGATGCGGTCGCCGGTGTGAATTTCGAAAGGTGTTTCGGAGGTATTGAAGAGCAGGACCATGAGTTCGCCGCGATAGTCGGAATCGACGGTGCCCGGGGCGTTGAGCACGGTGATGCCGTGTTTGAGCGCGAGTCCGCTTCGCGGGCGTATTTCTATATGGGTATGAGGCGGTGGCGCCACGCGCAGGCCTGTGTGGACAAGGGCGCGTCCGTGCGGCGGAAGCGTGAGGTTTTCGATGCTGGAAAGATCGTATCCGGCCGCTTGGTCGCTTTGCTTTTGGGGAAGCTGGGCGTTGTGGGAGAGGCATTGCACGCGGCAGGTCAGCGTGTGAAGTTCGTTGAGAAATCGTATTATTTGTGCGAACATAGCGTATGTGGCGAGGGAAAGAGAGACTTCGCATTTTGGCCGAAAGGTCTTTTTTCGGCGCATTGCGCCATATAGATTAAAAACGATTGGAAGGATATGAAAGATTGTCAGCCGGTAGAACCCCGAACACTTTATGTCGTTGCGACGCCGATCGGAAATCTCGGGGACATGTCCCAGCGCGCGTTGGATGTGCTCGGGCAGGTCGATTTTATATTGTGTGAAGATACGCGTCATAGCGGTATATTGCTCGAGCATTTTGGCATTCGCAAGCGCGTCGTGAGTTATTTTGCGCACAATGAGGCGTTGCGGACCGATCAGTTTATGCCGAAGCTGCTGGATGGGGAGAGCGCGGCGTTGATTACAGACGCGGGGACGCCGGGTATTTCAGACCCGGGAAGCAGACTTGTGGACGCGTGTCTGGAAGCCGGAGTGCGCGTGTGTCCGGTGCCCGGTGCTTGTGCAGTGCCGACGGCAGTGAGCGCATGCGGATTTTATCAGTTCACGGGGTTTGAATTTGTGGCGTTTTTCCCGCGCAAGAGTTCGGAACGCCGGGAGATGTTTGAGAATTTTGCGCACCGCAGCACGCTTTTGGTCGGGTATGAATCGCCGCAGCGCATCGCATCTCTGCTGGAAGATCTCGTTGCAGTGGCTGGACCTGAGCGCCGGGTGTGTATGTGCCGAGAGCTGACAAAGAAATTTGAATCGATCGAGCGCACGACTGCCGGTGAATTGCTCGAAAAGTATCGCGCAGATCAGCCCAAAGGGGAGATGTGCCTGATCATTGAGGGCGAAGTGTGTGCGGAGCAGGAAGCGGAGGGGCTGTCGGAGGATGCCAAGCGCCTGATTGCATTGTTAAAGGACTATGGGATGTCTGCACGCGATATACGGGATGTCGTTTCGGCGTATTGCGGCGTGCGTGCGAAAGATGTTTACCAGGCGGTGATTGGCGCGTCATGAAACGGTGCGAGCCGTATGCGCGCAGCCGTCAGCTCCCCAGGCAAGAAAAGAAGGCGCTCGGGAGCGTGCGAGCCGTATGCGCGCAGCCGTCAGGGGAGCACATAGGGGAGCGCAAAAGGGCGTATCGGGGAGCAAAGCGAAGCCGATAGCCCGACTGGCGCGGGCGTATGCCGTCAGGCATAGCCGCGCCTCCATATAATAAAGTCAGTGGCGGCGTATCGGCGCAAGCCGGAAGCCGCCCAGCGCGGGCGTATGCCGTCAGGCATAGCCGCGCCTCCATGTATGGCGCGTCTTTTAGCGATCTACCATATAAAGACGTGAAGATGCTTTGTGGCGCGTCTTTTAGCGATCTACCTTTGGAATAGTCGTCGAAGAGACATATTCATCGACCGCATGCTGATGCATTTCTTTCGGAATCACAGGCATTTCGGGAATTTCGATCAGTTCGGAGATCGGCGTTTCCCAATTCGGGTCATACTGCGCGCCCTTGCCTTCTGCGATTCGTCGAAGTTCCTCGACTTCGTCGGCTAAAATCTCGGAATCTGCTGATTTTTCGAGGGGAAGCGCCTCCTGCGCCTTTTCGTCGGCCGACATCTTATTGAGCGTCTCGCTGGAAATCACGTTGCCGTTCTCGTCTTTGAGCTCCGCCTTGCTGAACCCGGCCTTGATCGCATCAAACCCGATGCCGAACACGCTCATGACGTTCGAGACCGCGATAAACGCATGCGGATCGATGGCCTTGACGGTCTTGAAGATTTCCTGAGACTCTCGCTTGCGCGCGACAAGGAAGATCGTCTTGCGATGCTGCTTTGTGTACCAGCCGATGGATTCAAACAGCGTTGCGCCTCGGTGGTGGCGATGAATGATCTGATCCGCGATCTCACGATATTTGGACGTAAATATAAACATCTGCACCGACTGCCTTCGTCCATTACTCACCATATCAATCGCATACGCCTGAACGCCCATGAACACAAAGCCGTAAGCGACTGTCTCAATGCTGTGCGTCATCAGATAAGACGAAGTGATCACGCACGAATCGAAGATCAGATAGACGCGGCCCCAGCTCAAATTCTTATATTTTGACGCGATCATGACGACGATGTCGGAGCCGCCTGTCGAAGCGCCCCGCAGCAGATAGCAGGCGACGCCGGTGCCGCCGATGATGCCGCCCATGATGCCGCTGAGCAGCTTGTCCGTGATGAGCGGTTCTGAAGGCGTGGGCACGATTGCCAGAAACACCGTCAGGCCGAGGATGCCGAGCACCGTTTTGATGCTGAAATCCTTGCCCAATACTACGAACGCGACCGCGCACAAAATCACGTTGAACCCGATATACGTGATATAGATTTTGATGCCGGTCATATAATAAATCATTGCGCAGATGCCGCCCAGACCGCCGCCGACAAAGCCGTGCGGCAAGACAAAGACGTTCCATGCGCAAGCATACAGCAAAAGCCCAAACGTGATCCAGAAAGCGTCCTTTACTTTGACCCACGCTTTTTCAGCACCCTTGCTCAAGACCATAATTTCCCCTCCTGCAGCGCAAACAGATAGAAAAACGGACGCGCTTTATCACAAATCACCAAAATGTCCACATGCATTCCAAGAATATGCGGATATTTTCGCAATCTTATGCAGATTATTTGGGGGCGCGCCTATGCTGCGCATACGGCGCGCGTGGGGGCGCGCCTATGCTGCGCATACGGCGCGCGTGGGGGGCATCAGCTGTCCTTGTGCATGTCACTGACGGCTGTTTGTAATCGGCTCTTTTCGCCTGCGCGCGCATTTTGGTTTGTTGCGACGACGAGAAGTTCGAGGATGCGGATCATCCGGTCGCATTTCTGTGAGAGCGCGTTGATATTTTGGCTGAGCATCGCGTTATTTTCCGAAAGCTTTTGAACGGATTCTGCAATCTGCACGGTGTGTTCGCTCATTTTTTCGGTATTGGCAGCGATGGTTTTTGTCAGGAGAGTGAGTTCGCTGTTGTCCGTCTGGAGGGCAGGGGCATTGTCGCCAGTGTGAGATGCCTGGGGAGTCTGGGCGCTTTGGGGGAGGGAGGATGTAAACGCCTTCATGCTGTTCTCGATCCTCTGGACGCTCAGCGTGCAGACGGCGGTATGTGAGAGCAGGTCATTCAGGCTTGCGAGGATTTCTTTGTTGTCCTCATGGAGGCTTTGGGTATCGAGTTTCTGTGCAGTTTCGGCGATCTGTGTGCCGGTTTCAGCGAGTGCTTGGATGCTCTCTTCGATGTTTTGCACGCTGTCTGTGCAGTCTTCAATATGCGTGGAGAGCGTGTCAATGCTGGATGCGAGGCTGTCCGTAGCAGCGGGAGCATTCTGGGCATTGCTGAGGGTTTTGGTGTTTTCGGCAATCTGCGCGGTTGTTTTGGTGAGTTCCTGAAGGCCGGACTCTATGTTTTGGACTGAGTGTGTATTGAGGGCGCTGTTTGTGGAGAGCGCGATGATGTTCGCAGCGATGTTGTACGTCGTTTCAGACAGCGAGGCTGTTGTCGTGGCGATATTGAGCGTGTTGTCTGAGAGGTTTGCGGCATGATGCGCGACGCTGGCAAGGTCGTTTGTGAGGCTTGCCAGCTGTGCAGGCTCCCCTATTTGGAGTGCGATGTCTTCAGTTGGGGGAAGTGTCGAAGCTTGTGGCTGCGGTGCAGATGTCGGGGCGGGGGCACTGCGGAGGGCGCGGAGGTGATCCTCGATGTTGGAGAGCTGTGCCTCGATGGTCGCGAGATTATTCTGTCCGGCGATCGGCATCAGTGACTGAATTGTCTCGAGAAGCTCGGCGATTCGGTTGTCGGGAAGTGCCTGAGTTGCTTCAGAGTCAGCAGTGCTATCGGTACTGGCAGGCATGCTGACTTGGGAGAGGTGTGTTTTGATATTTTCAAGCAATTCAATGATTTGATCTTCCCGAATTTGGCATTCTTCGAGGGTATTTTCGAGCCCTGAGAAATCAGGATCGCCGGGCATGCATGCCGTGATTTCATTGAGCATGCGCTTCGCGATGGCTTGGATTTCAGCGATGATTTTGTTTGCGTTCTGTGCGGATGCTTGCGAGTTTTCTGCGGGTGCAAGCTCGTGAGGTTGCAGAGATTGTGGCGAGAATCGAAGCGTGGAATCGCCTTCGCATTGTTCAAAATGGACTTTGAGGAGTTTGTAAATCTGATCGAGTCCGAGGAGAAGGCCTTTCTGCTTGAACGGCTCTTCGGATGTTGCCGTGTCGGTGCCGCACAAGAGCCTGGTCATGTCGAGATGAAGATTGTGGATGACTTCGGTGCAGTTGGCGACATTGCAGCTGAGGTAGTTGCCTAGCCAGTCTGTATTTTCTGAGATCGTGTGTGTGATATAATAGGCAATGCCAGCGAGGTCTGTATTTGCGATGTTTTGCTTGATGCGCAGATCGCCGGGTTCAAATTCGCGGGACCTGTTCAGTTCGGCCTGCAGGGATTGAAAATATGTCGTAAATTCTTTTAGGTTCATACATTCTCCGCAACTCAAGTAGTTTTAATCTCAAAGACGTATAGTGTGCATGCCGGCGTGTGTCAGGGCCGGCTTTTCTGCATTACGAGTTTTCGCCCTTCGGGGGATGCGCTGCCAACGATGGCGATGGCCTTGTCGATGGCTTTGTCGGATTCCGTGAAGTTTCCGGCTGCGCGATAGTATTCAGAGAGCTGCACCCAATAGACTGATTTTTGGGCGTTTGCTTTTTCGGCAATTTTATAATAGCTGATTGCCTTGTTGAAATTGCCGAGTTTTGCCTGGATCTGCCCGGCGAGCACATTTGCGATCGGGTGTTTGGGATCCATCGCGAGCGCAATCTCGACTTGTGTCTGAGCGGCTTCCCAATTTTTGATATTCATCTCAGACCTTGTGTTCTGGAGAGCCGTTTTGATCGAGATGGGTTCGTCCGTTTGTGGGGAGCTTGGTTTGGGTGTTTCCTCTCGAGTCGTGGGCTGTTTTGCGGCGAGGGCAGTCCTGGCAGGTGCATGGGCATGCGCGATGGCAGGGGCTTCTTTCGGGGCTTGTGGCTGAGCGTCAGCGATTGCCGCCTGAACGGCAGAATCATCCTGCTGTGTGTTCTCTGGAGTGTCTGCGTTTTCGCCGGCATCTGGTTCAATCGCTTGTACGGGGAGCGGCTGCTGTTCGTCAGCAGTTTGCGCTGTTTCTTGGGTGATTTCTTCGGGGATGGGATGATCAGGTGCGGCTTGTGTGTGCACGACAGGTGCTGTTTTTGGGGTGCCCGTGTTGATGGTGGCCTGTTTTGGTGAAAATGTGCCCGTGATCAGAACGAAGATGAGTGCGCCTGCGAGGAGAAGCAGGAGGATCAGAAGGGCAAGATTTCTTTTCAGTTTTGCGCTTGTTTCGGCATTCTCCCGGTTCAGGCGTGTGATGGTCTGTTCGCGCCAGTTTTCCTTTGAAAGCTCTTCACTGTGATTTTGTTCGTACAGCTTCTGCATCTGTTCGAGATGCTCGCGCTTGGCGCGCAGAGAATCCTCGTGTGCCAGAGGCGGTTCGGGCGCAGGCTGTGCGGGCGTTTTTGGGGCAGTTTCAGGCTTTTGTTCATCTTCATCCGGGGTATTGAACTGAGAAGCGGCTGCGATGCGCGTGATTTCGTTTTCGACTTCTTGGATGGAAGCGTCAGCAATCGAGGATTCGAGCGTGATGGCGCGTTTGGTTTCGTCTAGCACGAGGGTCAGGCTGGATGGCTTTTGGCTGAGCTGGGCATGATTTGCCGTGCGCGCGGCTTCTTCCTCCAGCTGTGCATCTGAATAATAGGTTCCCTTCCGGATTTGGATGTCGCCCTCGATAAAGGTTGGCGGTGTTTTTTGGAACTTCTGTTCCACGACTTCGCGCGAAAATTTCTTTCGAACGACTGGTTCGGCATGAAATGGCCTGTCGTCGTCTGCATCGCTGGATTGGGCGGAGGTTTCAGCCTGCTGTATCTGCGTGGGAAATGCATACATGAGTATGCTGTGAGTCGCATGATCTGGGAGTTCATCCGAATCGGCGGCGGATTGTCCGATGGGATCAGTCGGACGTGCCGGAGGCTGAGGTTTGCTCGTTCTTGCTGGCTCGGGTATAGGTGGCGGCATTCGGATGGTTTTTTCTTCGCGCGGCTGTGACTGCCTCTTGGGAGGTTTCGGCATGGGCGGAGGCATCCGGACTGTTTTTTCCGTATTTGACGATTCAAGTGGATCGTCTGTTTCGGAGACGCCGCGGATCCAGTCGACGAGGGAGAGCCGGTCGATATCGTCGCTGCTCTGGTTTTCGATGATCAGATTCTCATCGAGCAGGCGTCGGAGAATCTGCATCAGGACGAACTCGTCCAGATTGATATAGCTGAAGATATCGTTGAGAGTGCGGTCGCCGTCGAAAGTCTGAACCAGGCGGCGGACTTGGCGCGGAAGCGTGTGGAATGCCGCTTCATAGACTGAGCTGTTGAGCTTGAAGACCGTGAGCAGGCCTTGCTGTCCGGGGAATATGGAGCGAAATTCAGAGCTTGCGTGCGCAACGTTTCCGATGACTTCTTCGGCGGTGATATTGAGCGGCGGCGTTGCCCAGTCGGGCACTGGAGCGTTCGGGAGCAGTTCGGGGCGTGATGGGAAGATCCGCCACAATGCCGTCAATGCGATTCCCTGCAATTTTTGACCGATTCTCACGCCGTTGATACGTCCAAGCATGAGGTGCATTTCTCCCGCGACATGCTTGCCGTGGAGCCTGAGGCAGCCGGTAAACTGGCGAGCTTCCAGATCCTGAATGGTCTGTGCGAACGAAAATTCGTCCTTGATGTCTGTCGGATCATGCTGGGCGGTCGTTTTTTTGAGAAGTGCCTGCAGGCGCGCGACGAGCTCCTCGATCTGTATCGGCTTGAAGAGGATGTCATCCACGTTGGCGGCAGAAATAAACTGCCGAGCCTTTTGATCGCGCGTATCAAGCATCAGGAGCTTTTTGGTCGCTTTCAGGCTTGGCTGATCGATCATCTGGCGCGCCTTGATGACATCATCCCCCTGAAGGTCGATCAGGAGGCAGTCGGGAAGGTTTTCCGCGTGATATCGGACATCATAAGGCAGATAAATGACTTTGAAGCCCGCGCTTTTTAGGGCGGTCATAATCACGATCTGTGTGCTTTTCTGACATCCTGCCAGGGCAATGGTGTTTGACTGCATGCGAAACTCCTTATGCAAAAAACTTGCGGCAGTTTATCGAATAGGCGCAGAAATGCCACTTATTTTGACATGCAGGCTGACAAATTGCCGTGTTCCGTAGACAGTGGGGCACGGGTGCTGTCGGAATTGGGCTGGAGCGTCTGCTTGCAGAGCTTTGCAAGTGCGCGCGAGCGACTGGGCAAAAAAAAAGCAGTTCAAAAAAATGAACTGCTTTTTGAATGCGAGAAGGGGGACTTGAACCCCCACCCCGGTAATGTCAGGACTAGCACCTCAAGCTAGCGCGTCTACCAATTCCGCCATCCTCGCATTCAAAGTGTTCTCGGTATCACCCGTCGAACGCCGCGCCTTATAAGCGCTATTTGGAAAACTGTCAAATCTTTTTTTAATTTTTTTTAATCGCCGGCCTATGCCCTTTCGGGCATACGTCCGTCGGACTCCCCTATGCCCTTTTCAAGGGCATACGTGGAGTCATCGATAGATCAGGAATGCTTCACGCTGCGTGCGCCATTCGGCGGTCTCTGTTTCAAATCGCTCGGTGATGCGGTAAGGATTTTCTTGGGCTTCGATGGATTTTCGAATGGTGTCGTTGCCGAACAGCAGGTCGATGGCAAGCCGTTCGTTCTCGAATTCATAAGTTTCCGTGCGCCAGCCGAAGTCTTCATGCAGCGCATGCATCACGCACAGAATGGCAATGCCAGTCAGGACAGGCCGGAACGCCCGACGGTCGGTGACGTGCATTTCCAGGCCGTGACAGATCGCATGCGCGTGCTTTTGGAACATCGGCTTGAAGTCGAGCGGACGGAACGATACGCCTGGCAAATCGAGCATTTTGAGCGCGGCATGCGCTTCGTTTGATTTGACCCATGGCGCGCCAAACACTTCAAACGGTCTGGTCGTGCCGCGGCCTTCAGAAAGCGTCGTCCCTTCGATCAGGCACATGCCGGGATAGATGATTGCCGTTTCGATATTCGGCATGTTCGGGGATGGCATCGCCCAGTAGCAGCCTGTTTCATCATAATATTGCCTGCGGTCGTAATCCTGCATCCGGCTGATATAAAGGTTCTCCAGATTCGGCGTATGCTCGGTCGTGCACCACATCGTGAGCATTTCGCCGATGGTCAAGCCGTGCCGTGTCATGCCAGAGCGCATGCCGACGAACGAATGAAAAGCCGGATCAATCAGATTGCCCTCAATGGTCTCTCCGTTGATCGGGTTCGGCCGGTCGATCACGACGACTTTCAGGCCGCGTGCGAGCGCCGCCTGTGCCAGGAAAAGCGCAGTATAGGCAAAGGTGTAATATCTGGCGCCGATATCTTGAACATCTATGATTACCGCGTCGAGGTCATCGAGCAGGCTTTCGCGTGGCATCAGGGAATCCCGGTTATGCCCGTAAAGGCTGACGATATCGCGCTCGACGATTTCGTCATAGCCGTGGTCTACGCCTTCCATGTCCTGTGCTGCGCCCCAGAGCCCGTGTTCTGGCGCAAAAATGCGCACAGGATCAATCCCTTCGCGCCGGAGCGCGAATAAGATGTGCTCTCCAGTCCTGGTCACGCTTGCGGCATGTGCGAGCACGCCCACGCGAGCGCGGCGAAATCGATCCAGCAGGCTGGCATCTGTCAGAAGTGTTTCAAGTCCTGTGCGCATGGCGCTAATCCATATATGAGGCCTGATCGACCTCGCTGCGAAGATCGGACGGAAGTTTGAACCATCTCTGCGGATCGTATTTCAGCGTCGTTTTCAGCCAGCAAAGCCCTTCATAGCGGCGGTCGAGGTGGCGGATATAGAGCATGCCGAGATTGTGCATGCACACCACGGCATTGCGGTCGAGTTTGAGCGTGTGTCGATAGGCATCGGCAGCTTCCTCATAACGCTCGAGCTTTTCAAGCAAGGTGCCTTTGTTTGACCATGCTTCCGGATAATCCGGCTTGGCTTCGATGGCCTGATTAAAAAAGTCCATTGCTTCGTCATACTTTTTGTTGATCATAGCGGCCGTGCCTCGATTGACGCACCCTCTCGCTTGATCGCCCTGCATCATGAACGCCAGCCCTCTCCCGTCCCAGACGCGCGCGTTATTCTTATCGACTTTCATGACAGCTTCGAATGCATCCAGGGCATCTTTGGTGTTGTTTTCTGCCAGATAGGCATAGCCCAGAGAAATCTTGGCATCCGAATCGTCCTTGTTCTGTCGCAGGGCTGCCTTGTAGGCTTCGATCGCTTCTTTAAAGCGCTTGAGCGCAGCGAGGACGTTCGCCTTTTCCTTGAGGGAATCGAAGTCAGTGGCTTTGCATGAAAGGGACTGATCGATATATTTCACAGCGTCTTCGAGTCGGTTTGCTTTGCGCGCAATGATTGCGCGTTCGCGCCAGAGTTCCGGATCTTCGGGCGAAACCGCGAGCGCTTCCTGGATACAGCCGTCGGCTTTGTCATATTTTTCGAGCGAGGACATCAGCTGGGCGGCTTTGATCCACGTCCGGACATGTTTCGGATCGCGGTTAAGTATCTGACGATAGAGCGCGAGTGCTTCTTTGTGCTGACCGCGATCGAGCAGGATGCGAGCCTTGTTGTTCAGCGCGAGAATCATGTTTGGTTCGACTGCAAGGATTTTGTCGAGCACTTCAAGACACTCGTCAGGCCGGTTGAGCTTGTAAAGCGCCACGCCTAACTCGATCTGGTGGTTCAGGTTGTTCGGTTCCAGTTCGACACATTCACGGAAAGCGGAGAGTGCCTCTTCTGGGGCATTTGCATCAAGCATCGACCACGCTTTCTGTTTCATTCTCGCTATTCGGGTATTGTCTGCCATTGCCGCGCGTCCTTATAGGAAATGAAATCCCCTCCGGGCAAGGAGGGGAGGGATGAAAATGCGATATGCATCAGGTTAGAATGCTTTTTTGAGATCGACAGTTTTGGGCACAGGCCACTCCCCGGGTTCCCAGGTGTTAAATTCCGAAACGCTTTCGTATTCGTAATTCGTCTCTTTGTCATATTCCTCATCGCCCATGTGGTCATCCATCAGCGCATAGAGTTCCTGCTGTCTGGCTTCTTCTTCCGGGCTCAGAGTCTCGTGATTTTCGAGTTTTTTGTTGAGCTTGACGAGATCTTCGATGCGAGACGCCATGAGTGAGGCGTTGTTGCGCATCTCGGCTTCGCTCGCTTCTTCCGCCGTCTGGGAAATATCGCCTGCATACGTGCGGTTGAGCTGTTCCAGAAGATAGATTGGGTGATAGGTATAGAACGAATGCTGTTCCGGAAAGTCGAGTGCGTCTGCGACTTCTTTGGTCATCCATTGGAACGGCAGCCAGAGGACTAGCCATTTGCCGAAACTGGCTTCAGATTCCCACTGCCAGCCGACGGACTGAACGGCTGTTTTGGTCCAGTTCATCTGTGGAGACCATTCGCTGCGGTGATAGCAGATTGCTTTTCTGAAATCGTCGCGTCTGAGCGCGAGCATATCCTCGTCGCTCATGCTGTAAAAGCCGCCGATTTCTGAGCTCTTGAGCAGAGGCGGCGTGCGTCCGGTCTGCGCTTGGACGAAATCTTTGATGGGCTTGAGCAGGCGTTTGACACGGACGAGCGATGAATCGCTGTAATCGCCTTCGATGATATTCCAGGCCTCGTTGTGTGCAGCGCCGCGTGCAAACAAGTTTTCCGTGCTGAAAAACTCCACGTGGATCTGGTTGACATGCCGGGTTTTGTCCGGGCTGTCGCCGAATTTTCCGATATGTCCGATGATTTCTCCGGCTTTGCACGGGATATTGGTCAGCAGGATATCGCCCCTGAAAAAGGCTTCCAGGATCTCATCTTCTTTGTCGGTTTTGACGCGCGCGTCCATGACTTGAGGCACGCCACGGATATAAGTTTCGCTATCGCTTTCGAGGTTATAGCTTATGGTGTCTGGAATTTCGGCGTTTGCGCCGATCAGCGCGCTGACCCAGTCTATGCCTGCAAATTTCTCCTGTTTGTACATGGAGTCCAGGTGCATATAGAGGGAATACCAGTATAAGATTGTCTCCCCATCGTCAGTATTTTCCTTCCTTTCGTGTCGAATGAGCACGAAACTCGCGTCACCGAGGTCGACGGGGCGTATGTTGCGTATGGCAACGATCGTGCCCTTCATCATGCTCATGACCGGGGTGCCTTCTTCAGCGGTCAGGTGGATTCCGGAGTGCCATGCCTGATTTGTGCCGACAGGATACCATCCGCCGCTGGATGTCTCCACGTTCTGATAATACCTGTGAAAGAGCTCTTCGAGCAGTGTGCCGCCGCATTGTGCCATATTGCGCTGTTCCCCGGGTTCGCCGAGCAGGATGGGCAGGCTGTTTCGCTCCCCTTTGATGCCAGAGAGCACGCGAAGCCAGTCGAAAGCCGGGCCTGGATCCCATTTGTTCGATGAGCAGTGATAGTGTCCGAGAAAACCGTGGAAATTGATCGAATCTTTCAGCAGGCAGTTGATGACTTCGCCAGTTTCGGAAATCGGAGGGAAACAGCTGTCCCGGACGAGCGGCAGCGGCGTCCATGGCGGTTCGTTCGGCACGTCGATCGGGTTGACGAGCGCTTTGAGCAGCGCGATGATCGTCTCATACTGTGGTTCGGTGTAGCCGAGCATAGTCTTGATGGAGCCGTTGACTTTGCCCTGATAAATCTCGCGCATCCCGTTTGCCGGGTCAGCTTCCTGAAGCTCGGGAAACACGGGATTATTCATGTCGATCGCGAGGCTGTGACCGTTGTTGTCGCCCGTCGCCCAGGCAACGTGATAGGGATCCATGTACTGATAGAGCGCGCCGTCATAGTTGACGCAGAAATGCGTGGAGAGGCCGCGTGTGCACAGGACGTTATACGTATCCAGTGCGTTCATCGTGACGTCGTGGTGCAGTGCGATCTGCCAGATGATTTCTCCGAGGCGGTCAGCTTCTTCGCGTGGCACGGAAAAAAGCTGTTCTGCGGTGCGCTGGAGATTGCCGCGAAAACTGTAATTCATCATGGTCGGACGCAAGAGAGCCATCTGCATCAGGCGGTCTGGGGTCAGCGTCTTTTCAGGATGATAATAACTGGGGCCGGAATCATCATCAAAGCGGAATACTGGATAGTTGGTATGGATAGGAACTCGGCGACCGGCAAAGAGTATATATTTGTCCATAATCGTTTCTCCTTTTTTAGCCTCTGGCTTTGTTTGCCTCGCAATAGAGGCAAATGTCCCAGTGCGCTTTCATCGGGCGCCCGCAGTCCGGGCAGATTCTGGCTGCAGGTGCGGCTGCTTCAGGCTGTTTCTTTTCAGGTGCGGCTGTTGCAGGACGATTGGCGGCATCGGCTTCGCAGTAAAGGCAGGTCGTCCAGTGCGGCTTCATCGGGCGTTTGCATACGGGACAGATGCGCTCACCGGTTTCTTCTTTTTTCTTCTTTTCGGGCAGTGGCGCGACGCCTTTTTTGGGCGCAGAGTCTGACCCGATGCCGGCTTTGCAGAACAGGCATTCTTTCCATTGGGGCATCATGGTGCGGTTGCATTTCGGGCAGATGCGGTTTTCGGCGTTCTGGCCTTTCTTTTTGGCTTCCTCAATGGCTTTTGCTCGATTTTCAGCCTTTTGCTTGGTGATTTCTTCAGCCGCTTCGCGTGCGCAGACCAGGCATTCTTTCCAGTCTGGCATCATGGTGCGGCGGCATTTGGGGCAGACTTCGCCGCGCTCGATTTTTTCCTGTATTTCCTGTTCAGCGCGCGCGGCCTCTTCTTCCTCGAGTTTCTTTCGGTGTCTGCGGACAAGGAGAAACACGATCAGCGCGATGATCAGGACGGCGATGATGCTGCCCGTGATGATCCAGAAGAGCTTCCAGTTGAACTTGAGTTTTTCGATTTTGAGTTCTTTGTAAAACTCGGATTCGGCTTCGAGACCTGTCGGTGCATGTTTTGTTTCAAGCCTGTATTTGACGAGCTCATCGACGTGCAGCTTGGGATGCGTGAAGTCGATAAACAGCTCTCCGTAAACTTCGCCCCAGGCAAAGTTGATGTTTTCGAAGATTTTGGAAGCGTGGTCTGTCGAGCGGTAGGTGCCGCCGGTCTTTCGGCTGAGTCCTTCAAACATCGGCACGAGCTGTCGTATGAAGGGTTTGTACATGACCACATAGATGCTGATATCGTTCGCGCGCGCCTGATGGAAGATATCCGTCATCTCTTTCTGGACATCGTCCTTTCGGAAGATATAGGAGTCGAAGGTATCGGTGACGAGTATGATTGCGCGGCGTGCGTCGTGGCGCTGGTCTGCGGCGGCGACGAGTTCGTCGATGGCTTTTTCGAGGCTGCTGTAGAGGAAGGAAGGCTGTCCTTTGGGCGTGGCGGCTTTGAGCTGTTCTGCGACGGCATCGGCTTTGCCGAGCGGCACGGTGTTGATTCCTCGTCCGTCGGCGAAATAGCCTGCCACGCGGTCATTGTCGCGCATCTGCTTGAGAATATTCTCAATGCCCGACTGCATTTCCTTGAGCTCTTTTTCGGTATATCGGTCGCTGATCGGCAGGACGAGCGCGAGGTCTAACGGCACATCCGAATCTTTCAGTGTGCTGACTTTCGGCTCGGCACTCACTAGGTCGTCATCTGAATAGACATTCATATAGGCGAGCTTGGTGGGCGGAATCGGGTATGCCTCCTTGTCGAGGAAAGTCGCTCGGATTTGTATGTCGGGGGCCTTGCTGACATCTACCCGGTCGATCTTGATGCGGTATTCTTTGGGGACATATTGTGCATATCCCGAGGCAGCAAGACCGAAAAGGCAGGGAAAGACGAGCAGTGCGGTGCGGATAAAACTTTTCACGAGTTCCCCCTAAAGACCGAAGCTGAAAGGCTGAGCGAGAACTTCCACGGGCTCGCTTTGGAATGCGCCGGTTGCATCGTAGACGATGGCACTCAGTTCATAGCTTTCCTGGGTCGTGGAAACGAAGGGAATTTCGATCTCGAGTTCTCGCGCGCCGTGCAGCGAGCCGAGTGTCTGAGTCTTGCCCTCATATCTCGCGACGAGATCGACGTATTTGTTTTCAGGGGAATCGGTATCGATTTTCAGTGTGAGGATCATGCCGGGCAATGCGCGCCACTCGCTGAAGCTGGCGTTGCCCCGGATGATATGTCGTGCAAGCAGCCCCAAGCCGGTCATTGCCGCGAGGCCACCTGTTGCCTGAAGGAAATTTCGTCGTGTCCAACGCATCTTCGTACCTCCTCTTGGCGTTCATGCCGTATCTATTCTATATTGTACGCTTGCCAGATTGCAAGAAATCAGTCGAAATTGACGCTCCGTAGGGGGCGTCGGGGCTGTGATGCGCGTCGGGTGATTTTGTGATGCCCCGTGGATGCATCGGGGCGTTGCGGGGTGGAACCCCGCACTGGGGGTAGGCGCGTATCGCGCTTGCCGCGATAGCGCCGCTTGGGGCTTGCGCCCCCTGTAAAATGTCAGATCAAAAAAGCTGAATCTTTCGGATGCGGGGATCTTCGTCAATGCCCGGAGATTTGATGTTGAGGATCTCGTGCCAGTCGTCGCTGTCGGCGCTGACAAAGGGGAGCTGCCAGAGGGGATTGACGCAGTCGTAGGAGATGTTCCAGAAATGGAGGGATCCGTCCGAGAGCATTGCCAGCGTGTGACGCGGCAGGTGGTATATGGCCTTGACGAAGCAGTCCGGATTTTTGCCGGTCGGGGAGATGCACAGTGAGTGCGCAGCGGTCAGGGCTGCCTTGAGATTGGGCTGCGGCGTGGTCGTTGTCAGATAGAGGCGATGGCGTGTCCATTCGACCGTGATTTTGGTGTTCGGGTCGTGAAGATCGAACATCTGCGGGAGATCCTGCACGTCGAAGCGCGTGTCAGCCACGGGCTTTTGGTTGCGCCAGAGCAGGGCGGTGCCTGTATCGTCAAGGCTCATGATGCCGACTTCGGTGCGGAGAATGCGAGCGACCGGGGCTTCATGGACGAAATGTGTGGTCCATGCGCCATTTGTGTCGATGAATCGGACTTCTCGGTTCTGCATGCCGCCGCCGCAGGTTATGAAGCCGTTGCCGTCTGTGCAGCAGTCATCGAGCAGTGTCTGTTCGACATTGGGGAGCAGGATGTCTTTGAGGACGCATCCCGCATCTCGTGCATCGCAGCCATTTTGTTTGTCAATGGCTTCGCCGAGCGCGGGGACATTGAGCTGGCAGAGTCTGCAGACGTCTGAAAATACGGGCATCTGTGGTTCGAGCGTGACAAAGAAAGTGCCGTCCGCGATGGGGCCGCAGAGGCGTTTGATCGCGCTGTCGAAGCGCAGTGTCGCGAACGGCAGCGGGCATTTGGCGTTGCCGGCGGGCAGTTTTCGGGAGAGGTCGACGATGGTCAGTGTATCGGTGCCATGTGCGAAGACGAGATATGGTCCGAGGGCCAGCCAGTGTATCTGCTCGCTCTGAAAGCCGTTGTTGATCATCGGTTCGGCGATCGGTTTTTCCGCGAGTGCGTTCAGTGTATATGTCTCCCCGTTGTCTTCGCTGACGAGCAGGCAGTTGCATCCGTTGCGCAAGCATGTGAAGCGGCCGATCTGTATCGGCAGACAGTCCTGGCAGAGGGCATATTTTGAGGGGTGATCGACCAGGGAGCAGTCTTTGGTGAGTCCTCGTCCGCGTGCGGCCATGGGGATTCCGAAGATGCGTTCGGACATATTCCTGCCGACTTCTTTGCCATATCGCGCGACGATATCGTCGGTGAGTATGAGCGCTTCGAGAAGCTGTCCCTTTTTGAGGAATTGGGTTGCGGTTGCTTCCCAGGCGGGCACCTGAGGCGTCGGCCTGAGCTTTTCGAACATGCGGATCTGGTTGTATGAAGCATGGCTGATGTATGCTGGTGTGATGATCATGGCTGCTCCTCTGATTCAAGCGCTTCCAGAGCGCGCATGCTCATGTCGACGACCTGAACGGATTGTGACTGTTTTGTCTCGAGGTCGATGGCGGTCACCGAGAGGATGCCGCTGACATCGATGCGAAGCGAGACTTCGATTTGCGGTTCCATGCGCCGCGCGGGCCGGATGCCGCTCAGTTCGAATGTCGCGAGGCGCGTGTTGTCTTCGACATGTCTGCCTTCGCCTTGAAAGATAGAGATGATGACGCTTTCCTGATTGTCGCGGCTTGTCGTGAAGACGCGCGACACGCGATGCGGAACTTTGGTATTCTTGGGTATGAGCGGGATGCAGACGCCGCCTGCGGTTTCGATTGAAAGCGTGAGCGGGATGACATCGAGCAGGAGGACGACATCTTCATCGTTGTCGAGCGCCATGGCCTGAATTGCCGCGCCGATGCCGACTGCCTCGTCTGGGTTGATCGCTGTATTTGGGGCGATACCGAACCAGTCGCGGACCATTCGGCGTATGAGTGGCATGCGCGTCATGCCGCCGACGAGGATCACTTCGTCTATGTCGTCTTTTTTGAGGCCGGCGCTCTCAAAGACGTTTCGGCAGATTTTGAAGGAACGCTCGACAAGCGGCGTGCAGAGTTTTTCGAGCTCTGCGCGTGTCAGGACTTCTCGGATCGCATATTTCGGGTCGATATCAGGCACGATGCCTGGAAGATCGATCAGGGTCTGGTCTGCGGAGGAGAGCTGCATCTTGGCGAATTCAGCGGCATCGAGGATGCGCTGTTTCGCGAGCGAGTGGATGCCGAGGTCGATTCGCGTGGTTTTCTTGAAGCGATCGCAGATTTTGTCGGCGATTGCCTGGTTGAAATCATTTCCGCCGAGGAATGTGTCGCCGCCCGTTGCCAGGACGTTATAGATGCCTTCGCCGATTTCGAGGACTGAGATATCGAAGGTGCCGCCGCCGAAGTCGTACACGGCGATGGTCTTTGTCATGTCGGTGCCGTAGCCATAAGCGAGCGCGGCGGCGGTGGGCTCGTTGATGAGGCGCGTCACTTCGAGGCCTGCGAGTTCTGCCGCGTGTTTTGTCTCCTGGCGTTGTTTGTTGTCGAAATGAGCGGGCACGCTGATGACCGCCTGATGGACGGGTTCTCCGAGAGCATTTTCGGCAAGCGTCTTGACTTTCTTGAGGATGGCCGCGCTGATTTCAGTCGGGCTCAGGCACTGTTCGCCGAGCATCACGCAAGTCATCTGGTCCTGCGAGGGCATGATTGAGTAGGACAGGAACGGAAGGATACGCTGTACTTCTTCGGAGTCAAAGCGCTGTCCGAGCAGGCGTTTGGCCGAATGGACGGTCCGTTCGGGCTGGACGGACATCTGGGCTTTTGCGAGATAGCCGATAAAAAACTGCCCCTTTTTGTTCAGGGACATGACGGAGGGGAGTGTCGATCGTCCCTTGTCGTCCAGAATGACCTGGGGAACGCCGTTTTTGACGACTGCGACACAAGTATTGGAAGTTCCAAGATCGATTCCGATGACCGGCATAAATCCTCCCTGGGGATGCAAATAGGATCTGTGGGACAACACCTGGCGTGACGGGGCACGAGGGGGTTATGCATTTTCCTAAAGAAGAGCGATAAGCGGTATGTATGATGAGATGATTTGAGGATGTGAACAGGCGATGGGGCTCAGCTTTGCGTGGAGGTTTGCCATGGATTGTGCCTGTCAGATATCCCGACAAATGATCTCAGCTTCGAGGGGCGCTGGTTTGGCAATGGGCCGGCGAGCATTCGCGCCGGCATCTGTGTCAGCCGGCGGAGGCTGTGGATTATCTGCCGAACAGCTTGCTGAAGAAGCCTTTTTTCTTGGGTTCCGGTGCGGGCGGGACCGGTTCCGGGTTCCGCTCTCTCCGTCTCGGCACTGCCTGGCGGCTGGATGTCACTTCGCTCATGATGATATCGTTTGAGGAATCGCGCTGGACTGCGGGAGTGGACGTGCCGTTCATGGATTCCAGCGTCGCGACATCGGAGAAATTGGCAAAGGGGTCATTGACCGGCTCTTCCTGCTTCTGGGATTCGATGGCGGCCATATCCAGGCATGGCATGTCGAAAACGAATTCATCGTCTTCTTCGGGTTGCTGCGCTGCTTGAGCATTTTCGACGGTGGAAGCGGATTGAGATTCGATCGAGGGCGCAGGCTGCGATTCAATCGCGGTTTCCTGAATATTTTCTTGGGGCTCGGTGACGGATGTTTCCGGTGCCGGGGCTGTTTCTTCCGTTTCCGCTGGTTCCTCATCTTCAGGGGAGATGGCAGGGGAATCTATGGATGAAAACATGTCCTCTTGAAGCGCGGCGAATAACTGGGAGGGTGTCTCTTCGTCTGCGATCTGAAAATTTGAATTCGACGGACGCTTGTTCATATCAGGCTCCTTTTGATTATCCTTAATGTCGGTATCATCCTTGTTTCCTGGGAATTCAGCAGTTGTCGGTTCAGCGGCATTTGGTGCTGGGAGAGCTTCGTCTGCAGCTGGGGTGCCGGAGCCAGCGAGCGGATGCTCAGGAGCGTCTTGCGCCGCAGGCGTATCCGGAAGTCTTGAGGCTGACGGGCTGGCGATTGCCGACAGTTTTGGCGAAGCATTCAGCGCGCTCGGCGCTTTGGGAAGCTTGTCTGAGGCAGCTGTGTGCGAACCGGAGAGCTTGCTCAGCGCAGGCGTCAGAACGCCCGACGGCCGTGAGGGCTGCGGGGCTGGCGCGGGCGTTTCGGGCTTGTCTTCCTCCGAGGGGGCATCGCCTGTGTCTTCAGCATTTGCCTCATTAGCGGCGTGCGGTTCTGAAGTTTGCGCAGTTTCATCATTTGCGGCTTCGCCGGCAGCCGGTTCCTGTGCGCCAGCTTGAGCTGTACCATCGGGGATGGCATCAGCATCGGTCGCGAGCGTTTCGTCCGCTTTTGCTATTTCCGTTGCAGGCTCGTCAGCAGGTTTTGGTTCTGCATTATCATCGATGCAGTCGGAATCAATGCTGAGCGCGCCAAGCCAGGGTTCGGTTGAATCATCCGGTTTGCGGGGAGCGTTGTTTTCTGCGCTTGCGGCCTTGATCTTTTCCTGTTGTATGATTTCGGCAGTGCGGTCATGAAGCGCGCGGATAGCTTCGCTCTGCGAGTCATTCCGCTCGATTGCGGTCATGTATGGGGAAGTCTTGCGCAGCGTGGACTCATAATCGATAATTTTGTTTCTCTGTCCCCAGAACGGCCGGAATTTTTCTTCGGGCTCAGGTTTTGTCATTTTCCTGAGCGATTCTTCTTCGAGGGCGGGGGTGTCGCCAGTGATTTTCGAGAGCTCGTCTTTGACGGCCTCTTCATCGGTTTCGAGTGTGCCGATGGGGGTGTTCAGCTGCGTATGGGAAATTTTCTTTTTAGGGGCATCTGCCGTTTCTGCGCTGATATCGTCGGCATTTGCGGGCGGTTTTGTGACATCCCGCGGATCGGCAGTAGTCTTTGTCTGATCGGCGCCGTCAGCCTGGATGCGTTCGCTGATTTCATCGGAAGAGAACGCTTCGGAGAGAGATTCGGCAAATGCGGAAGTGTCGAGGTCGTCGAGCACCATATCATCGATATCGTCGAGCATTTCCGGAGCCGGGAACATATCCTCGGCATCGGTTTCCGATGTGATGACAGCGCGCTGCCCTTTGACGACATCGCGTTCGGCTTTGATGATTTCCTTGATGGCTGCGAACTGTCCGGTGCGTATCTGCGATTCGCTTTTGATGGCTGCGAACTGGTCAGATCGCGTGAGGATCGTGGCGCGCGGTGCGTTTGGCGCGATGTTCTGGTTGAGCGCGGAGAGACCGAATGTGGCAGGCAGCGGCGTCGGCATGTCGTCGGGCTCATCCTGGGCAGAGAATGAGAATGCGCTGTTCTGCCCAAAGAAGTCGTCTGCCGGCTTGGCAAAGCTTCCGCTGGGCATTTTGTTGCGCGAGGGTGTCTTTTCGATTCCCGAAAATAGGGAATCGAGGCCCATGTCGAGATCGTCGTCACCGAAGATATCGAGTCCTTCGCCCCCGTGTGTCTGGACGATTTTCTGGTTTTTGACGGCTTCTTCTGGATCTGGAGCGATCTTGAGCGAGACATCGGTATCCGTGCTTCCGAGGATGGCGTCGACGACTTCCTTGAAAGCGCGGTTGATGCGGCGCAGCGCGACGAGCATGCCGGATTTCTGGCTGGAGGGGCCGCCGATGAACGGCACTTCCTTTCGTACGACGCCTTCGCCGGAGTAAACTTTTGAGCCGTCTGCAAGCCGGAATTCAAACTGCACTTCAGAGCCGACGGGTTTAGTCATTCGCGTATGGATGAACAGACCACGGCGCGTGATCAGGGGTGCCATGCCCTGAATCAGCTCTTCTTGCGTGGAATATTTAAGGGTTGCGCGAATTACTTCTATTTGTGAAGTCACTGATTTACCTCGTTAAAATCATAATATGCCCATCATGCAGCTCAAAAAGCGCACAAAGGCATCCAATTATACGATATTTTATAAAAATAGCCAAAAGAATACCTGAGGGCAGGCCGGCGAAAAAGTCAAGGCATGTGTGTCCGCGTGCTTTCTGCGTTGCAGATACGCACGCGCGGCGGCGCTATGCGTCAGCCGTGGCCTGCCGCATACGCGCCGCCATCAAAAAAAGCGCCGCGTATCGCTTTGGCGATAGCGGCGCGGCCCGGGCGTGTCGCAGACAGCCCGGGCGTGTTCAGAAAAGCCATGCGCTCATTCGCAGACCGAGGTGATACCCGACATCATTGACCAGAGCTCGTCTCTCCAGAATTCGCCGTCGAACGTCCAGTATGCCTCGTTTGCGCGTTTGGTGAACGTCGCGCCGTCCTGCTGTGTCTGCGCCTGTTTGCACTGTCCGCCGGCAGCGACGATCTTGAGGCATTCGGCTTCGCGCTGCCTGCGCGCGAGACGGATTTCGATTGCGATCTGCGAGGCGGAGATGTCGAGCGCGTGTAATTCGGTGAGCGCGCTGTCGAAGATGCCGCTCAGCACGACCGACATGTACTGCTGGCGCTGGAGGATCATTTCGTCATAGACGGCCTGTAGTTTCGGCCACGAGAGGAAGCCTGGGCCGACATGCTGGCTGAGCGCCTGGCGTTCGTCCGATAGGAGGCGCAGGGAGCGGTGAAGCGCGCGGAACACACTGTCGGAGAGCACGCGGCGGTAGGCGAGGTCGGGCATCATGGATGCATCGGTGGCATCCGCGTGCCTGAGGATCTGGTTGTAGTAGTCTTTTTGTGGGACGCGCGCCATGTAGGTCCTGAGCGCGTTCCCCTGTGAGAGCACGTCGTGTTTGAGAGCTTCGAGGGCGTGTTCGGCCTGATCGTAGCGGCAGAGGCCGAGGAAGGCGCTGGCTTCGAGGAGCTGCAGGTCAGGAAGCCAAGCGAGTCTGAAGCTGGGCGCGCGAAGGGCATGAGAGAGCGCGAGCGCCTGAGGGAATTTTTGCGCGAAGACCATGCCCCATGCGTTTTCGAGCATCGCGTTCCGGAGGTGGTGGCTGTTGACATCGACGTTCCGGTAGAATGTGTCAGCCATGTCGTAGGCGTGGTTTTCGAAAGCGATGCGTGCCAGAGCCAGCCAGGCGGTGTTGCGCAGCTCAAAGGCTTCGCCGGATTCCAGCGTTTCGAGCGTGCGCAGTGCTTCATTGAGGTATTCTGCGGCTGTTTTGAACTTGAACTCTGGGGCGCGTACCGCGAGTGTCGCGAGGAGGATTCGTGCGCGTGCGCGGTAGATCGAGGTGCCGGTCACGTTCGCGAGGATCTGTTTCGCGAGCGTCGTGTCTGGCTTGGGTCCGTAGACGAGGCTGTATCCGATGAAATAGAGGAAAGCCTGGCGCGCGCTGTCGGAGACTTCGCCGGCGTGATCCTTGATACGCAGCGGGTCTGTGCTCGTGTAGTCGCTGATATGCGCGGTCCTGAGGAATGCTTCGAGCGTGGCGGAGAATTCCGAGAGCTTTGCCTTGGACTGGAGCGCGCGGTCGAGGTATGCGGCCGCCATGGCGGGCGCATCGAGCTTTTCGAGCGCGAGGCCGATGCACTGGTTGAGCGCGGCGCCGAGCGGCGTGTCCATTGAGGGCTTCATCTTGTCAGCGAGCGAGAGGCAGGATTCCAGGGAGCCGACCGGATTTTCTGGAATCGCGTTCCGATAGCCGATGACCCTGGGGACTTCCGCGTCGTAAGCGCGTTCGCTGGCCGTGTCGCTCTGGAGCATCGCATACCTGCGTGCGACTTCAGCCTCGACGTTGTATGTCTCGTATGCTTCTTCAAAATATTTGCGGAACACGAGCGGGACATTTGAGGATTCGACAGGCGCGAGTATGGTGTTGTCTCCGATGGCGGGGAGGACGGGGGCAGCGGGGGGGGCTGAAGCGGATATTTCAGGCTGTGCCGGTGTGGCTGCTTGCGGCAGTTGATCAGGGGTTGTGTCTTTTGCGCGGCTGCGCTGAGAGGTCGTTTCGTCCTCCGGCAGCGGGCCGGCGTCGCGCAGCGGATCGTCTGGTCTGCCGGTACTGGCGGAAGTTTGGTTTTTCTGCGCAGGCATGTCGTCGAACAGTGCGGTATCCGCGAGCGGGTCTTGCGGGCCTGCGGGTGTTCGTTTTTTCTCGTCAGTGACGGGGACATCGGGCAGTGGGGACGCAGCCGGAGTGTCGAAGATCGCGCTGATCACGCGGGCATCGATGCCTGCATTTTCGAGCTGTGTGCGCGTGGCCTGGTCTCTTGGCGGCAGGTCGGTGGCGTTTTTTATGATTGTGATGAGCATCTCTTCCGAGAGGCCCTGTTTTGACATCATGATGATCTCGTCAGCCGTGAGCGCGGATGCGGACGGCGCGGCGGATGCGAGTCCGGTGCAGAATGCGATTCCTGTGAGCAATGCTCGAAAACAGTGTTTCATCTCATGGCCTCCTTAAAATTCCGGCAGCAGGAAGCTGACGCCGACAGAGAGCGTGCAGGGCACGTACCACTGAGTCGAGCCTTTATAGAAGCGCAGTGAGGCTTCCAGCCTGAGCGCTAGCCAGTCGAGGAAAAAGATGTGCATGTCTGTCCCGAAAATGCCTTCGGCGTATGCGGCGACGGATGTCTCCGAGTGCGCGCTGTTTGGGGAGCGCGCGATCACGGCGCCCAGCCCGGCAAAAATGCCCCAGTCGAAGCGCAGGAGATTGGCGGTTTCGAGGGTGGCTTTGCCATAGACGGGATGGAACGTCGCCATGGCGGTGACATCGCCGAGCTGTTCGTCGGCCAGGAGGCTTGTCTGTATGGAGGACTGGTGGTCATCCATGAAGCGCCGCAGCGTGGTGTCCGAGTGGAGCATCAGCATCGAGCCGCGCAGCATGACGCCCCACATGTCCGTGATTCTGCAGTGAACGTCGAGCGAGATCGGGAAATAGTTGTAATAGTCGTCCGTGGGGACATAGCCGATGTTGAGCGCGAGCTCGAAGCGCCGCGCGGCGGAGATGACAGTGGTGCCGTCAAGCGCGGGCAGGTCGCGCGTCGTCCACTGTGTGTCGAGGTCGTCGTCGAGCTGGTCTGCGAGCGCGGCGGAAGCGCCGGTGCACAGGAGGCAGGCTGTCAGCAGAAGCGCCGCGAGTTTGCTCAGGATAGGATCATTCATGGCCGCCTCCGAGGAGGAAGGAGACACCGAGTGTCAGTTCAGAAGCCGTGCCGAGCCCCTTGCCGCGCTGCTTGCCATAGAGGTATTCGCGGAAATCGAGCCTGAGCCCGATGAGGTCGAGAAACATGAAGCGAATGCCGAGGCCGAGCGCGCCTTCCACGCTGACGCCGTAATCGATTCTGCCGATTTCTGTTTCGTTTGGCATTTCCGCGACGAGCAGGCCGAGTCCAGCGCTCAGGTTCAGGTCAAAGTGGGCGATCGCGCGATTCGCGAGCGCGAATTTGCCCATAAAGACTGAGAAAACAGGCGCGATATCGACGCGCGCGACCTGATATTCCTCGATCGTGATGCTTCGGAGCTGAGTGAGGCCGGCGCTGGCGATCAGATTGTCATACGAGGGTGTCAGGAAGCGCATGCATTTCTGTCCGGCGGCGCGGACCTGTCCGTCGCCGGTCTCGTCGCTGAAGCATCCCATGTAAGATGCCGAGAGCTCCAGGGAGACCCATTCCTTGAAATGATAAGCGCCCCTGAGCGTGACGGGCAGATAGGCGAGAAAGATATCGCTCGCGATGGTGCCGATGCCCAGGCCGATTTCCCCTTTCCCAGCTTTGGTGAACGGGCGTTTTTCAATGACTGCGATGGCTTTTTCTGCGGCAGATTCCATCACTTCATCGCGATCGGGCTCGTCCAGGGAGAGCGTGGTGTGCGTCTGTGCCAGCGCAAGGCATGGGAACATGGCGCACATCGAGAGGATCATGACGGCTGACCGGACAGTTCTGAAGATGTGCTTTCCCATTATCTTGCCCAAACCAGACGGTAATCGATGGTCTCGTTCTGCTCGCTGAGGCGCTGTGCCTCGAACGATACGGCAGAATTGCCAACTTTCATGATGAATGTCGTCGCCAGGCGGTACATGTGGCCTTCCGGCAGCCTGGCGGAAAACTTGATCCCGGCATCCCAGTGAGACTCCGTGTTGATCGCGACGTTCCGGAGCATTTTGGAGAAGAAGACGGGATTGTCGAAGAGGTAATAGGTGCCGCAGCCCAGCCGAACGGCCTCAGCATATCGCGCGTGCGGCGGTTTGTCTGTCTGCTCGAAGTCGAACCAGTGCAGGCTGGTCTGGCTTCCCATGGCGGTCATGAGGCGTCTGAAGCTTTCGTGCGCTTCGTCGGAGTTGTCGTTCGGTGCCCCGTCTGTCAGTGCGATCATCGCGTGTGTATAGGCGACGTTCGCTGTGTCGCGGAGCTTGAGCAGGGCGGCTTCGGATGCCTCCCAGATTGGCGAATAGCCGCTCGGCGTGGGGTACTGTGACATGACTTTGGACTGCCATACGGCATCCGTGCGGATCCAGGCTTCGGATGCGTCATAGACGCCGGATGCGCCCATGCCGTTCGCGAAGTGCGCGGAATACTCCAAGCGCGGTGATTTTTCGTCTGAGAGCGAAATGCCGTCCATGAACTGGTTGAGTCCGACTTTTCTGTATTCGTAGGGATCGGTCGCCTTCAGAGCATCCGGTATGCCGGTGTCAGCGCTGCCGTCGAGGGTGGCGGAGTTGTCGAGCACGAATGCGACGGACCGCCCGTCCATGCCTTCCGAGCGGACATTGGGGTTGCCCGGCTGCGGGTTGCTTGAAAAGTGCGTGAATCTGGGGACATGGAGGGTTTCGATGCGCGTCTGATAGACGCAGAAGCTTTCGGGCGGATAGTAGTACTGCGAGAGCCCCATGGTGGCGGCGGTCAGGCAGGCAGCGCCTTCGGGGCATTCGCTGACATCGGTGCATGTCATGTCTCGTCCGGCTGTGTCCACGACAAAGAACCATCCGTCGCTGAACGTGATGTCTTCTGCCCTGAGGTTCGAGCCAGGCATGAGCGCGGCGTTGAGCGCGCCATACCGCTTGCCCGGCGTCAGTCTTGCGTCAAACGAAGTCAGGACGCTCCATCTGAATATCGCGTCCGCGTCCGGCATGTCTGCCATGCAGGCCGGCGACACCAGCCCCTGGGGGACCGTCTCGATCAGCTGCTCGTCCTGGAACGTCAGCTCCGCAGTCGTGTCGCAGCCCGTCAGGACAAGCGCCAGGGCCGCGCTCAAAAGTATCTTTCGTCTCATCTGTTCAAACCGTGCTCGATTATCTTGCTTCCTTCGCGCAATCGCCAAACCGTTTATACTGCCATTTTATCTGTTTCAAATAAACGACTTTTTCACGCCTTGCGTCTGGGGCGCGGTTATTGCCTTTGGCAATACGCCTTGCCAGAGACGTTCCATGGAGAGCGACTTTGCATTGTGCACGGCTATTTTTACATGTGCGCGGCTATTTCATACGCCGCGATTGGGGCGCGGCTATGCTGCGCATACGCCTTGCGTCTGGGGTGCGGCTATGCTGCGCATACGCCTCTGTTATAATTACGTGGTGCGCTACAGTGGGGGATGTTGTTTGAAAACCGCTGCGTATTGTCCGATGGGCAATAGCAGCGGCCAAAAGACGCGCATGCTGCGCGTCTTGGCGCGGTGTATCGAAGATAGCCGCGCCCGAATAGCGAGCCGTATGCGGCAACGCCGCATAGGGGAGTCTGCATGAATGATTTATACTTTTTTGAATATATAATAAATCTGATAAGGCAACAGATCGTTCACTTGCCGATCAAGTTCCAGACCGGATGATTTTGCGATTTCAAGAAGCTTTTCCGGGGCGATTTTGGCGCTTTCGGGCGGTCCGTTGGGAATATCACCCTGTTTGAATTCAATGATATGAAACTGAGCGCCGGAAGGCAGCTGTTTGACGATACCAGTCATCCAGGCGACGGGATCTGCGATGTGATGGATGACATCACACATGAATACGACATCGATATTTTCCGGGATTTGTGGCGTTTTGGAATCTATGAGCTTGACTTCTATATTCTGTATGCCTTTGAGCATGGCATTGTGATGAATATGGCGGATCATTTCAGGCTCAACATCTGCCGCGAAGAGGCGTCCGGAGGCGAGTTTTTTTGAAATAGGGAAAGAGAAATAGCCGGAACCAGCCCCGAGATCGAGCACGCGCTCGCTGCCTTTGAGCTGCATGGCTTCGACGACTTCTTCAGGTTTTTGCCAGATTTTGCGGTCTTCGCGTTCGAGGAACTGGATATAGGCCTCGATCTGTTCAAAAGGCTTCATCTGTGTGGGATCGATGCCCTGTTTTCGCAGGGGGCAATCGACAGGAGGATTGGATGGATCGTGAACCATGCCTGCGTGATGTTCGGCTTCGGGGGCTTTAGGCGCATCCACGGTAGCATTTTCAGCGGCTGTGGGCGGCTGTTCCTGCTGCACTTGTGGCGGTTGATCAGAGGGCTGGTTTTCGGGTTTTGGCGAGCATGCTGTTGCGATTAACAGCATGGAAAGAATGGGGATAAGTGGTTTCATGGGGGCTCCTGCTAGGTGAGTGGGCTTTGTAAGCGCCTGCTTTGTAAGCGCCTGAAGAAAACAACGGAATTATCGATTTAGATATTCCTTGGTTTTGTATATTTTAGGTGTATTAGGTGTTGAAGTTTATTGATATTATTTGAAATGATGAAACTTTGATTTATCAATGATAATGGATTTATTTGAATTTTTTATGAATTTATATTGCATTGCACTGCTGTCCCACAAAAATGTGGCGTTATAGTTGGTTCGGAACCGATTTCTTGCTAAAAGGAAATTCAGCAAAACCACCTTTTGCAAGGAGTTCCGAACCATGGCGCAGTATAACACAGTTTTTCACACATTGACAA
>JAFUEE010000137.1 GCA_017464085.1 Pseudomonadota bacterium
AATCTCAAACTCGGGCGCAATGCCGCAGCCGAACACGGCAATCTCGAACTCGGGCGCAATGCCGCAGCCGAACACGGCAATCTCAAACTCGGACGCTATGCCGCAGCCGAACCCGGCGATTTCAAACTCGGACGCTATGCCGCAGCCGAACCCGGCCCCTCAAGTCGAAGATATTTCCAAAACGGAAATCTACGAGCTTCAAGGCGATGTATATGTTCCCGTCAATTCGCCCCAAGATTCAGGGGAACATCAAGCAGATCAGCCGAATCCATCCGCAGAGTCATCCGCGCCGATCAATCATAACTCTTCAGGTGAACTCAATCCAGCCACGAGCGACATCTCGATCACTGGCGGTTCCCTGCCGGCAGGCATGAAAATTGACGATCGCTATGAGATTTTGGATGTCATCGGCGAAGGCGGTTTTGCAACCGTATACTACGCACACGACCTCGCAATCGATCGCGAAGTGGCCATAAAGGTGATGGATCTCAAGAAAGGAGTCAATCCGAGCTATGTGCAGAGATTTTTCCGCGAAGCCAAAGCAGCCGCCAAAATTCATCACAACAATGTCGTCGCCATCTACGATTATGGGCATGTGAGCGCCACTGGCCAGCCCTATATCGCCATGGAACTCCTTCGCGGGCACACGCTCAGCGAAGAGCTCTCCAAGTCTGGCCCCTTAAACCTCAAGCGCGCCTATAAATTATTCAGGCCAGTCGTGGAAGCGCTTTCCTTCGGCCATCAGCTCGGCATCATTCACAAAGACCTGAAGCCGGAAAATCTTTACCTGGTCGATCCCGGCGGTCCGCGCGAAGCCATGAAAATCCTCGATTTTGGTGTTGCACGCATCCAGAGCGATGCCACCAAACTCACAAATGACGGCCAGCTTCTGGGCACGCCACGCTATCTGGCACCAGAATACATCCAGTCTCAGACCGTATCGCCCGCAATCGATGTGTACCAGATGGCGCTCATCTTTTCTGAAGCGATCTCAGGAACACCGGCTGTCAGCGGAGATTTTTATCAGGTCATGATGTTCCACTGCACCGGACAGCTGCTGATTTCCGACTACCTGCTCTCCGGAGAAGTCGGAGAAGTCTTTAAACATGCGCTGGCAGTCAAGCCTGAAGAGCGATATCCAGACTGCGAAGCATTCGGGCAAGCCCTTGACAGCATCGCCGTATATTTTGATGATGATATCGACTGCAGAAGTACGAGTTTTTCAAACCTCAAGCCGTCTGCATCCGCGCAATCAAAGCGCAGCGAACTCGCAAGCGGCCCCATCCCCATTCCTGCCGGCGGCCAGGCAAATCATCAGCCTGTCCAGACAGCACCATTAGACAACCTTACCTCAAGCGCCTCCGATGAACAGTCATCTGGCAAGCGTCTGTGGATCATGATTGCGGTCGGACTCGTTATCGTATGCCTTATCGCGATCATTATCGCAGTCACCATGTCTGGCTCCAATACCAATGAAGAAACCCAGATGAACGGGGAAGTCGAAGTGCATCCCATTCCCACATCCGTTCAATTTGTCTTTGAAACCTCCCCGTCCGGGGCCAGTGTACTCAGAAATGACATTCATCTGATCTGCGAACCCACACCATGCAAAGCCGATTTTAATCCGAACGACCTCAAGTTATCGCAGCTCATTGTTTTTAAGAAAGACGGTTATGCCGATGCCAAGTATGAATTAAAAGAATCGACATTTGGCGAAACCAACGGCACGATTTTTGTGCAGCTCGAAAAAACTGAAGAAGAGCCTATAACGCTTGAATTCTACCTCACTTATGAGCCAGCCAACGCCAAAGTCACAGATGCGGAAACCGGAGAAGAAGTCTGCCAAGCCTCTCCATGCCCCTATCATTACGAAGTCGACCGAGGAAATGTCATGCTTCTTTTTGAAGCGCCCGGATATCAAACAAAGCCCGAAAACATCTTCAAACGGCGTTTTGACGAAAGCAATGGCTCATTGAAAATCGTCATGGAGAAGCAGAGCAAAGCCCCCAAAGCGGCCAAAACCTCCGTTTCTAATGCCGATCCAGATGCACTATGCCGCAAAGCGGCCAAAGCCAAAGTCATGGGCAAAGTCTGCGATTCAGTGCACCTGTATCGCGAAGCGCAGAAAGCCGGCATCAAAGATGCCGTATGCAAACGCAATGCAGAAGCAACACTTGATGAATACTCCAGCAAATGCAAATAAAAGCTTCGGCAGTGTTCAACAACTTTGGATACAGGCAAATTGGCGCCCCTCTTCAAAGTTCAGATTTGGGGTGTCATTCTGATACCTAGGGTTACGCGCTTCGCGCGCTCCCTGGTCTGTACTCATCGCCCATACATGGCAGATTGAATTCAACCCGCTGCTTCTGCAACTCCCTTTCATCCCCCCAGTAGAACATAGCCAAAACCTTTGCACGCTTTTGAGCTCAAAATGAGCATCCGCCTACCAAAAGAGCGCGACCTCCGTCTTCGGAAGCCGCGCTCTTTTATAGACATTTAGCGATGATTTCCCCATCTGCGGGGAAAACAGCATCAGTCACACGTAATCTTGATTTGTTGGGGTTTGGCAGTCTGAGGCTTGGCAAGCGTGAGCGTGAGCACGCCCAATTTATAATCCGCCTGGCATTTTTCAGCATCCAAACCACGCATAACGCGGAATTGCCTGTAATAATGGCGAGTTTCCAAGCCGTCAACCGCAGAATCCGCCTCGACTGTCAGGATATCTTTATCCAGCTTGACATCAATCTTCTCTGGATCAAGGCCGGGCATATCCATCCGAACGATATAATCGTCTTTTGCCTCCTCAATATCACAATCCGGGGAAACCCGACATACGCGAACTTTTACTGCATTCTGAGATGCACCTGCATTTTTCTGATCAAGTTCACATTTTTCACAATTCTGATTCTGAAGTTCTTTGTTCTCTGACATACTCACTGACTCCTGTTTATGTATATAAATTATAATGAGGTTTAATCAGACCGCCCAAAGGCAGTCCGGGATCAAGATCACGCATTGATCGCGATCTGTTTCGGCTGATTTTCCGGCGCCTTGGGGAGTATCACTCTGAGGACGCCGTTTTTAAAGGTTGCCGTCGCCTTTTCAGCATCAACCCTGACCGGAAGCCCGATGCTCCGCTGCACATTATAATTGCCACGTTCTGCCAGATAAATGAGGTTTTCCTTATCGTGCGACACTTCACGTTTCGCGCTCAAAGTCAGCGTATCATTGTGAACCGTCAGGTTCATATCTTTTTCTGCCACACCGGGAAGTTCCGCCACAAATTCAAGCGTTTCACCGCGATCCATAAGATTCATGCGACATGCGCCAGCATAGGCATCGCAATCTTCAAATCTACGCATCATCCGATCGCTGAACATATCGGAGAACGAATGATTGAAAAGACGATCAATATCACTCCAAAGTGTAAACATAATTGCCTCCTTGTTATTTCGCAAATGAAATAGTTTCAAGATTGAAGATCAAATGGCAGCAACTTAACTCACATGAACACTCATTCATGTTCTCTGTCATTCAACGAGCATTTATGTTTAGCACGTCTCGTCGTTCGTCAAGGGCGATTTGCATTTTTTTCACACCTTGAAAAAAATGCTCTGTTCCACAAGATGGCTTTGGCTTAAACAGAGCAAAAAAAAGACCGGTCAAAGACCGGTCTTTAAAGTCTATCCTAGTGAATCAATGACCGACAAGACGGCTTGCGCGGCTCTGACGGCACCAGCTGATCGTGAGGTCGGCTTTATCTCCGTCATCATAAACGATACGGATCTTTTCGCCATCAACTTTGACAAAAGTGCCAGGATAATTGATACGGTTCGTCGGCCAGCGGCATTCGACTTTGTCACCTGCCTGCCAATCGAGCTTGTTGACGCGCTCAGAATCGACAGTTGCCTTGTCACCATCGTCAAAATCAATCGTGATGACATTGCCATCGACTGCAACGACAGTCCCGGGATACCAGTAGGCATCTTCCCACAGCGCCAGGACACGGTCACCTTTATCGTACGCAAATGCAATCGAAGAGAGCGTCATCGCGCAACAAAACATACCCAAGAAAGCAAAGAACTTTTTCATAATCCTCCTCCAAAGAAACGCCAGAATACCCAAGCCCAGCTTGAATATAGCATTTAAGCGAGTATCATGCCAATTCAAAATGAAAGGAAAGCCACTGCCTCATGCTTACAGCCTATGCCACAAATCCACTGCCACATGCATCCGCAACAGCATGACGTTCAACGCTGTCCCCTCACGGCCATGTGACATAGCGCATCAAGCTTCGCGCCACATCGCGCTTTGCCCATCCCCTTTCCGAAATGCATCACCAGCCCGAGGGCACACTACCCCATTATAAAAAAGGGCCCCTCCCCCGCCGCCACCTCCAGAAGACTCGCCTTCGGGCGCACCCGTCCCAGACCGTCGTCGCCTTCAGCCTGCACGAGCACCTTTACGTGCCATGAACAGCGCGGTTCCCCAAGCCGAAACGCATATCCATGTTATGTCCGAACCCGTTGCCGAGCCCTCGATATAGATATATGGCAATCGCGCAAAAAAAGTCCCTCATGATGATTTTTTTTGCGCCAAAGCGCGAACACGGCCAATAAAAAAGCCGCCCGTATGGCGTCAGCCATAGGGCGGCTCAGAGGCCGTATGCGGCACGCATAGGCCTCACCCCAAAATCCCCCAAAGAATCGCACCGATCCCAACAATCAGGCAATAGGGCGCGAAGTGATGGAAATTCGCTTTTTTCAAGATCTTGTTGAGGAGCACGAGGCTGACAAAGCCCACGACAGCCGCGAGCAATGCGGAAACGGCAATGATAGAAAGATTGTCGGCTGACATGGCCGCCATATCGGGAATGTGAAGGATGAGCGCCCCTACGATGACCGGAATGGAGAGCAGGAAACTGATCTTCGCGCATTCCTTGGACTCCACGCCCATCAGAAGCGCAGCGGTAATCGTCGAGCCGGAACGCGATATGCCTGGCAACACGGCAAGCCCCTGGGCAAGGCCGATCAAAGCAGCCGTCTTGAGCGTCAGCGCGCCGTCGGTCAGCTTGAAGATGCCGCGTTTACGCGAACTCCAGAGAATGGCGGAATTGACGATGAGCAGGCAGCCGACGATGATGACGCTTCGCAGGCGCGTTTCGACGAGATCATTGAGGCAAAGCCCGATGACACCGGTGATGAACGTCGCGAGGAGAAGACATCCGACAAAATAAAGATTAGGCTTGGGTTTCCCGGAGTTGATCTCGCGGACACTGCCCATAAAGATCTCGCAGATGTCGCGCCAATAATAGACGAGCACGCTGACCAGGGTGGCGACATGAAGCACGAGGTCAAAGAACATGCCCTTGTCGGTCGGAAAAAACGAGTTGACGAGCACGAGATGCCCCGAACTCGAGACAGGCAAGAATTCAGTCACGCCCTGAAGGATCGCGAGCACAAATGAGGATATGGCATCCGTCATTCTTCAGCCCCCGAGGCTTTCCGGTCGATCCACGCGAGGATATCTTTTTCTTCCGCGCGCCATTTGCCGGAATCGAGCCGAATGTCGAGATACTGCTCATACAGGCCGCGGATCAGTCCGTCCACTTCTTCGATGAGCCCCATGCGCTCATAGAGCTTTTCGTCATCGTTCTTCGTCATCAACGCGGGTATCTTGAGGCTGGAGATATCGAGCGTCGCGCCGTTGAGCACGAACACCCATTCCTTTTCATCGCGCTGCAGGCGGATTTTCATCTGCGAGACGACTTTTCCCTGGCGAAGCGCCTCATAAGCCTCGCGGCTGTCAGAAGGCGCGCCCCCGGAGAGGACGGTGCGTTCCATCTCGGTCATCTTCGACTCGAGCGTCAGCTGGTTGTCAACGGCCAGAATCACGGCGCTCCCGTCGCTCAGGTAAAACACCGTGTCATTGACATCCGACCTGTACCAGAGCCAGAGCAGCAACATCTCCCCAAAGTGCCGTGTCCTCTCGATCTTTTCAAACATGTCCATAGGAACCCCCTGAATTATTCGAAGTCGGGATGCCAGGGTTCGGCATTGACCATATCATCAAGCTGTTTTTCCTCGAGCCCGAGCTGTTTTGCCATGAGAAACGGAGAATCGGCATGAAGCGCAAGACCGAACGTCGCTTCAAAAAGCTCGGCGAACTCATCGCAGACAGACTGCGAGGAAGACCAGAAACGGACCGTGCATTCGGAGATGTTCCAGACGACATCAATGACCTTCATGGCCGGCAGGATCTTGTGCTTGATATCCGTAATGACTTCGAGCTTGATCTTGTCTTTCTCGCGCTTTGAAAGCTTCGCAGTCGGACGGAGCCTGCCTTCCTCTTTCTGGCGTTCAGCTTCCTGTGCATCGAGCTCTGGAAGCCTTTCCGCGATCGCCTGGCGCGTGAGCGCCTTGACCCAAGGCGCCGGCAGCGCCCACTTGTCGATGCGCATCGAGAACACGATGTACTGGTTGAAGAAGACCTGGTCACGCCGGAATCCCTCGGCTATGGGATCCTGCGTGGGCACCCAGCCGACCGAACGCTCTTCTTCGCCCATCGGAGTGAGCGGTTCAAAAAAATGATTTGTCAGATGCGCGAGATAAGCCTCCTGAAAATCATTCGGGGGCTCCCCCTCCACATAAAATGTCCTGAAACTCAGGCCTCCTTCTAAAGACCCCATTTAAACCTCACCTATGGAAAAGAAAACCCGGCAGGCAAGACCGGCCGGGCTTCTGACATGAAAAGACAGCAGATTACTTGCCGAACACGCCAGCAACATAGAGCCCGATGAGCACAACAACGATGAGCGCGAACACAACGCCCACGATGATAATCTTGCTCTTGGAGACATCTTTCTGAACGACAGGGACCTGAGGTTCTGCTGCGACCGGGCTTGCTTTGCGGCGCTTCGCGCCTGTCATCTGCGTATTCTGGACACCAGCATCGGCAATCACGCCAGCGCTTGTCGAAGTGAAGACAACAGCTTTGTCTTCTTTTTCGGGTTCCTGAGAGACGATTTCTGACACTGCCGGTTTCGAGGGCGCTTCAGGTTCTGCGGGCGCTTCAGGCTCAGATTCCATATCGGTGCACTGAACTTTAGCCTCAAGCTGCATCGGCCAGTCTTCGAACTGCGTGAACGAGAGCGTCTCAAGGCCTTTCGCCTCGATTTTATAGAACCAGAACTCCAGGCACTGGTTCCCGTTGACCGTTTCGACGGCAGCGGGCTTGAAGAGTTTCCGCATATCCGGCATACGGCGGTCATTCCTGACATCTTCGGGAAGTTCCTCAAGGCTGTCGATCAGCCTGTAATCGGGATGATAATAAGTCTTGAGAAGCGTCTTGATCTTGTCAAAGCATTCGGGCTTGACGCTGCATCCGTTGAGTTTCAGGAAGCCGGAGAAGTCATCGAGCGCATTCAGGATGAACACTTTCCTTCCCTCGTCCTGATAGGACGCATAGAACGCGGGCTTCTTTTCGGGCTTGCATTTAAAGATCGTGCATGGCCCTTCGACTGCGCATTTTTCGATATCATCCACGTTGATGGTGTATTCAGATTTGAGGCGAGTGCAGACGACATCGCGCTTCTGAGCATCGTCGCTGTCGAGGCTGCCGGTGCCATCGAGGAGCTTGATTTCCTCGACGGGGGCGGCAACCGCCTTGGGCGCGGTGACCGCGATATTGTTGGGATCCGCGCTGAGAGCCTCGTATGCCTTTTCGGCTGTTCTTTCGGCGCGCGTCCAGAGGCGCTCGACTTCCTTGATGGTTTCTTTTTCCTTCTCGCTGTCCTTGATTTTGGCGACGCCGGCGAGGAAGCCGGGGATGAAGTTCGCCTGAGAGATATTGTCCTCTGAATCCCAGTCGTTCGGGTCGTCATACACGCGCATGAAGAGCGCGCCGTCTTCCCAGATTTCGGAAGCATATCCCGGCGCTGCCACGAGCTCGGAGGGATTGTAGATGTCTGCATAAACGGACGGGGAGACGATCTGAAGCCATTCGATGCGGCCAAGGCCCGGCATCATGACGAGGCCATGACGGCTCCGGAGCTTTTCCCTCGCTTCGGAATCGCCCACGCGGATAAGGCGCGGCGAAAGCGAATGATAGAGCTTCTTGAACATCTCGATCAGGACATCCGGCGAAAGGCGGCGCGGATTCTGCATGCGCTGAAGGTCAAAAAAGAGCGCGCCCATCCCCTGGCTGTCTGGAAGCAGGAACGTGCACTGCCAGAACTTCTCGCATTCCGCCCTCAGGACCACGAAACGGCATTTCGGATCAAGCGCAGCGTTGACGACTGCATCAAGCGAATACGAACGAACGCTCTCATCCGCGTTTGAGCGGAATACAGTCGGACGGCTGAATACCGCACTCTGAAGCGCTTCGAAAAAACTCCGCATGCCCTCTTCAGTGCGCGCGGGCTGATGAGGCTTGAGCGATACAAATGCCTGAATCATGGAACCCTATCTCCTTCATCGATTATGTCATTAAATAGTACTCGCAACCGCGAAACTAATCCGAATCATGCTAGCACGGATTTTCCGAAAGCGTCAAACAATTTCCTGAGTCACTCCTGCTCCCTGTCAGTTTCGCCGGCCCGCTCCTCGCCATCCCGCTCGATCAGCTCCTTCCTGAATATCCTCACATTCTCGGGCGCAAGTATCCCGATACGCACCTGGTTGCGACGAATCTCCTTGACGATGACTTCGATCCGGTCCGGTCCGTCGCCGATCACGATCGTTTCTTCTGGTTTTCGCGTCAGTGTTAGCATTTTCTCACCCTGATCTATGAACTGCTCTACAGCCCACGGGACGATCCCGCGAGTCCTCCATGACAATGCCACAAGCCCTGCCTGCGCACCTCTTGACACCGCTTATACCCCCATCCGCAACGTGTGACAAAAAACCGAAGAAAGCCATGATACTGGCGCATCCGAACGCATTATAACGCCAAATAACTACATGTATGCATGCACATATTCCGCACATATATCTGGGGAATGCCGGCCTATTTCATACAGCCGGCCGCCGCGCTATCCCCGAGGGGATACGCGCGGCCTTCGCAGAGACCGGCAGAATGCCCATGCCCCGCTGCCGAGACCGTCAGAAGCATTCGTGCGCAATATCTGAAGAAATTCAAAAAACTGTTGTCAAGTCATTCCGGATGTGGCATAAGGCTGCCTGTTCAGGCGGTCTTGCGCCGACTGGATAGGGGCGTAGCTCAGTTGGTAGAGCAACGGCCTCCAAAGCCGTGGGCCGAGGGTTCGAGTCCTTCCACCCCTGTAAAAAAGCGCTGTTCGATATGAGAGCAGCGCTTTTTTTATAGCTTTTACCTCAAATCCAGCCCGAACCGCCCACCAGCAGCGGACGCGCCTCACGGAACAAGGGCCGGCCTCCGGCATGCCGAGGGGGTAGCGGCGTATCTGCGAAGCAGATAGCCGCGCAGGGGGAACCCTCCCCCTCACACAACAAAAATCACTTGCAGCAGTCGAGGCTGCTCCCCTCGAAGCCGTGCGGAAGCAGCTCGCGCAATGCAAACCGCCGTTCTTCCCCA
The DNA here is from genome assembly GCA_017464085.1 of Pseudomonadota bacterium. Taxonomy (GTDB): domain Bacteria; phylum Myxococcota_A; class Bradymonadia; order UBA4248; family UBA4248; genus UBA4248. Next base: position 9,553 of record JAFUEE010000137.1, read on the forward strand.
GACTGGCTCAGGCAGATCACTTCCATATCCGGGGAGAACTCGTGCATGAACTGCCTGCACATGCCGCACGGGACGCACGGCTTTTCCGTTTTTGCGGCGATCACGATGCGCACGAAATGCTTTTTGCCCTCGCTGACAGCAGTCGAGACGGCAGTGCGCTCGGCGCAGGTGCCCACGGGGTATGAAGCATTCTCAATATTGCATCCGGTATAGACGGAGCCATCGGCGCATTCCAGCGCGGCCCCGACCGGGAAATGGGAATACGGGCAGTAAGCGCGCTCGAGCATACCGACCGCCAGACGTTTCAATTCTTCCAGTTCCATCACAGCACCTTTAGGCGCATCTGCGCGCCGAAAATGTTGACCCGCCCTATCCCTGCAAGAACGGAAAAGCAATTTATCGCCATTGGCCCCATGATTGTCAAAGAAAATCGAAAAAAACGCGACATCAGCCTGAGGCGCCCTAAGCATGGGAAACAGCAATTGACAATTTCCAGTCATGATTTGTGGACAACTGAGCCAAGTCGTTATAAAGTTAGTCATGTGTCTCACGGGCATCAGCCCATTTATTGACGAATAATCTGCAGACGCAGACGACTTTGAGAGGAAAAGACTATGGCATTTCAGACTGAATTCCAGTTTACGCTTCCAAAAGGCTATGTGGACAAGGACGGGAACCTTCACCGCGAAGGCGTGATGAAGCTCGCGACGGCGAAAGACGAGATTGCTCCGCTCCAGGATTACCGCGTTCAGGCGAACCGCGCCTATCTCGTCATCATCCTCCTCAGCCGCGTCATCGTCAAACTGGGCTCGCTGCGCATGATCACGCCGAACATCATTGAAGAGCTGTTCAGCTCGGATCTCGCATACCTTCAGGAGTTCTACCGCAAGATCAACGAGGAAGGGAGCGCCGCGATCAAGGTGACCTGCCCTGCCTGCAAGCATGAATTCGAAGTGGACATGGGGACAGGCCTGGGGGGGTATTAAGCTACCCCCTGGATAAGCTGTATCAGGAGGTAGCGTATATCGCGTACCACTTCCACTGGGCGATAGACGATATCCTTAATATGGAGCACAAGGAACGCCAGGTATGGATCCGCGAGATCTCCGAGATCAACAAGGAGATCAACGAGAGCCGTGGCGGCTGACCTTTTGTTCCGGCTGAACCACAAGCCAAGCCGGTATCTCTCGCGATGCCGGCAGTAACAGTTAGAGGTCTGACATGGCAAAAAATAGACTGCCCGGTGTATATTTTCTGGACAATCCCAAGATCGAGCGTGACGTGTCGCTGGGGGAGACAGGTGTTCCCGCATTTATCGGTGTGGCGAACCGAGGCCCGCTCAACGAACCGGTCGTCATCCAGAGCGTGCAGCAGTTTCTCCGTTTTTTCGGGGAGCCTGTGAGGGGAAGCTATCTTTATGACAGCGTGCTTGGATTTTTCCTCAACGGGGGCACCAAATGTCATGTCATCCGTATCGCGCATGTCTTCCGCAACGGAAAGAGCGAACTGGCCCGAGCGGCGCGCTACGAACTCCTCGACAAATCAGGATATCCGACCCTTGAGGTCCTCGCGTCCAGCGAAGGCAGCTGGGGCAATCATCTGAGCATACAGATCAGTTACCCGGACGAGCCGCGCGTACATTCATTCATCACCCTGGACATCGCCGAGGGTTCCAGGATGATGCACATCCAGTCGATTCGCGGTGTCGAGCGCGGCATGATGCTTCGCCTCTCAGACGGGACGCAGGAGCGCTTCGTCACCGTCGAACGCATCAGAGGCAACGAGGTCTACTGGCGCGAGCCGCTCGATGTCGCGTTCCGCTCCGCAGCGCCGACGTATGTCGACAGCATCGATTTCAATCTCACGGTCAAAGAGCACAACCGTGTAGAGAAATTCACAAATCTTTCCCTCGGCAAATGGGCAACACGCAACATTTCGCGAGTCGTCGCACAGGAATCCGAGCTCATCCGCGTCAACATTCTCTCGAATGGCGAATACGAGCAATACCCGGAGGCGACAGCCGAGCTTCCCATGCGCGGCGGCCGTGACGGTCTTGACGGCATCACGCCCGACGACGTGATCGGCTATAACAGCGGCCCTGGCGGGCGTTATGGCCTTGGCGCGCTTGAATCAAACGAAGAGATCGACCTGATCTGCGTCCCAGATCTTCAGTATTTCCTCGATCACTGCCCGTCATTCCACGGCATCCATGACATGATCGGCATCCAGCAGGCTGTCATCAACCACTGCGAGCGCATGGGCGACCGCTTCGCGATCCTCGACATGCCGAGAGACCTCAAGTTCGAGCAGGTCTATGATTACCGGACGAAGTTCGAGTCATCGTTCGGCGCGATCTATTACCCATGGGTGAGGGTGTATGACGAGAAGCTGAATATCAGAAAGCCCGTGCCGCCCTGCGGCTTCATAGCAGGCGTGTATGCCAAATGCGACAAGACCGATGGCGTGTTCAGAGCGCCTGCGAACATCGCGATCGAAGGCATCAGCGGCCTGCATACAAATCTCAACGAAGGTCAACTCACCGAGCTCAACGACAAGGGCATCAACTGCCTCCGCGTCTGCCCGCAGCGCGGGATACGCCCCTGGGGCTGCAAGTCCCTGACGGCCACCCCGGACTGGCGCTACCTGATGAGCCGCCGCGTGTTCAATGCCGTGAGGCGCGCCATATATGAGAACACGCAATGGGTCGTCTTCGAAGTCAACGGGCGAGAGCTTCGCGACCATGTGCGTGACATGCTTGTCACATTTCTTGGAAAGCTCTGGGCAGCCGGATATTTCCCGGGGAGCGAGCAGGACGAGGCATTTTTCGTCACATGCGATGAAACAAACAACGCGGATGAGGAAAGGGAGCAGGGCATGCTGAAAATCGATGTAGGCATCGCACTCGGAAAACCGCTCGAATATCTGGTGATCAGCTTCGAGCACAAGCTTGAAGAGCAGTCAGTCGGCGTGTAATCTCGGCAATAGCCGCACTGACCTGGGCGATTGCGGCCCTCATCTGGGGGCTGTAATCGCCATTTTTATCTGGGGATAAAATTCCCCTGTGACAAACTCGTCCAGTTATGACATAATCCAGTCGTCTTCAGGATGAAGCGGCGCGCAGTCCAGCGGAAAGGGCATAAAAAAAACGACTTGGATTAGGGATTGCATAACATTTATAGAAACCAGAGTCGAAGGGCTCTATTACCAATCAACCAGTCTGGAGGAAAACATGAGTACAGCACCTTTTGGATCATTCGGGTTTAAAGTGGAATTAAATCTCGGTGGCGGCGACGGTGGTCAGAATCACGGCTGTTTTCAGGAAGTGAGCGGAATTTCCGCTCAGCTGAATGTGACGGATCTCGTCGAGGGCGGCGCGAACCACACGACCCACAAGCTCATCAACAATGCCTCATTTTCGAACATCACGCTCAAGCGCGGCCTCTGCAATATTGGACTGTACAAGTGGATTGAACAGTTCATCAATGGCGGCGTATCGCAGCGCATGAGCGGCACGATCACGATTTACGGCGATGCGCTTGGCAATGATGGCAAGCCGCTTCCCGTACAGAAGATTCAGTTCAGGAATGCCATTCCGGTGAAATGGGACGGACCAGCCCTCAATGTCAGCCAGGATGCCATAGCCACAGAAACCCTGGAACTCGCACACGAAGGTTTGACGGTCTCGAACGCCTAATTCCGGTCAGGCCGCATAGGTTGGAAGATGTCACAGTCTTTGTATTGATGAGACTGTACACTGCAAAGCTCCGGCAACGGGCACAACAGGTGGAGAAGAGCGATGTCAAACGATAGGCATCTAAAAATAGAAGACGGAACGATCGGAAGTCTGTTCCGCAGAGTGACGCTCGCATCCATTGGACTGGAGTCGATGGACGATGTCACGGAACAGTCGTTTGAAGTAATTGACCGGGCAGATGCGTTTGCGGCCCGCCTTCTTGGCGGCGTCTCGAGCGTGATGCCCAAAATCGACAGCGAGCGCCTCGGCACACAGGCGACGGATCTCGCAGAACACATCTATTCCGGAATGTCAGGCCTGAACGGGCCTAAAAGCGCGACGGACCTCGGTGACTGGCAGTACTGGCTGGATGCCGCCCTCCTGATGCTCTTCGACGAAGACGAGGACGAGGAAAGCATGGCCGTGTCAGGCAAAGCCCAGAGCACCAAGGCGATCTCCAGAACGTCCGTGCGCACGACCCCGGAAGCCATCCGCACCCAGGTGGCCGCGCTCAGAAAATCAGGCATCACGCCCGCGATGCTCCAGTCCATGCCTCAGCCTGTCAAGCGCAAGCTCGTGCAGGAGATGAAGGCCAGTCAGGAGCACAAGGCGGGAGAAAAGCAGCAGGCTCAGAACGCCGCCACGCTGGCAGAAAAGATGATCAGCGCCCTCAATGCTGCAAAACCTGGTTTTGCAACACAGATTGCTGGCGACACATCATCTATAGAGAAGATTTTTGCCCGCTCAAGCCGCCAGAATTTCGCCTCTCACATGGCGGACAAAGCGACCCAGGTCGGCTCATTCCTCAGCCAGAACGCATCCGTTTCCGCAGAAGCCAACACGCTCGCGCAGAAATGGTCGGATGCCGTCCGCGTCCTCAGCACCCAGTCGCATGTAGAGATGTCGACTGTCCGCGAAATGCTCAGCTCGCTCGACCGTCTTGAAACGCTCGGCGCAGTGACGCACGAACAGGCACAGGAATTCAGAAAAGCCGGCGGAGCCTATACACGCCGCGTCCTTATGGACGAGATTGCGCACGACACGACAGCGATTCTCGGCAGGCTCGAATCCATGAGCCAGACCGCCCCGAACGCCGGGACGCCGCTGGTCTCTGCACGCGCGCTCAGCATCGAGAGCCCGCTCTCGCACGACTTCGTCAAAAACTCGCTCGCAGCGCTGAGCGCTCACCTCGCCGATTTCAACAGCGCGGTGTCCTCACGCGTGTACACAGACGGCGAATCTGCCGCAACGCTCCGCTGGAGCCGTGCCGCCGACAGATTTACCCGTCTTCAGGGCATGTCAGATGATGTCGACCGCGTCCTGCTTCGCGATATCGTGGAGAGCGCCAATTCTCTCAAGGATGCCGGTATCGTCCCCGCAAGCTTCGTGAGCAGCATTCTCAAGGCCGTCCCGGCAGAAACGCATCAGGCACGAAACGCCAGCATGCTCAGCAGCATCGAGAGCAAGCTCGGCACAGTCGAGCTTTCCCCGGTCGCCCTGCGTCAGACCATTAACGCGCTCAGCGGACGAATCACGGAGCTCAGCAGCATCGTCGCCTCTCATGTGTCTAAGAATGGCTCGACGGATGCCGCAGCCCGCTGGATCCAGACAGCAGAAAAGTTTGCCCAGCTTCCGGCATTGTCGGACGAAAGCGCGAGAACAGTCCTCAAGGAAATCCTCGAAGGCGCTCAAGACCTCAAGCAGGCAGGCATTATTACTGAAAGTGCGGCCAGCGAGATCGCGAAAGGCATTCCTGGAGCCGTCCGCCATAGCACCGCTCACACGGAAACAGCTTCAGCCGTCGCGACAAACAGCAGCCGTCTGCTCGGCAGCATGGCATCCCGCATCGAAAACTCAGTCAGCCGTCTCGTCCGCGATTTCGTCAAATCTGGCGCAAACACAAAAGGTATCGAGACATTTGTGACCGATATCCGCCAGATGCTCTCGACAGGCAACGAGGCAACCGGCAGCGCCGTTTCCCAGCCGCAGGCAGCTTCAGTCATCGAAGCCATCTGCAGCCGTCTGGACGAATTTGCCGAATCCGCCGCATCTTCCGTCAGCACCTACGGCTATGATGATATCGCCACCGAAGGCGCATTCGTCTCAGTCGCAGAACCCGTCTCATCAGAAGTTGAAGGCGTCCAGTCAGCCAAGACGCTCCGCACCATTCAGGACAAACTCCAGAATGAAATCCGCGCCGCCCAGGCAAAAGCCGAAGCCGAATTCAAGTCAGCACTCGAAGCCCAGAAATCTGTCAATGCCGCTGTTTCACAGTCCGGCCTGAAGCTTCTCGCGGAATCTTCCGGCGACTTCAGCGCAGAACAGATCAGAGCCATGCTGCCGATGGTCGGCGAAGACAAAAAACAGACGCTCGAAGCAACTGCAAGACTCCTGGAACAGCGTCAGGCTCAGCTCAACGCCTTCCAGAAACAGATGTCTGTCGTCGAGAACACGCTCAAGCTTTCATCCGAACTCCGCAAAGCCGCAGCAGGAAGCAACACCGTCCGCATGGACGATATCCGAGTCAACACCGGATATCTGAGCTCACTCGGAAGCTCGATGGCATCCTATGCACGGATGCGCAGCAACGTTCAGAACATTCAGTTCGCTCGCACAGAATCGCTCATCCAGCCCGAAAGCAGGATGGACAAGATGCTCTCCCTGATCAAACCGGTCGAGAGCAAGCTTTCGACAGCCTCAGCTACTCCCCATGCAGCCAATGCCGCTTTCCAGCAGCTCAGCAGCACGGAAGTCATGATCGGCTACGATGAACTCGTCCCCTCTTCGCTGGAATGGCTCAAGTCCATTTCCCCCGAACAGCTCAAGGCTGTCTCCGCAGGACAGATCAGCGCCCTCTCAGCAGAGCAGCTCAAGGCTGTCTCCGCAGGACAGATCAGCTCGCTCTCTCCCGAGCAAATCGCAAAGCTCACCGCATCAGCCGCAGAGCAGCGTTATCCTGTCTCTGTCAACGCAGACCTTTCGGTCATGCTCGGTACGCGCAAGTCTTTCGCGCTTCATGCAGCGGACATCGCCAACGGCCGAACAGAAGGCTTCAAGGCGCTCGCCGATTCCATTCAGAAACTCGCTTCTGAAGGCACCAAGACGGCAGTCGTCTCTTCCTATCAGACGACAGAAGACGGCGACCGAGTCAAAGTCTCCATGACGCTTAAACCTCAGGACAGCGCACGAAATGACTTCGCGCTTCGTCAGAATACCGGCATGGCTTACAAGCCTGCCGCGCTCCGGAATGAGACTGCCGCACCTGAAATCGGTGCGTCGCTCAACATCCAAAACGCTTCTGTCCGCAGCGCGCTCTCCGGTGTCGACACTTTCGTGCCTGTCAGTGCTGGCGCCAATATCGGGACGGTCCAATCAGCCGCCCAGGGTCGTGACGCGGTGCGCATGACGCTTTCCAAGCTCGGCGCATCCTTCACGGAAACATCCGCTCAGGATATGTCGGATCGCTTCAGACTCACGATCGGAGGCGTGGATTTCGACATGTCCTCCAGCTCTTTCGTTCAAATGCTTGCCAAACCGGCGATTTCCTCGGCATCGTTCTCCGCGCCCTCTCTCGTCAATGCGGACAACATCCTGTTCTCCGGCTATGCAACGCTTCTCAACGAGCACGGCGGTCAGCATACGCTCAAGAGCCTGCGGCAAGCCTATGTCGACTCGGTCGCACGCGCAGGCCAGCTGAGCGCGCACAGCGAAGTCGGATTCAGCACGCAGAGCTTTGCCAATGTTCTCGGGATCTCCCCAGAATTTGTTGCCCCCAAAGCAGCGCCCGCGCAAGTCTCCGCTCCTGCACAAGCCGCTCAGACATCCGCCATGCAGCAGGAAGTCTCATTCGCGAATGATCTCGTTTCCAAGACCATGCCCGTGGATGCCTCTTCCAGCCTCAGCACTGAAAACTTTGCCTGGGTCTCCAACGAGCTCCGCGCATCGTCCGCTCAGCGCTCCGGCAGCATGCAGCAGATTTCTCAGACTGCCGAACCGCAACCCCAGCTTCTCAACAGGATCGACAATCTCCTCGACTACGTCGAGAATGTCAGCGAGCGCAACGTCGGCGTGTTCTCCACCGACGATACGGTCCGGGTCCTGCTTGAAGCCATGCCGATGGAAGGCTCCCTCGGGAACAAAGGCCTTCCCAAATGGCGCCAGAAGAGCACTCCGGCGACTCGCATGGTCGAAGCACGCGAGCTGCGCGATGCCCTCGCAAAGATCGGTGCCACGCCGATCCAGGGCGTACAGCGCTTCTCCAATAAGCAGTACGTCAGCCCGAACCTGATCCAGCAGCAGGCAAACACTGCACCGCTCTTCAGCGGCGGCGGCGAGGGTGCCATCACCCCGAGCGCATCAGCCAACGCAAGTTCGGCAGGCAGCGCAGAATTTGACAATTCTTCAATCGCAGATGAAGATCTGCAGTTCATCGCGGAAGAAGTTTTCCATAAAATCGAAGAGAGTCTCAACGAAGAACATCAGCGTAGGAGGTCAGAATAATGAGTACAGACAATGCCGCAATGGCCAAATTAGCACTAATCCCCATTGAAGGTGACAACACAGCCCCCATCTTCACTATGTACAACCCCAAAGAGCTGAGCTTCACAAAGTCAGTCGGCTGGACCGATGACAGCGTCGGCTGCGGCACAGACTTCCCGGCGATCTATTTCACCGCCGGCAAAGCCATCACCGCCAGCATTGAGCTCTTCTTTGACTTCTATGAGCAGAAAGGCGATGTCCGCGGCGTCGTCAGCCAGCTCATCCACCTCTGCGAAATCCAGCCAATCAAGGGCAAAGAGAAACGTCCGCCCCAGGTCATGCTCGTCTGGGGTGCCGGCTCCCCCATCGGCTCCAAGGATTTCCTCTGCGTCGTCGAACAGGTCGTGCCCAAGTACACGATGTTCCTGAGCAACGGCACGCCCTGCCGCGCCTCCGTCACCGTCAACCTCAAGCAGGCCGAGATCATCGGCACGCAGACGATGAACGACAAAGGTGAGCTGCAGCGCGAATATGACACGGACAATATGACCGTGGCACAGGCTGCCGATATCCCGGGCATGAGAGAGAAAATTGAAGAAAGCGGCGGCAAAATCGAAGACAAGAGCACCTGGCCTTCACATGTCGCCCTCGGCAATTCTAAAACCGACTCCAATATCTCAATCACCAATACGGTCAATGTTGATGCACAGGCCAATGCCGAAGCGACTGCCACGGCCACCGGCGGAGGCAACACCACAAATATCTACAATGGCGGCGACACCATCAACAACGGTGGAGACACCAATATCTACAATGGCGGCGATTATATTGGCCCAAGCGGCGGCGTGGTCGGCGACTACAGCTACGGTTATGGCATGCCAATTGGAGTCGTCCCCGTCGTGCCGGTCGTCCCGGTCGTCCCGGTCGCACCGCTTCCCCCGCCCCCCAAGGGTCATGACAACGAAGACTGGCAGTATGGCAGCGGCAAAGGCAAGGTTGACTGATATCACCTCTCCCTAAACCAGCCGGCATCTCTCAGGCGCGGCAACACGCCTGAGAGCGCCACTAAAATCTCAACGATTTAAACCCCAAAGGAGGGTGTTATGTCGCGTATTAAAACACCTGATTTTACCCTGACTATCGGAACATTCGATTTCGGCAATGATGAAAAACTGAAAAAGCTGGTCAATGAGATCGATGTCGATCTGGTCTCCGACGGCGCCAGCTCATTCAAAGTCGTCCTCGACGACCGCGAAGCCCCCTTCTCGGATCTCGAAAAGGAAATCAAAGAGGGCATGTCAGTCTCCATCGGGCTCGGCTATGCCGACACCGGCGTCGATCAGCTGTTCGAAGGCATCGTCACCGGCGTCAACACCGCACGCAAAGAATTCCAGCGCAAGATCTATGTCGTCACTGGCTATGACGGACTTCAGGCGCTCACGCGCGGCCGCAAACGCCGTTCGTGGGAAGAGATCAAGGATTCGGACCTCGCCGGCATCATCGCAAACGAATGCGGCCTTCAGCCCGATACAGACGATTCCGAGATCATTCATCCCTATGTCGTCCAGAACAACGTCACCAACCTCTCCTTCCTCATGGAACGCGCCAAGCGCATCGGCTTCGAAGTCAAGGTCGAAGAACGCCGGCTCGTCTTCAAAAAGCCCAAACGCACCGAAGACTGCGGCGTCATCCTCACCTGGGACGGCACGCGCATGAAAGAGCCGAACACCAGCATCCTTCAGCGCTGCGACTTCGACACTTCCACCATGGGCGTCGTCAAGAAAGTCATCGTCCGTTCCTATGACCCCAAGACCGCTCAGCCGATCATCGGCACCGCAGAAGCCATCGACGGCGATACCATGGGCGGCAAGACGAACGCCGGCGATGCAGCCGCCGCGAACAACCCCGACACCACAATCCAGATCAGCGACCAGCCCGTCGCCAGCCAGGAAGAGGCCGAGAAACTCGCTCAGTCCATCCTCAACCAGAAGGCCGGCGAATATATGACCGGACGCGGACGCTGCGAAGGCAACGGCAAGCTCGCTGTCGGTCGCAAAGTCAATATCCAGGATGTCGGCGAAGGCGTTAAAGGCGATTATTATCTCACCTCTGCCAAACACTCCTTCAAGACCGGTCACGGACACGGCTTCGGCTACTGGACTGATTTCACAATCTCCAGAACAGGCCACTGATCCGCTTCTTTACCTAGCCGCATGCAAATGCGGCTTTTTTTTATTTTTGGCGAGCCTGTTTCACACGGCCCGCACGGCGCGCTTTTGCTTCGCAATACGCGCGCCGCAGGCGCGGCTTCCGGCGTTGCCGGTACGCCGCGCTCACTCCGTGCCTGCGACCGCCTGCGGATGCAGACACATGCGCCCGATACCGTCAGGTCCCGCAGACAGCCAGCGCAGGCTCGCCGCGCTGTACGCGCGCATCCGGCAGGTTGATCGCCTGCTCGCGCTTTGCAAGGCCGATCAGCGTCTCGATGCACTTGCGCACCTTCTTGACCGACACATCCAAGCGCTTCGCAATCTCAGACACACCCTGATGCTGAATCAGCCCCATCAAGACCTGAGCCTCAAGACGCCCCTCCACGACATTCAGGAGATGCTCGATCTCCAGACGGTCGAGAACGGCATCATAGCCGCCGCAAGCCCTCAGATCCATGTCCTGAACGCTGTCAATGACATGCACGAGATCATGCGGGTCATAGCTCTCAAATGTGGGCGTTTCCACCGACTTGCGCGACCTGTCACGCTGTATGCCCATCATCTCAAGGCTCCCGGTAAGGATATAGAGATAGACATACCTGCGCACAAAAGAATCGAACGTCGGGCTCTCGGGCTCCACACGGTCAAGGCCGTGTATCACGCCGAGCCAGCCATACCCCTGCAAGTCACACAACGGGACAGACTCAAACCTGCGGTGCAGGATTCCCGCATAACCGTCCCTGATGCGTTTCAACTCGACAAGATGTTCCTTAATGTACGCATTTCTCTCTTCAACATTAAACATAATTCTTTTCCTTGTAATCAGAGATTTACATAAAGCCCGGCCCAGGCCAGACCGGACCTGTCCGCTGCATACACGTTCAGGCCGCCCACGATTTATCCTCATGGCGTTATAAAGAATGAATCCCCTCCTGGGATTCAGACAGTTCCACCGCCGCACATCCAATGGGCGCCCCGCAGTCACACTTGTTCGTCCCCGGGCATAAGCCGGGGCTCCTAATACAGCACGCTCATAGGCATATCCCTCCATGGCAGAATTACTTTACACGCGGTCCTGTCCCGCCGGCCCTGCACCAGCGCCCTAGACCATGCACCAGATACAGCACGGCTCTGGCGTTCCAGCGCAGAACACCCAATTCACATTCCGCCTTCAGCGCAACCTCATGCCCGGCGTGCGAACACAGACAACACGCACAAGCCTCCGTACCTGAAATGCGGAGATCTATCTCTTTCCAGAAAGCCGCAGCCGCTCACTCGAATGGCTCGCGGCTTCAGAAAAGCGGCCCGCTTTTCTGTCTGGAAAAGCCGGTCATCTCCCCTGTCCTCGGACACATCAAAAACTGCTCGACACTCATCGGCGGGCCCTCCATGGTCTGCCTCTATGGGTTTCGTTCATGCTCACGCATTTTGAAAAATAAAAGCTATATTCACTATACAGGCATTCTGACAAAAATTACACCATTATTTCACAATATTTTGACATTTTTTGCAACCATTCTTCACCCCCAATAAAACTGCCAGTCATACCGCATACCAAATAGCGCGAACCGTATCGGCAAAGCCGATAGGAGAGCGCGCGCGGCGTATCGGCAAAGCCGATAGACGCGCGTAAAAAAAGCGCCAGAAACGTTCAGCGCAAACAGACGGCATACACGCCAGGTCCATCCGCCCCCCTCCTCGAAGTTTTTTTGCACTTTGCGCCAAGTCGCGTTACATAATGATATCCGGTCGTTTTTCGGCCGCAGATTTTCATCAACGACGCACAAATAGCGATGCGAAAGAAAATAGCGATCCTATCCGCAGTCATCCTGGGCATTCTCCTATTGCTCGCGGCCGCGTATCTAGCCGGCAGACATATCGCGACAAAGCGGCTCACCGAAAAGCTTCAGTCCAAGCTTCCATCCTTCGACATCACCGTGTCTGACACGGGCATCACAGGCCGGCCAGATTGCCTGAGGTCAGTCCGCCTCACCCGTCCAGGCGCTGAGCTCACCGCTGAAGACGTCTGCCTTGAAAGCGGGATGCTGTCTGTTCTCGGAAAAAGCATCGAAGCCTCAAGCCGCCTGATCACTGCAAAAATAGATGCCGACACATACCGGAATGCGCGCGCGGACAAGCACGCCACCATAAGCTCAGACAGCGGCAGCACTGCTTCAGCAAAACTCCGCGCGGAACGGGTCGAGATGTCCCTCACTGCCGGCGGTCGGCATGCCGTGCTGAGCGCTGAAAAAACTGAAGTCGGCTATGCCTCAGGAGAAATTTCGGGCAGCGCCAAAATCACAGTCAATGAGACTGCCGGGCTTCCATTCGACATGAGCGGCCTGAAGCCCTTCGAGCTTTCGCTGGAAGGAAACATCCGAGAAAAACGCGCCGCCCTCGGAATCACCCCCGAAACGCCCTATGCATCGTCCCTATCCATCAAGGATGTCCGCACGGCATTCAGCTTCGCCATGCTGCGCATCGCCTATGCGCCCGACAACCTATCCGCTGCGCTTTCAGACGCTACAGTCGCCTTTCCAGACCATCCGGAAACTGCCCGGCTTGGCATCCATACGCTCACGCTCGAAATTGCCCCAAACGAACCAAACATCGTCCGGCGCATCGACATATCCGGCCCTCACCTCGATGTGAGCCTCAAGGCGCTGATGCAAAATCCCAAAATAGCGGACAACCCTGTGCTGAAAGACCTGCTCGGCTTCTGGAAACAGGATGCGGGCGCCTATCTGGGAAGCGCGCCGAACAAGTCAGTCCGGCGAGCGGATGTCAAGCGCCCCAAGCCCCCCGTGCGCAAGAATCCGATCTCACGTGAAAAAATTTCTTCCTTCAAATCATTTCTGAACGAAATGCAGCAGAAGCTCCAGCAGCTTCCCGCGATCGAGATCAGCAACGGCACGATAGATGTAGACAACGGAGGCCAGCACCTCATCCTCAGGGATCTCGATTTCAGCACATCGGAAATCGTTCGCGACGCCCAGGACATGCAGATCAAGTTCAGGGCACGCGAAGCGATGGCGACACTGGACCTCAGCTTTGACGCGGAAAGCAGCTACCCGTCCCTCGGCCTCACCCTCAGCGCGCTGCCATCTGACGCGTTCCTGCGCATCCTCAACCTGCCCGTGCCTGAGAACAGCTCCGGCACGATCGACCTTCGCGCGACGCTCGCTCTCAAGGACGACAGCGTGACCCTGGAAAGCACGGCCGGCATGCACGGATTCGCGTTCTACGTCCCCGAAGTCAGCCCCAACATCGTCCACGACATCAACCTGGACATCCGGCTCGGCGCGGAATACGCATTCAGCTCGGACAAGCTCGAGATCGGCAGTCTTTCGATCACCTCCGGCCCAGTCACGGCAGACGGTCACATCCGGATCCGCGACGTGAGAAGCAATCCCGTGATCGAATTCGAGCTCGGCGCCCGAGACGTGCCATGCGCGGACATCGCCAAAGCAATCCCCCCCGGCCTGCTGCCGACAATCACAGACATCGCGCTGGCCGGGACATCCGTTTCGCCCAAAATCACAGGCACGATCCCGTGGAAAGACCCGCTCACGGCGAAACTCAAGGAAACAGGCTTCGACGACAGCTGTCTCCCCGTCCGCGTCCTCCCGCACATGCCGGAGCGCCTGAACGCCCCTGATTTCATCCACACGACGGACTACACTTATTTTACCGACAGCATCAGCGTTGGCCCCGGGACTTCCAGCTACACTCGCTTGGCATCGATCCCGCCCTATGTAAAGGCCGCGATGTTCCTGACAGAGGACAAACGCTTCTTCGACCATGGCCCGCTTCGCATCGCATTCATAGAGCGCGCGCTACGCCTCAATCTCAACCAGCGCCGCTACGTGTACGGCGGCTCGACGATCGCGCAGCAGCTGACGAAAAACCTGTTTCTGAACCGGAACAAGAATCTCGCGAGAAAGCTTGAAGAGGCGTTCATCGCCTGGAGGATGGTGACAGTCGTCCCCAAATCGCGCATATTCGAGCTATACGTGAACGTGATCGAATTCGGCCCCGACATCTACGGAATCCGCCATGGCGCCGAATTCTATTTCGGCAAAAGGCCAGAAGCGCTCGAACCGCTGGAGGGCGCGTTCCTGGCATCGCTCAAGGTGGCGCCGTCCAAAGGCGGCCGCCTATACAAGAACGGCTTTCCCGGAGGCGGAGGCTGGTGGAAGAAGCGCCAGCGCTACATCCTCAAGGTTCTGGCGGAAAACGGTTACATCAGCGTTGCGGACGTGATCGGGGCCTACGACTGGGTACCGAAATTCGACTACCCGAAGCACCCGGGCGACAGCCGCCATGCCTGGCTTCGCCAGTACGGAGAATACCTGAAAAAATCGGACAAAAGTCCCCATATTTCCGATGAAGATAGCGAGCGGAAAGAAAACGAAGCGTCGCGTCTCAAAATAGAGGACTGAATTACCCAGGCATATGCAAAACGGGGTGGTCGCAAACTCCCCACCCCATCGCGACGGCAGATCTTATCGAAGCCTCATGTCCTTATTTTTCGGACATTTTAAAAATATTTTAACAAAAAACGCAGATGGCACGTCTTTCGCACATATAGGGGCATGCGGAAACGCTGAGTGAGGTCGGAAGGCATCGCTCAGGATTTCCGGGCTCGGAAAAAATGATTTTTCCGGTGAAATTCGTTGACAACATAAGGTTGCATAGGTTACCAATAGGATGCATGGCGAATAAGTCTTCGGAGAGCGGAGAAAGTTTTCCGCTCTGAACCTGAGGGAGAAGTCAAGTGGGACAATTCGAAGTCATAAAGGACGTCAGCACGACGCTTCAGAAACTCCTTGAATCGAGTTTGAAAAATGCGGGATACAAGGATGTCGAATTGTACACGACCATTCCGACGGAAGAGAACATCAAGAAGCTGCCGGCATTATCGCTTTTCCTGAGCGCCGTCTGCATTGACCCGATCGTCCGCGAGCGAGGCCAGAAGCTGATGAGCGTGAATGACGATACTGGAGAAGTAGTTGAGTATTCAGTTGACCCGTCGCTGCTGTTGAAGTTATACTATACAGTATCGGCGTGGGGCAAAACGCCCCAGGAAGAGCATGTACTGCTTGCGCTAGCGATCAAGGTGTTTTATGAACATCCGGAGATTGGAGAAGGCCTGCTTCAAGGTTATTCATTCAGGCAGCGCGAGATCATAGCGCTCCGTCCCGTAGAGGAGACGAAGTTCGGCTATGAGGAGACGATGTCATTCTGGCGCAGCATGGGGGAGAAAGTGAGACCGGCAGCACAGTTCTGCGTATGGACATACCTCGACAGCGATCGAAGGAGCGATCCGATCCGCAGGACATTTGACAGGTCGGTCAAGCTCTCCGGCCAGGGGCGGAGATAGGAAATTATAGGCGGTAGCCTTAAATAACGTGACAGAGGATGGTCCTCTGTTGAGTTTAGTGACCCAGTGTTTATCACCGGAAATTATTCAGGAGTTCACATGGCAACTACGTATTTGTCACCTGGTGTTTATGTAGAAGAAGTTGATCGTGGCACAAAGCCCATCGAAGCAGCGGGCACTAACACGCTTGCATTCCTTGGTGAGTGCTCAGTTGGACCAGTGAATGAACCGATTCTCTGCACGAACTGGAGCCAGTTTACGAAGAACTTTGGTGATTTTCAGAACAGCGAATATCTCGCCCATGCCGTTTATGGTTTCTTCAACAATGGCGGCGGTCGTGCATATATCGTGAATGTTGGTCAGTGGGATCCTGAAGCCAGCGTTGATCCTGATGGTGAGAAGATTGCAAGCCGTGCAGCGCTCTACATCGGCAAGGACAACGGTCCCGGTGCCCGTAGCGGTCTGAAACTTCTTGAAGAAATCGATGACATTTCCCTCGTCTGCGCGCCCGGCATGACGGATCCTGCAATCCAGGATGCCCTTCTGAGCCACTGCGAGAACATGAAGTATCGCTTTGCCATCCTCGACAGCCCCGAAACGATCGAGAAAGGCGGCGTTGACAGACTTCCGAAGCCCCGTGACTCCAAGTACGGTGCATACTACTTCCCGTGGATCGAAGTCTATGATCCGCAGAAAGGCAACATCTATCAGCCGCCTTCGGGATACATGGCTGGTATCTATGCCCGCAGCGATACAGAACGTGGCGTCCACAAAGCTCCTGCAAACGAACTCGTTCGCGGCGCTCTCGGCCTGAAATACAACATCACCAAGGGCGAGCAGGATATCCTCAACCCGAAAGGCATCAACTGCATCCGCATGTTCCGCAACCGCGGTATCCGCGTTTGGGGTGCCCGCACGGTCTCCAGCGATCCTTCGTGGCGTTATGTCAACGTTCGCCGTCTGTTCAACATGGTTGAACAGTCCATCGAAAATGGCACCCAGTGGGTCGTCTTCGAGCCGAACGATCAGCGTCTCTGGAAACGCGTCGAACGTACCATCACCGCTTTCCTCCTCCGCATCTGGCGTACAGGTGCTTTCCTTGGCCAGACTCCGGAACAGGCTTTCTATGTCAAATGCGACGAAGAAACCAATCCCCCCGAAGTCATCGATGCCGGCCAGCTCGTTTGCGAAGTTGGTATCTGCCCCGTGAAACCCGCCGAATTCGTCATCTTCCGTATCGGCCAGATGGCTGCCGGTGGCGACGTTTCTGAATAATTACAAATAAAATGTTTTTAAACCGTTTCCCCATGCACATGTCGTTCATGGGGGGACATTATGGTTCAGCCATGTTATGCCAGTGGTTGGCTGATATGGCTTAGCTAAAAGGAGAGAGATTATGCCTAGCCGTCGTACTGATTTGGATCACGTTGGTGCTTACAACTTTAAAGTTGATATCGGTGGTGTTACTGCCGGTTACTTCAAAGGCGTAGACGGAATCAACGCTGAACTGGAAGTCATCGAATTCCAGGATGGCGATGATTTGACCCTCCGTAAACGTCCCGGCCGCGCAAAATTCGGCGATGTGACCCTCAAAAAAGGTTACATTGTCACTCCGGACCTCCAGGAATGGTGGAGACTCGCTCGCGAAGGTCAGTATGTCCGTCGTGACATCTCCATTATCCTCAATGACAACGCTGGCAACCCCATCCGTACATGGTACCTCTTCGGTTGCTGGCCCAAAGCATGGAAAATCAGCGCCCTCGATGGTAAAGGCAATGATGTTGTGACCGAAGAGATCACCTTCGTTGTTGAAAACATGCATATCGGTGGCTAATCCACTATGCTTTAAGGTCATTGCATGACCTGAAAAAAAAGGGCAGGTTTCCTGCCCTTTTTTTTTATCCAATTTCTGCCCTCTTTCCCCTCACTTCTGATATACACACTACATACTCGAAACCTGATGGTCAGGTTTTCACTTTCTCTTTCGTTTTGAGGTACGCTCATGGCTGAATCTCTCGTCGATTCCAAATACTTCGCTCACGTCTCCATACCGGGGACCGGAAAACTCTATGCACGCTTCGAAACTTCGTTGGGCGATATGACCGCAGAACTCTACGAAGACCTCGTCCCAAATACCGTCAAGAATTTTGTCGGCCTCGCGACCGGGCAGCTCCAGTTCATCGATGAATTGACCGGGGAAACTACGCAGAGACCGTTCTACGATGGACTCATCTTTCACCGCGTCATTCCCGATTTCATGATCCAGTGCGGCTGCCCGCGCGGTATTGGCACTGGCGGCCCTGGCTACAGATTCCGCGACGAATTCAGCCCTAAACTCCGTCATAACACCCCCGGCATCCTCTCCATGGCGAATGCTGGCCCCAATACGAACGGCTCGCAGTTCTTCATCACTGAAGTCCCCACGCCGCACCTCGACAACAGGCACGCCGTCTTCGGAAAAGTCATCGACGGCCTCGATATCATTAAAAAAATCGCCCGCGTCAGAAGAGATCATCGCGATAAACCTCTGGAGCCAGTCATCCTCAAAGCTGTCACCATCTTCCGTGCGTGATGGGATGATCGTTTAAGCGCCTTCGGGCGCTTTTCTTTTGCCTGCGACGGGCAAGCGCGGCTATAACATCATTCATGCTGGAGATACCAGCCTCCGCATTCTTCAGATAAATTTAAGGATCGAACTGTGGCAAAGTCTTCAAAAAATAACTCTTTTCGCGTCGAAGTCATACCAAACATGTATGAGATCGGCGTCTTCAAAAAAACGCTCTCATCGCGCAAAAGACTCAGAATCACCGCAGCCATCGCCATCCTCTCGCTCACTCTGTGCTACTTCGCGGCCGGGACCTTCATCCGATATGTCAGCGTCTGGTCACTACTCAACGGCGGCATCATCGTTCTTCTCTATATCGCGACGCTCGTCATCGCCTATCTGCTCGCGCTTGTCATCGGCGATATTGTTTTTGCCGGTCCCTGGCTCAAAAAAATGCACCTCGGCAACAGCTATACCCCCGACGATATCGAAGAACAAAAAGCGCTCCTTAAAAATAAAAATATATATTTCATCTTCATCTGGCTAGTCTCCATCATCGCCCTCGGCTTCGGATGTGATTTCTGCACTGGCGCCAACGTCCGATGGTACCAGAGCATCGGCGGCATCGTCATTTCCATGAGAAGCCCCGATCCTGCTGAACGCACGGCTGTCATTCGCACGATTTCAAACCCTTACCACTCCGCAAAATGGCAGGAACCTGAAATTCGCGAAAGCCTCCAGAAATGCGTCCTCGATGAGGACGACAGCGTCCGCGCATGGGCAATCTATCTCTCAGGAAAAGCCAAAATCATCGAAACAGCCGACGATCTCATGCAGATCCTCCGCTCCGACACTTATGATCAGATCTCACGACAGGAAGCCGCCATCGCCCTGAGCCGACTCGAATGGAAAAAGGCTCGCGGCCTCCTCATGACCGTCATGCGCACCGCCTTCGAGCAGAATCATGCTGACGCTGTCCTCGTTCCCGCCACGCTCTTCGCCTTCTATACGCTCAATGATGACATGGCATCCAGCGAAGCCATACATATCCTCGACACATGTCTCACAAAACGCGACTGCAGCCCGCAGGTCCTCCAGTATGCCTTCTTCTATCTCAAATCCATGAAAAAAACCGAGACGGCCGCGCTCGCGTTCAAATATCTCAACGCTTCAGACCTCCCAGACGACATGCGCTGCTATGCGACGGACGTCCTCCGCTTCACGGCCACAAAAAAAGATGTGCCGGCAATGAAACAGGCTTACGACAGCTCACAGGTCTACGCAGAATGCCCTGTCATCTATCGGAAATATCACGAAGAAGCCCCGATCATCCTCTTCGAACACGATACATTGCGCGCCCTCCTCGTCCGCGCCGTCGGCAATATCATGGATCCCGCAAATTATGACTGGATTTATGCCATTGGCGCTAATACCAGCGAAGCCCCAATGACTCGGAAAATTGCCGAAACTTATATCCGCGCCATGAATCAAAAAAACGCCAAATAAATTCGCGAATATATCAATCCTAAATCTGAATCGGCCTTATTTGAAATTTCTTTTGTGCAGGGGGAAGACTCCCCCTGCGCGGCTATTTCTCGGGAACCCCCTCGAAATACGCCGCTACCCCCTCGGCGATTCACATTTGCCAGCATTTTCCAGATCGGCCAGCCACAATTCATGTTCTAAAATCAGGCAACTCCGGGCTGTCAAATGATCCCCTCCGATCGTACAAACCACTACACAGCCAGCGCGCTTTAAGCAGCCTTAAATTTCCAAGCGCAAAACAGCGTAAAAGCCCTCCAAACCATTGCCTCACTCTGACTACATCTGACTGATTCCATTTGAATTTTATCATTCCATTGCTATTATCATCCGACGGGTTCATAGTGTTATACCCAATACTATCTTTTGATACAATCCATAAAGGAATCTCAAATGCTCAATAAAACCTGGCCGCTCATGTTCTCCGCTTTGCTCGCAATCGGACTCGCAAGCTGCGGTGACGATAAAAATCAGTCCCCTTCTGACCAGCCCGCCGCTGAGGACACCACACCCCAATCCAGCACCGCGCCCTGCAAGGGCGACGAATGTACTGCCAAACAGACCGAAGCTGAAACCAAAATGGCCGCATGCGATTTCGCAGCCGCTTACGAAGCGCTCGACACAGTCTATGCCGCTCAGATCAGCGACAATAAAATAGATGCACAGACTGCGCTTGACCGCTCTGTCCTCGGACTCATTCACCTCCTTTACAGAGAGGATGTCCAAAAGCTTCTCCCCAAGCTCGGATTCATCGCAAATTCCGGCCTCGTGGACTTCAAACCGCTCTGGGAAGGCAATAACGGCCTCTTCAAGCAGATCTTTACCGGAAATCATGACTATGAAGGTTTCGCAGACCGCATGCCCATGACAATCGCCAAAGATGACGACAAATCCTGGAAAGACACCATCGACAAATCCATCACGTTCGACAACGTCCTCGATGTTCTCGTCTCGCTCAAGCCCGAACTCGAATCCCTCGCGTCAAGCCTTGAAGAAGCCGCAAAACTCACAGGCTCGAACGCAATCTCCCCAAATGAAAAAATCGGATGCGGGCTCAACAACTTCAAAGTGGATGCCGCCGACCTCAATGCGATGGCTGCGCTCCT
Organism: Pseudomonadota bacterium; assembly: GCA_017464085.1. GTDB lineage: Bacteria > Myxococcota_A > Bradymonadia > UBA4248 > UBA4248 > UBA4248. The sequence goes on from JAFUEE010000137.1 coordinate 30,551, forward strand.
CATGGCTGCTGATGCCGCCATCGACCTGCTCTCCCACTACGACTTCGACTTCAGTATCCGCGATACATTGAATCCCCCAGATGGCGAAATCTCAGTATACATCCCTCACTGCCGGGTCTTCTTTGATGAAAACGGCGAAATCGTCAAAGATGAGTGCAAAAGTATGTATGACATCGATTACCATGACTGGGAATGCGAAGAATTCGAAGGCTGGAATGAGGATGAAACGATTCAATTGTGCCGAAAGCCAGTTGAGATCATCCCATTCACTGAATCATGTTCCGTTGAACTGGATGATAAAAAAACTCCCGTCGAAGACTCCTGCAAAGAAAAATATTCTGTCGACTACACCACGCTATTCTGCGGCGAACGCGGTGATGAAGAAGATCCTTACCTGGAATGCGCAATTCCTGGAAAATCTGATGACTATAAGGCTTTTGAAAAATATGCAAATATGCTCATCCCTCACCTGTTCATGCCGACTGCAAGCCCACGCAAAGTTACAGGTGCCACCGGCAGCGCAGCATTCCAGAAGGCCGCGTCCCTCTTCCTCTCTGCACTCAACGGCTCCGCAAAAGGCGCTTTCTTCGATTTCTCAAAAATCCCGTCCGGCGCACTCAATGATATGAAAGATATCGCCAAAGCCATGGCTGATGGCTCAGGGGATCTCTCCAAATTCATCAAGCCTGGCCTCAAGGCCGACCTCAAAAAAGTCTTTGACGATGTCCTCTATGCGCAAAAAGGCGATATGCAAATCGATGTCACCGGCGACGAGGTAGATCTATCTGGCAAATACTGGATCGGCGATTTTGTACAAGCAGTATATGGCGACGAAGTCTTCCTCAACGAAAAACTTCCCAACCACATCCTCAATACAAGCCTGATCTCGCACGATACCTACTATGGCGAAGGCATTGACTATATTGAACTCGAGTTCATGACCGATCGCAAATATGACGCGACTTTCTCAAGCGAATGGGAAAATCTCCCCCTGGGCAGCTGGCTCAATCCTCATGAGTATTTCGGCCAAATCTGCAGCGAAGGCGACGAATGCCCCGAAAAATGCCCGGATCCACAATCACCCTACTTCTATAGAGACAGCAGCAGCCCCAATGGCTTCATCTGCTCCGCCTGCTGGGATAAATGCGAAGGCGATACCCCCTACTGCGTGTACAATATCTTCGAAAAACGTTCCTATTGCATCGACAAACCCGAATGCCCGGCCGGCACTCAGGCGTATGCCATCGAATTCCCTAATCCGGAAACAGATGAATGGATAAAATTCGCGAGCTGCATGGAAATGGATGGCATGGAAGCTTATGAGTATTGCCGCGACGATAACGGTGATGCACCGAATGGCGTCTACGTTCATTACGACAAAGCGGCCGATTCCTATGTATGCAGCCATTGCGACAAAACATGCTCCGGAGAAACCCCATACTGCGTCCCTCAAGAACCAGACTATGAATATAGCAATTATATATGCGCCGCTGTAGAATCATGCCCCGAAAACACCCAGTTCGCCTCGAACGGCCAGTGCATGCCCAAAGATGACTCCCCATGTCCAGACGAACTCAAAACAAAAGATATCTGCATCACAGAAAAAGACGGTGACTACTCGGAATCCACGCTCTATTACTGCAACACAGAAGGAAAAGTCTCCATCATCAACAGATACGAAACTGAGTGCAAAGAAGTCGACGTCAGTACCTATGGCACAGATCTCAAGACGATATCAGTGCTCGTCGAACTGCGTCCAGATGCTTCACCGATGCCCCCCGAATGCGATGAAAGTGGTATCCAGACTGAATGCGTCTACACACTGGACGACAAAGAAGCTGTCTCAGGATATGCCTGTACCAAAGCGACAGACGGCACGCCGGTCACGATCAATCTCGCAAGTCGCGGCATCTACCTCCAAGTCTGTACCGAAGCTCAGTTCTGCGGTCATTCGGATGAACTCGGTAAAGCCACCTGCATGGAGCCCGAGCCAGAGCCAGAGCCTGTTGAACCCGAACCAGAGCCCGAACCCATAGAGCCAGAGCCTGAAGCCTGATTCATCCCTCACATACGCCTTTCGCCCGAAAGGCGTATGTCAACCGTTATATGGCTCTCCCTAAATCCCCCTCCGCGCGCCACAAAATGAACAAAGCATTGCTCATCATACTTCTGCTCCTCCCCTTATGCTGCGGCTGCGAGGAGCTCAGAGCGCGCGACGAAGCCAATGCTGGAAAAGATGCGCTTCTCGAATGCAACTTTGAAAGCGCATTCATACATTTTTCAAATGCGCACGATATCATGGATCATAACAATGATATCAACATCGGTCTGGCTGCATCCGAACTCCTGCTTACGCTCAATTCAAATGATTTTAAAAATCTGTTCCAAGCGTTTGGGTTCACACAAAGCATTCAAGATTTCTGTCTGCAAAATATCAATAGTCACCAAGACCAGTATCATTCACAAGATACAAATATAGATTCATGCAGTTCCGGAATTTCCTCAAATATACAGCTTCCTCATACATGCAGCGAATCTGTTCATTGTGATCGCTTTGAATATATAGACCCGAAACTCGAATGGAAAGATATATTTGAGACAATCAGCACGCATGTTCATAGCTTTGAGCATATCTCAGACCTGCTCGCCGAAACAGCCGACCAGCTCCGCGAACCCTATACCATCCGCGATATCTTTGGTTTCAGCGAATTGTATATCCATCCCGCAGATTTATACTTTTTTGCCGCCATATTTGAACTCTCCATGTTTGTCACATCTGTCGCCAGTCAATATAAAACATCTTTTTCAGTCGCAAAGTCACTTCAAACAGAAGACTGCCAAACATACGCCGAATATATCAATCAGAATATGGGCATCTCAGACCATCCTATAGAAGTTTCCCCCTATATCAATATGCTCCGCAAATCATTCAAGCATCTGAACAGCGCGTTCACACAGGCACAAAAAATTCTCAAGAATACTCTTGAGCGCACAGACACTTGCCCCCCAAAGGTCAGCATCCTGCAATGGTCTGAAGTGCCCTATGGGGTCACAGATGACATTCTATCACTCGCTTCATCTTTTGCTACCGAGCCCCATATCATAAAAGATATCATATCTCCGAACATCACCCTGGATCTGAATACCCTATCCTTTCCAGCTCGCCAGCCTCAAGATGCGCTGGCATCATGCCCAAATGATCATATACACATAGATTATTCGATTTATATACAGGCCATCAATGACTGCACATCCCCCGATCTGCTCTCAAACAATCGCGATCAGATCGAACTTTCTCCCGGACTCAGCTACAGGCTTTCGTCTGGCTGGCGCCGCTGGACACCGGCAGATCTATAAAACCTATGCCTGCCAAAGACGTTCCGTCAATGCAAAGACGTTCCGTCAATGTAAAGACGTTCCCTGGAACGTCTCTGGATGCACGGCGTATGCGAAGCATAGCCAGCACGCGCACTGTATGCCAAAGGCATAGGTGCGCCGGCGGCTGGAAGCCGCCGTATGCATTACGAGGGCGTTCGCAACGCGGACGCCCTCGGATGCGCGGCGTATGAAATAGCCGCGCCCCCCAGAAAAACACCCGATGTAAAGACGTTCCATGGAGAACGTCTCTTGATATCCCCCGCATGACGGCCAATCACCGCATGACGGATAATGATTACATGTGCGCGCCGCCGCGGCCACCCATGGTCAGAGCCATGACTGCTTTTGCCGTGTGGAGACGGTTCTCGGCCTCATCGTAAACGATGCTGTGCGGGCCGTCGATGATCTCGTTCTCGACTTCGTTGTTGCGGTCTGCGGGAAGCGCATGCATATACACATAATCGGGATCGCAAGTCGCGACTTTTTCAGCCGTGCATTTCCACGATCTGTGCGCGCGGAGGGCATCATCCACGACTTTGACTGCGCCAGATGCCTGAAGACCGGTCTGGTCATTGACCCAGTTGCCCCAGTTTTTGGGAATGACGATGTGAGCGCCGCGATAGGCTTCCGCTTCGTCATCCGTCACGGTGACTGTGCCGCCATAACGTTCCGCGTTCGCTTTGGCTTCCGCGATGACCCAGTCGGGGAGTTCCCAGCCTTTCGGATGCGCGAGGCAGACGTCCATGCCATAGCGCGGGAAGAGAAGAACCTGCGAAAGAGGCACGGAAATCGGTTTCTTGTGAGACTCAGCATACGCCCAGATGATGGAGACCTTGATGCGCTTGAGGTCGCGGCCGAATTTTTCCTGCATCGTCATCAGGTCGGCAATCGCCTGCATCGGGTGATAGAGGTCGCACTGAAGATTCATGACAGGGACGGTCGCCCATTTCGCCATCTCGGAGATGAACTTGTTGCCGTAGCTCCAGTTGCAGTAACGCATTGCGATCGCATGCCCCATGCGGGACAGAATAATCGCGGTGTCCTTGGCGCTCTCCCCATGTGCCAGCTGAGCCGTCTGGCCGTCAATAAAGTGACCATGGCCGCCGAGCTGCGTGATGCCGGCTTCCATTGAGTTGCGCGTACGCGTGGACTGCTCCATGAACATCAGGAAAATCGTCTGATTCTCGAGAATGTTGTTCACACGTCCCATCGCAAAATCCCGCTTGAGGTCTGCCGATACGTCGAGAAGGGTATCGATCTCGTCTTTGGACCAATCGCGAAGCGTTACAAAATGTTTTCCACGGAACTGAGTCTGCATGTTTTCTCCTGCAAAATGTCTGTCGATACAGCCCTGACGGCTGCCATATCTGCGGGCACGGGAAACCGCCGCGCGCCCAAATGCCTTTAATGATCACAAAAAGAAGGCAGCATTCTCAGCAAAAAACTCAATGCCGGAAATGCCGCCACAACATCCGGGCGACGGCCGCGCCCGAAACGCCTCACGCGATATCAGTCAACTTTCTTGCAATAGGTCAGCGGGATCGCCGCATACATCGCGCATGCCGTCACGAGATGATCTTTCCAGGTCTTCTCGTTCGGGAAGTGCGCCTGCTCTTCCGCGCCGGGACCAAAACCAATGCTGGGAATGCCGTAACGGCCCATGATCGAGACGCAGTTCGTCGAGAACGTCCATTTATCGACAACGGGCTCATCTTTGAAGAAACGCTTCGAGGCATCGGCTGCACCAAGACCTTTGTACGCTTCGACGAGCGATTCGCAGACGGCATGCTCGCGCGGAAGAACCCACGTCGGGAAGTAGCATTCGGTCGGATAGAGCAGGTCGGTGTACGACGGACGCTCGTATTTGTACATCGAGACGGTGATGGAATCACCATATTTCTTCACGCTCGGCAGCGCGCGGATCTCTTCGAGACAAGATTCCCATGTCTCCCCGGCGGTCATGCGGCGATCCAGTGAAATCGCGCACGAGTCGGCAACTGCGCAGCGGCTCGGAGAGGTGAAGAAAATCTCCGAGGTCGTGATCGTGCCGCGTCCGAGGAAATTGGCTTCCTTCCACTGCGGATTGTATTTCGCATCGAGCATCTTGACGAGACCCTTGATCTCCGTCGAATCGGCGGCATCATTTTCATTGAGCGCGCGAACATCGCGGATGATGTCGGCCATCTTGTGGATGGCGTTGTCGCCGCGCTCCGGCGCTGAACCATGGCAGCTCACCCCGCGTGCTTCCACGCGGATCTCCATACGGCCGCGATGACCGCGATAGATGCGAAGGCTCGTCGGCTCCGTGCTCACCACGAATTCAGGCTTCAGCTTGTCCTCATTGATGATGTACTGCCAGCACAGGCCGTCGCAGTCCTCTTCCTGAACCGTGCCCGTCACGATCAGCGTGTAATCGCCTTCAAGACCGAGGTCCTTGATCACTTTGCCGGCATAAACCATGGCTGCCATACCGCCTTCCTGATCCGAGCCGCCGCGACCCCAGATCGTGTTGTCATCCTCTTTCCCCTTATAAGGATCGCATTCCGTCCAAAGACGGATGTCCCCAACACCAACCGTGTCGATATGCGCATCCATCGCAATCACGTGCTTGCCGTGGCCGATAGTGCCAAGAATGTTGCCCATCGGATCAATCTCGACCTTGTCAAAACCGACTTTTTCCATTTCCTGTTTGATGCGAAGAACCACTTCCTTCTCGTGACACGATTCACTCGGAATCGCGATCATGTCCCGCAGGAACTGCGTCATTTCGGCTCTGTAGGATTCTGCTTTCTTGAGGATCTCTGAAAAATCAACCATGGTTTCATCTCCTGAAAAAAAATGGCCAGCCCGAATGGACCGACTCTCCAGACGTGTCTAATACGCTTATTCAAAAATTATAACAACTGACAAAACACTCAAATAGCTTTATAATTCTCGCATCAAATGCACGACGACCCGCCGCGCAACGAATGTTCTTCTTTTCTGGACCTCCACGGCATGGCATATTATGAACGCATCCTCCATCACGCATACGCCTTCCAAAGACTTAGACACCGCTGACAACCGCTCCGGATATGACTTTGCCGCCGAACAAGCTCCGCGTTCCGAAATCATGCCCTCCGACGCACACACCTCCGGAAAACCGCAGAACCACTCCCTCGCAGAACCGCCGATCCCGAACACAGTCACTCCGCTCACAGAAACTGACATCCTCATCCCTGAACTGGCAGACAAATACACGCTCCTGTCCGTCATAGGTCGCGGAAACCAGGGCTCCGTCTATCTCGCACGCGCAAATGACTCGCAAAAATTAGTCGCCATCAAACAGATCCCCATCGACTCCGTCTCCTCATGGAAAGCTTACGACCTCTTCCACCGCGAGGTCGACACGCTCTCAAAACTCGACATGCCTGGCGTCGCACGTTTCCACGAAGCCGCCGAACACCTCTCCGGCAATCGCCCCGCAGCATGCATCGTACAGGATTACATCGAGGGCAGAACGCTCGCGGAAATGCTCAAACGAGGGCACAGCTTCAGCCTCACGCGCACCTTCGACCTCGCCCGGCAGCTCGTCGAAATCCTCCAGAAACTGCACTGCAACAATCCACCCATCATACACCGCGATATCAAGCCCTCGAACATCATACTCACTCCCTCCGCCACAGGCTTCGATGTCACGCTCATCGACTTCGGCGCCGTCGCAAATCCTCAAATCCAGAGCGGCGGATCCACACTCGCGGGCACCTACGGATACATGCCGCCTGAACAGATCACCGGACATCCCGTACCCGCAAGCGACATCTACGCGCTCGGCGTCATGCTCGTCACGCTTATCAGCGGCGTCCAGCCCGAAAACCTGCAGGTCAAGGATTTTCGCCTCATCATCGACCCCCACCTCGAAAATATCCCGCCGCAGATCGTCCCCATCCTCAGACAGATGACCGAACCGCTCGTTCAGAACAGGCTCGCGGATCACGAAAAACTCCGCCGCATCTTCCACGACTTCTCGAACGGACTGTTCATCACCGGCGAATACCTCCCCGTCGCCGACTTCGACGACAACGACTTCGACACAAAACTCCGAAAAGTCAACTCGCTCGCTCAATCCGGAAACGTCGAGCTCTGGCAATGCCTCGGCGACAGCTCCTCCAGGCACATCCCCAAATCTTATACAGATTTAAAGCTCCGCGATATCCCGGAAACACGCCCGATAAGCAAGCTCATGACTTTCTTCACGACAAACCCGCTCAGCATCGCTGTCATGATCTTTTTTATTATATTTATTCTCATATATTATTCCCTCGGAATGATGTTTTATCTGCCGTGGTATATTTTCCTATTCACGCTGCCCATAATCGCATGCCTCGTTTTTTTCATTCATAGCTACGTGCGATGCGCTCGACATAAATTTGTATATGATATGTATATGGAAAAATTTGAAAATAGCCTCGCAAAACTAAAATCTGAATACCTCACGCTGCTCCATACCGGCAGGTGCACCATGGCTACTGTCATTGATATCCAATATCATCCGCCTAAATTCAGCGATATCAGAATACTCGGACAATTCAACCGTGTCTGCAATCAGCCCGCCGCTTTTCATATCCGATATAAATTCAATCCCCCGGATGATGATAATCCGAACGACCTTATCCGCACTTATATATGCCCAAATGAACCAGACATCCATCCTGGCGACCCCCTCCCTATCCTGTATATGATGGATTTGAAAAATCATAAAAATGTTACATCCATGCCTTTCCCCATCCCGCTCAATGACGTCTCAGATCTCCACAGAATCATTTCTTCCAAAGATTCCTGATCCTTTGGATGGGGGAAGCCTCCCCCTGCGCGGCTATTTGCTTCGCAAATACGCCGCTACCCCCTCTCCGACTCCACACAATATATAGCTCACACGATTATGAATATCAGCGCTCCCCGAATGTCCGCCACAGAATGCGACACACCCGCTCCGCTCGCCAATGACTACAGATTCATCCGCCTCCTCGGCGAAGGCGCCAATGGAAAAACATGGCTGGCGCGCACGCTCATCGGAGACAATAACGTCGCCATAAAAGCGCTCAAATTCTCACAGATCGAATCGCTCAAAAGCTATGAACTCTTCCAAAGAGAAGCCGAAATCCTTCAAAGCCTCACGGTCCACGGCGTCCCCAAATTCTACCATGCAATCATGAACGACAAAGCTGGCGAATGCTTCCTCATACAGCAATACGTCAGCGCCCCATCCATTCAGTCTTATATCGACTCCGGCAGGAAATTCACCGAACGCGAAACCCTGCGCATCATCCGAAAACTCGCAGAAATACTTCGCGAGCTCGAAACAAACTACGCGCCCCCCATCATACACCGAGACATCAAGCCCTCAAACATCCTCTGCGAGATGCCCGATACTGACGCTCCCAATGAAGATCTCGATCCATGGCTCATCGACTTCGGCGCCGTCGCAAATCCTCAAAAACGACAGCAGGGCTCTACCGTCGCAGGCACCCTCGGCTATATGGCGCCCGAACAGATCATTGGCGACAGCATCATCCAATCTGACTATTATGCACTCGGCGCGACCATCCTGCACATGCTCACTGGCGTCCCGCCTTACGAAATCCCATCTGAACTGTTTGCCCTCCAGTTCAAGCCTGTCCTCAAGCAAAATGCTCCAGCAACTTCTAAAAATATGATCGAGCTCCTCGACATTCTGCTCGACAAAGACCCCTCAAATCGCCCACAAAATATATCCGAACTCATTCATTATATAGAAAATGTCTCACAAAATCATCCCCCGAAAGCCGACCCCAAAACCACTTTTGTACAGCACTTCCGAAAATTCATCAGCGCCATCGCACGCACGGCCAGCCTTTTCTACTCTTCCGCCAAACTCACACACGCAAAAGGCACGCTCACAGGCGTATTCATTCACGAAAATGAACATCTCGAATATGAATATTTTGCCTCATTCTATTACACGATCGAAGGAGAATCATTCTCCAATATCAGTCTCATCACACACTCAGAATACGTTGCACTCACACGAATTGCTTTCCCTGTCACGTGTGATATCAAATATGATGCGCATAACCGCGCGTTCAGTTTCCTAGACCGTGAAGCGCTCCCTAATCTCACACATACCTCAATTATTCGTGCACCACAAGGGAAAGCCAGTGTCTCCCCCGCACAAAACTTATCTCCCTGAAACGCCATTGCCCCAAAACAACAATTACTCAAACATTCCTTAAGGAAGCTCTGAACTATTGCATAATACTCAATCATGATATCGCGCAAATCCCCTCCCCCGGCACCCATTTGGGAAAGATGCTAAGGGGGAGCGGCCAATGGCTCAAACATGCCTTAACACAAAACGCCTCACAATCATCAAACCTGCAAACCTGACACGCCACATTCAACCAGATTTCAATCTTTATAATCCATGAAAACCCACGCCAGCACACCCCAAACCTCGTCAGAATGCCCCCAACAACCATCCGCAGACGTGTCCCCACAGCAGGATGACTCGCGCCCACCGATCACACAGCCTGCGCATCCCACAGCGCGCCATATCACCGGGCACCCGCTCTCTCCCAAAGACAAGCTCATCCCAGAACTCAGCGACAAATACACGCTGCTCTCCGTCCTCGGGCGCGGTACGCAGGGCTCGGTTTTTCTAGGCGAATCTAAAGAAACAGGCCACAAAGTCGCCATCAAACTGCTCAACATCGATTCCGTCTCCGCATGGAAAACTTATGACCTCTTCCATCGCGAAGTCGACACGCTCTCAAAACTCGGCATACCGGGCATCGCACGCTTCTACGAAGCCGCAGAACACCTCTCCGGCGAAACCCCAGGCGCATGCATCGTCCAGCAGTACATCGAAGGGCGAACGCTCGCTGAAATGATGAAAAGCGGACATTGCTTCAGTCTCTCGCGTATCTTCGATCTCGCCCTGCAAATTCTCAACATCCTCGATAAACTCCATCATCACACGCCGCCCATCATCCACCGCGACATCAAGCCCTCAAACCTCATACTCACCCCGTCAAACAGCGGCTTCGATGTCACGCTCATCGACTTTGGCGCTGTCGCAAATCCACAAATACAAAGCGGCGGCTCCACTGTTGCCGGCACGTTCGGATACATGCCCCCCGAACAGATCACTGGAACCCCAAAGCCCGAAAGCGACATCTATGCGCTCGGCGTCCTAATCGTTACCATGATTACCGGCATTTCTCCCGAAGACATTCAGGTCAAGGATTTCCGGCTCATCATTGACCCAATCCTCGAAAACGTCCCCCCTCAGGTCGTTCCAGTCCTCAGGCAGATGACCGAGCCGCTCGTATCCGCCAGGCTCACAGATTACAAAAAACTCAAAGAGATTTTTGCTGCCTTTGCTCAAGACAAATACGATATTCCAAGCCTTCTCCCCGTCTCCCAGCTTCCCAGCGATGAATTTGAAGACAGGCTCTCAAATGTCAGATCAATCGGACAGCCGGACAACATCCAGCTCTGGCAGCAGCTCTCTGAAGCAGTCCCCAGAAAGATCCCCGAAAACTATCTGCATCTTACGAAACGCGATATCCCCGAAAATCATAAACCGTCTGGCATCATAAAGCTTATCGCCTCAGATGCCGGCATTGCAATCTACACAGGACTGTTCATCACCTCCATAATTTTAGTACTTTTCTTACTCGTTTTACACGCCCTGACATTACTGAGCTTCTTCTCTATTTTTTTCATCACGATCATCCTCACAGTTATAACTATCAAAATGAGAGATTTTGGCCAAAAGAGAATTGCCTTCTGTGATGGCTTTTACGAATATACCAAAAATGAATCAGATTTCAGCATGACTTACCTCGACCTCCTGAAAAACGGCCGAAGATCTATCGCAACTGTGATCTCAGTCAAGCAAAAGAGTTTGAAAGGCGAAAACGCTTTTAAGACATATCAGAACTCTTCTTGTTTCTCCGTTGCACCGCCAGCATTCGAGATCAAATATAAATTTAATCCTCCCGACGATAACAATCCCGATGATCTCATCCGCACTTATGTCTCGAGCAGACCTGCCAACCTGCATCCGGGCGACCCGCTTCCCATTCTCTATCTCATACAGGAAAACACTTCCAAAACCTCCTCCACATATCCAACTCATAAAAATAAGCCCAAAACCGTCCTGTCCATGCCATTTCCTATCCCGCTCAAAGATTTCATATCGCTTGACAGAATCATTTCCACCCACGAATAGATTTCCGTCTCCTGATTGAACATCAGTCTCCCCTCCCCCTGACGCATTATGATACAGACCCCACCCGAACTTGCACATAAATACAGATACATCGACCTCCTGGGCGAAGGCGCAAACGGCAAGACATATCTTGCGCGGACAACGCTTAACGACGAGCGCGTCGCAATCAAGGCCCTAAAACTCTCCCAGATCGAAAACTTCAAAAGTCTCGATCTATTCCAGCGAGAAGCTGAAGTCCTGGAAAGCCTATCCGTTCAAGGCGTACCAACATTCCACGAAGCCATCATCGACAGCGAAGGGGCAGGCGTCTGCTACCTCGTACAGCAATACATCGACGCGCCGTCCATCCAGTCCTATCTCGACCAGGGCAGAATCTTCACTGAACCTGAAGCGCTCATCCTCATGCGCGCACTCACAGATATCCTCTCACAGCTTGAAAAAAATTATAGGCCGCCCATCATTCACCGCGACATCAAGCCCTCAAACATCCTCTGCCATTGCCCCGGGAAGTTCACGCACCTTTCCCCATATCTCATCGACTTCGGTGCCGTCGCAAATCCTCAAAAACGCCAGCAGGGATCCACAGTCGCCGGCACCATCGGCTACATGGCACCCGAACAGATCGTCGGCGACAGCAGCGTACAGGCCGACTATTACGCGCTCGGCGCCACTGTCCTGCACATGCTCACTGGCGTCCCGCCATACCAAATCCCTAGCGAGCTCTTCGTCCTTCAGTTTGAACCTGTCCTCAAACAAAAAGCACCAGCCACTTCTCCCTATATGACAGAACTTCTGAGCATGCTCCTTCAAAAAGAGCCATCTCAGCGCCCAAAAGATATCGATTCGCTCATTCAATGCATCGATAATGTGATGCGAGGAAAACATCCCGAAGCAAACTATATCAAACACCACACGTTCAAAGACCGCCTTTCAGCCTCCATCAACCATATCCTCAATCGCACATTATATAGACTTAAAAAAATGGCCACAACAGAAGGCTATATCACTGATTATTATACACTTAACCTAGATGTCTATAATTATTATTCGCCAGACATTACTACAAATGTCCACACATTCGTTGAATTCACTTATGAAGCTCGTGGCGACTACTTCACTAACATTTGTATATTCCCTTCAGGATTTTATAATAAATGCAAAGACAATCTTTCTCTGCCAATCAAATGCACTGTCACATACGACCCACGAAATCGAGCATTCAGCACAATCGATCCATTAGAATTTGAGCGAATTGCTTTTGAGGCTACAAATAATCCAAAAATACTCCAGAATATCCCAGAATTCCTATATCAAAATGAAGAAATCACCATAGATGAACACTGCGATGAACACAATCCATTAGAGATCACTGGCTACAAAGTTCTCTGTTTTGATAATCAAAACAACTACTGGATTGCACGAAATACAAACAATCAACGCATTTGCGATATCATCACATTTGATCTCACATTCGAAGATACTGCACCTTTTATAAAGCGCGTGAATACACACATGAAGCATGACATAAAAGGTTTTCCACAGACATTATCTTTCACCCACTCTCCCACACGCCTCAACAAAATATATCTTGCTCGAGAACATATCTATGCCAGAAGGCTACAAGACTATCTTGACAACGATATCCTGTTTAGTGAACAACAGGTCTTAAACTTTCTCCTCATCATCGCAAATATCCTCAAAGCGCTCCACACCATTGACCCAAACCTCATTGTTGGCACACTCCAACCTGAAACCATCCGATGCGACCTCAAAGATATCCTCGAAATCAATCCCAATGCAAAAATCTGGCTGATGTCCTTCCATATCAACACAAGTTACGAAATGAATCGTCTAACAAACAGCTTACTCGTATTCGGCTACATCTCCCCTGAGCAACTACTCAGCCAGGATCTCCCACAGTCAGATTATTACGCGTTGGGGGCGACCGCACTCTACATGCTCACGCTTGTCAGGCCATATGAAATTCCTATGAAAGATTTCGAGTTGCAATTCGAACCCATCATACAAAATAAAGCCCCTTACATATCCAAAAACATGATCATGCTTCTCAAACGCCTCCTCGCGCCAAAGCCCGAAAATAGGCTTCACTCCGACGAGCACCTCATCCTATGTATCAGAAGCGTGATGGCCGGACACGCCCCCTGATAATATTACCTGCTTCCTCTCAAGCCCTCCGCTTCCCAGTCAGAATCGGAGGGCTCCCCTCATATCCACATCACACAAACGAACTAACGATCTGCATGCTGGCACCCCTCAGTTATCTTTAATTCATAGGTATTATTCTTTTTCTTACATTTATAATTTTCATTATTAATACATGTTTCCCCCTCTTCAATTCCACTCACAACATTATCGACCTTCTTTGATCTATCTCGACCACAGATCAAACACCTGCCTTGTTCCGCCTGTTTCAGTCTTAGCTCTCTATTCCACTCAATAGAATTAATAAAAATACTCGAAGGATTCTTAACATCAACAAATATGGGATACTTGTTCTCTTTTCGGATTTCACACGTATAATACTCTTCCCCCAAACAAATGCCTTCAATCACTTCATTAGAATCTGCAGAAGCAGTTTGATCCTCGCACCCGCCTGTACAGGCCCTCCTTGACCATTTATTATTCTCACACTCATCAATCTGAACATTATCAAAGCATTTAGAAGCACCTTTCTTACAATAAGGCACTAATTCTCTACAAACGTCATCCTTACTCCCCCAGCTGTTATGAGAACTACACATCTCACAGATTTCATTTTTCTCTTCCTCAGGCTTTCCATCCTTACATGTCCACAATGTAATTCCCCCCCCATCAGAACTTTCACATTTAAAAAGTCCATTTTTGCATTCTCCACAACCATCCAATGTTTGATTGCATGATAATACCTCTGATTTATTTTCACTTAAAACGCACTCTTTACCATTTGGATAATATTTATTATACAATTTACCAATATTATTTCCATTATTCACACAAATATTATTACAAATATTATATATACTTTCATACACTATATTTTCATTACCAGAGTTTTCTGAAGGACACTTACAATGCTTTTCTATATCATTAAAATTCTCCCCGCTCCACGTGCCATTCTCGCACTTCCAAAGCTTCTTTTGGGAATCGCATTTAAACGTGCCATCTTTGCAGTCATTGCACTTCCCATTCTTGCATCCATACTCGCAATCACTTTCTTTATCCCATTTTCCATTTTTGCACACTTCCGAGTGATTATTCACACATCGCCTGTCCTCATCTTTGCACATACATTTTCCATTACTGCATCCATACTCGCACAGTTCTTCATTCAGCCTCTTGTTTACACAACTCAGGCTCTTTTTTTCGTAGCATACACTGCCCCCATTCACCGTTTCCCACCCACTACTACTGTTGCACTGTTCGAGTTTAACTCCATTGCACCGGTACCCCCCTACCGTACAAACTTCCATCTCCTCGAAAACACAACTATCATTCTCACACTTTCCTCCTGCGCACTGATGAGGCTCAAGCCAACCGCCTTGCGCGCACTCCATTATCCACTCTCCGACACAAGCCTGCGCGTCATCCTTGCACTCATTTTTACGCACACATCCATTTGCCTGATCACACCCATGATGACACACCTTAGAGACATATTCTCCATCCTCACACGTCCATAAAGCTGTTTTGCCGTCTATTTCAGAACAATAATGCTCCCCCTCATCGCATTCATCCACCTGATTGTCGATACATGACTTGCCATCCTCCGCGCACCCGATCGAACATCTGGCAGGCTGCATCCAGTTATTGTCCTCACACCGATATAAATAGCCCTCCCCAGTCTCTGTCGAAGAACACGCGACCACCCCATCGGAACATACATAATCCACACAGCTCGCAGCATCCTTTGACACATAGTCATTGCAGACCTCCCCAAGCTGGCAAAGCTCATTGCGACACGAACACCGCCCCAATTTGTACTCAAAATAGCCATTATAACGCACCTTCCGGTCTCCGGGCACGCCCACATTGATCGCAGCAGTCGCGCGCTCAACCGACATCTCGCATGCCTCCTTGCGAACGGTATACATCTGCGATAGATCATAGTCATACACGAGATCACAGCCGCACAGCCCTAAAAAGCACATCCATGACACGATATATCTCTTTCTCATCTCACACCTCATGCGTTAAAATTCCAACTTCAATCCAGCACTCACTGGCGACAACGACACGCGCACTGCCGACACATCCCTAGGAATTTCCTTCCCCAGACGCACATATTGATAGCCCGCAAGGCCGGTCATCACCGCCCCCGCAATACTCGCGCCCAGCCCGATTCCAAGCAACGCCCAGCCTGCGCCATAATCCCCTTTCACCGTGATTTTTTCCCCATATTCAAGCATATTGCCGCGCGCCAAAAGCCCGCTGCCTATTCCCAGAAAAATCAATCCGCCAATACCTATCCCTGCCCCCGTCCACATCATTACCCCATACTCCGTGCGAATCGCTTCATAAATCTCAAACTTCCCCTCGTCTTTGCGCGCCTTTTCCATCTGGAATTTCGACAGCTCCCCCTTTGTCACATCCAGTTCCTCACGCAATTTGCTCACAGCTGCCGGGCTCAATTCCGGATGCTCCGCTTCATAGCGCTCATACCAAATTCGTTCTAAAAGCCCCCCACGCACCGAAAATTCTTCTGTGTACAAGGTCGCTCTTTGCAAAAAATACAATCCCTTCGTTCTGTTGTTCAATTTAAACCAAATTTTTCCGAGGTAATAGTTGATCACAGGCGCTCGCTCGCAATAGGCGTACATTTTTTCCGCCTCATGCAAAGCACCAGTCCAATCCTCTTTCTCGATCAGGCTGTTCACTTTCGCAAATCCAGACTGCCACTTTGAATCCCCCTCCAACTGATGGCACTCATCCGCATACCCCAGACACGGCAATGCGATACAAAGCAACACACAAAACACTGTAACACCCAACCGCAACATCCTTACCTCCATTTTTCAACCAATCACACATGCTCAAAGCCATTTTTCTCAGCCCCGGTAGTGTCCATAAAAGTTCGCAAAAACCAGAAATCCAGTCTCGGCGAACATCACCTAACATAATTTTGGAGAGAACTTGCATCAATGTATGCCCTCCCCGTGTTTTGCCAATTGTCAGTATACTCGATAATGTAGGCC
>JAFUEE010000138.1 GCA_017464085.1 Pseudomonadota bacterium
AATTCAAGCAATTCTGTTCTATCAATACCTCTCGCCATTGGTTCCTCCTGTAAGATGAGAGTTTATGCAAGTTCATCATACTGGATTTCCAATGGCACTTTTAGCTTTTTCGATTTTGCGAACTCATGTGGACGTTATCAAGAGAGGTGAAGGTATGTCTGAGTTTGATCCGATGCAATCTGTGGGGGGATCGCATAACGATCTGGATGCTGAAACTGGATTTTCCGCAGTCAAGAAGCAGATACTGGGTACATCGTTGCTTCAGCTATTTTTGATCTTGCTCGAGATTGCTGTGATTATCTGGTATGTGTTCATTCCGGAAGAGAACGTTGGCCAGGTTATTTTGGCTTTAGTTATCTTGTTTGGTGGCTTTATCGGCATTAGTATTTTGAAGACCAAGGTGAGCCGGATAAAGAAGCGCAAGTTCAAGACTTATGTTGTGCGCGAGGCGCTTGCCAGAAAGTGCCGTCTTCATTCTTATCGGCATAAGAATGAGGAGCTTGAAGGGCTGCTTCCGTCACTTGTGGTTGCAAGCGGCGCATCTGGGCAGTATCAGTATGTGCTGAGCGACTATCTGAACGGGACTTATCATGGGTATAAGTTCCGCATGCTGGATTATGAGGCAAGGTATAATGATAATCGCGGGACGAATGTGCATCTGCTTGCGATTGAGCTCGGGCGTCGGCTTGAGGGGGACACATATATCCACTTGAGCGAACTGCCCAGATTTTTTGGAGCATTTGTGGAAGATGAGGCATACGACAAGATGCCGTTTTTTAGCATTCCCAAGCTTGCGAAGCGCGTTCATGTTTTGAAATTCAAGAAGGAAGAAGATCGAGCGCCTGCCCCGGGAGCCTTGAATGTGACGGAAACGTGGGAACACGATGTGGGGGTTAAGCGGGATGATAACGCCCATGATTCGAGCGCGAAGCTGACGTATCGTCCGGATGAGATTCTGACGGAGGAAATGGGGAATGTTCTGGCCGATGAATTTGTCAATCGCAAGTGGCTGCATGTGCATTTTGAAGATGATCTGCTTCTGATTTCGTATGCGGAGCGCAAAGACTTGTTTGAGCCTCATTTCTGGTATGGCTTCATGTCGCGCGAAAAAGTGGAGGCAAAGGTCGATGTCGAGGTCAACACATCATTTGAGATGTTTGACCGCATGCTTCCTGTGCTTGAGCGCGTGTTTCCGGTTGTGCCGGAGGCGTAGAGAGCGGAGCGGTGCGTTTTATGCGGCGGCTGAAAAGCCGCCTTTTTTATTTTGAGGTGGCAGCGCATGCGCGTGCAAGCAAATGGAGTGGCGGCGTATGCGCGGCGAGCAATGTGCAAGCACATTGCCGCCGCCATAGGCGCCACCGCAAGCCGTATGCGCCATGGGCGCATAGGCGGCGATCATTATAAATCGTTTGATATGGTCTGAATGAATGATAATGTAATATACAAATCACTGGATGTTATGAAAATATATCAAATCTGGTTTTGTGGTTTTAGCTCTGTAAAATGCACGGGTATTTTGATATACCACAAAAATGATTAGCCGCCAGGCTATGGATGGCACTGAATTGAACGCTTTAGGCTCGGAAGAGTCTGTAAAAGAGGGAAAACATGAAGAAATTTGCGGTGATTTGCGGTCTTTTGGCGATGTGTGCATTTGTCGGCTGTGATGACGACAAGGACAGCAGCAACGGTGGATCGAATGGTGGCGGTAGCAGCAGTGGCGGTATCGTTCAGGTGCCCGCAGGACAGAACAATACCGTAGGCGCGGCCTGCAATTATGAAACATTTGTCGAGTCATGTGACGGAAATAAGGTCATCTATTGTGGTGAAAGCGAGGACGGAAGTGAAGTTGTGCAGGTGTTAGCCTGTCAGTCAGCCTGCATTATTACCGAGGCTGGCAAGCTCAATTATGCGGATTGTGCGGAGAAGTATACAGATGTGTGTTCATCTGAAGGGCAGCTCGAATATTCTTGCGAGACTGATTTGTATGATATCCTTGGTCTGGTGACTTATAAATGCCAGAAATGGAGTGATGGCAAACTGCATTGGAATGCGATTGATGGTGAATACTGTTCATCTTGTACGGATGCCGCAAATAGCTGCGTGAAGACCACCTGCACGGGGGACAGCTCTGCCTGCACAGATGATGTTCAAGGACAGATGTGTATCGATGGGATGCTCTTCACGGTAGTCTGCGATATGTATGATGATGAAGCGATGTGCGACACCGATGAGTATGGCGTGTACTGCCTCTGATAAGTCGCGGGCCTGACTATGGGGCGGCACCTGAGGGTGCCGCTTTTTTATATGTCACAGATGATGGCAGCCAGCTTGAGATAGGATTTGTTGCCGATTCCCTTGATGCGCTTGATGTCCTTTTTGCGCTTGAACGCCCGGTGTTCGCGCGATGCGACGATGGCTTGCGCGCGCGATTTGCCAATGCCTGGCAGATGCATGAGTTCCGGGATGTCTGCTGTGTTGATGTCGATGCATGCCTGTTCGGTCATACCTGTGGTGGGGGCGGCTTGAGCGGGTGACGGGATAGGGGGAACTGCGAACGCGGATTTTGCGGCGTGTTCGGTGAAATCAAAGCTGTCATTCGTGAAGTCAAAGCCGTCTGCTTGTGCTTGAAGTACGTTTAAGCCCGATGTTTTTGCAGTATTGGTGTCGGAGCGCGCGTCGATGTGTTCGGCATCCGACAGGTCATTCGTGAAGTCAAAGCCGTCTGCTTGTGCTTGCAGCTCGTTCATGCCCGATGTTTTTGCGGTATTGCTGTCAGAGTTCGTATTGATTGGTTCGGCCTCAGGCAGTTCGTTCGTGAAGTCAAAGCCGCCAGCTTGTGCCTGCATGTCGGCCTGTGATTGATTTGGCGATGTTTGAAGCGTTTCAAGCGATTTGCTCTTGTGCTTTGTTGCCGGACGAGGGGTGATTTTGACGCGCTTGTTGGTTTTATGGGTTTCCGAAGCGAGTTTTAAAAGATCGTGGAAATGGCACTGGCAGGCCAGATCGGATGTGTCAGAGGGGAGCGTGGCGCATTCTTGTGTGATCCAGTCATCGGTACTGCATGCGGAAATCGGGAGGAGAAGGCAGAAGATGAGAAATGCAGCGTGCTTGGTCATATCGTGCTCCTTGGGCAAAGGGGACATGTGTCCCGTGTTCTGTGCCTAATGGTGCCATCAAAAAAATTTTGTGACATGCGAGGTGCATTTTTTTTGTGATTTATCGACATTGGCCGATGAATGCTTTAAACTGTGCGAACTTGACCTGCGCCTGGAGTGCGCGCTTTTAGAGGACATCGCAAATGAAACTGAGAAATTGCTTGTTTTTGTTGTGTGCGTTCGCACTTTCGGGGTGCGCGACTGAAGGAAATGACGAAGATACGAGTAATGGTAACGGCAATAATCAGCAGGGGGGAAAGCCTGGGGAGACTCAGAGTGGAAATCAAAACGTCCCTGTGAAGCCTGCGCCGAAGGCTTATACAGAAGGTGCGTCCTGCGATTTTGGGAGTTATGAGCCGTTCTGCGATGGCATGAATGTCGTGAAGTGCAATGGCAGCGGCAAAATCGAAAAAGTGCCGTGTGACTTTTATGATGCGACCTGTGAGATATTTGCGGATTTTCCAGGATATGCGACTTGTGTTTATCCGGAAGATGAGTGCGATTCTCCGGGCAGGATTGTCAAAAAATGTATGCTGGATGACTTTTATAAGTTTGAATATCTCGACGTCAAAGGCTGTTCGATGTCGAGTAACGGGAAGCCGCAGCTTGTGAATTATACAGTGATATGCGACGGCGTGTGTTCAGACCAGCAGGGGTGCGTGTCAAAGACATGCAGCGGGGAGGCGTCTTCCTGCTCAAGTGATGGCAAGCTTGTGAGCTATTGTGATGGCGGTTATCAGCATACGATCGATTGCAGTCGAATGTCGACCAGCTGCATTATGGATGGCGACTTTGCAGACTGTGAGGATTGGGGAGATAATTGATTTCGTGTTTTGAAAGGAGGAAAACAGTCTCGGTGAAGTCTTGCCTTTTTGCATGGTTTCAACGAGGGGCATATCTGTCCGAGAGGCGTAAGGCCGGTTTCTGCTGTCAGGCGAAGCGTGGGCGAAGGCTGTTTTCCTTCAAAATTAAAAAAAAACTGTGGAATGCTGTATAATCCGGTGCGTTTTGGGTGGACTCGTGAACCCGGAGGTGATCATGAAGCGTTTGTCTGCATCCTTTTTGGCTATTTTGTTATGTTTTTCTTTGAATGCTTATGCGCAGGACACGGCACATCAGGTGCTTTTGAACGGCAAAGTGACCGAAGCGGTCGCCATGCTTGATGCGCAGGCGGCAGATGCCAATGCGGAGATTGCAGTCCAGGGGCTTTGCGGCAAGGCGCAGATTGCGTTAGCTCAGGGAAATCTCGAAGCAGCGGACGGCTTTTTGGCGACGGCGGCAGAGAAGGCCAAAGGGCTGGATAAAGCGAGCACCTGGCCGGTGATCGTGTCTTGGCTCCAGGCAGAGTCTGCACGTCAGGCCGGCAAGGATGATGAGGTGCGTGCGATTCTGGATATTGCGGTCAAACAGGTGCGGGCTTCTAAAGCCAAGCCGGAATGGTCGGGCGCAATCCACTACCTCAGGTCGATGGTTGACAAGGACAACTCGGATGGCCGTGATGATGCCGAAGCCGCGATCGATGCCTATGATGAGGCCGGGCTGCATCACGAAAAGGGGCATGCCATGATGCGTCTCGGGCAGCTCGAATGGGAGCGCGACAAAAAGCGGCGCGCGGTCAAAGCGTTTGAAGGCGCGATCAAAGAATTTCGCAATGACGGTTCAGTCGAGGCGCAGAAATGTATGGCAGAGGCGCAGCTCGTGCTTGCGGAGCATTACCTGGAGGATGGCGATATGAAAGCGGCGCGTTCGCGTCTCGAAGTCGCCAAAAAGGAGCTTGAGAATGTCGGCAATCCGGACGCGCTGATCAAGCGCCTTGCGGAGGCGGAGAGCCGCGCGTCGGCTGAGCCGAAGCCGGAAGACATCAAGCAGGATAACTGATCGCTTGGAAATTGAATTTGGATCGCACCAGGTGTGCGTGAATCTTGGCGGCAGGCCGGTCATTCGCGAGGTCTGTTGCGCATTTGCCCCGGGCTGGACGCATATCATCGGGCCGAACGGGGCGGGCAAATCGACGTGGGTTCGTGCGCTTGCTGGCCTGTTGCCGTTGGACGGCGGCAGCGTCCGGCTCAATGGCAGATGTCTGGAAAGCATGGGGGCGCTTGAACGCGCGCAGTGGATCGCGTATGTGCCGCAGCGGCTTGAAGCCGTGCCCGAACTCGATGTGCTTGAGTTCGTGAGCCAGGGCACGTATGCCTGGGGCATGCGCGGCGCTGTGCCAGCCCAGCGAGTCCAGCGGGCGGCTGCGGCATTGCGAATGCTGGGCATAGCGCATCTCGCGCAGCGCAGGCTGCATACGCTTTCTGGCGGCGAATTGGAGATGTGTATTCTGGCGTCTGCGGTAGCGCAGCGCACGCGGATATTGCTTCTGGATGAGCCGACAGCCGCGCTTGACATCGGGGTGGCCGAACGCTTTTGCCGCGCGGTCCGCCGGCTGTCTCGGAGCGGGATGATCGTCATTTCGGTGACGCATGACCTCGGACTGGCAGCTCGCTATGCTGACCGGATCCTGCTGATGAAGAGCGGGCAGATCGTGTCCGATACGGCATCACTGCCTTCTCAGAATGTGCTTGGGCGCGCATATCATACAGATCCGCAGGTGTTTGCGCGTTATGCGGATATCTTGGGGGATAGGGCCAGGCGCGCGCGGCGCACAGCCATTGCCAGGCCGTGTCATATCATCCGCATCTGCCGATGTCGCGTGCCTTCGGATGGATCAAAACGCATTGCCAGCACAGGCGCTCCCTCGAAACCATCTTGTAGGAAACGAAACAGATATGCGGTCCTGATGGCGGCGGCTGTTTGTGCGTGCGCGCTGGCGGTCAGTCCTTGGATCGGTGCGACGGCGGCTTTTCCCTGGGATGCGTCCCGTGAAATCTTCTGGCAGCTGCGCGTGCCGCGCGTGATCTGGGGCGCCCTGGCCGGCAGCGTGCTTGCGGTATGCGGCAGCGTGCTTCAGTCGGTGTTCCAGAACGCGCTTGCAACGCCCTATACGCTCGGCCTCGCGAGCGGCGCGTCTTTGGGGGCGATGTTCGTGATACAGCTCGGATTTGCAGGCATCTTCGGGCTTTCGGCCGCTTCGTGTTTTGGCGGCATATTGACGATGGGGGCGGTGATCGCCGTCTCGTCTCGCATTGGGCGCTATCAGTCGCTCAACTGCCTGCTTGCGGGCATCGCGGCATCGATGTTCTGCAGCGCTGCAGGGCTGCTCATTCAGGCATTTGCGACGCCTCTGACCGCTCACCAGATGATGCGTTGGCAGCTCGGCGGCCTTGAAGTGACCGGATATGCTTCGCTCCTGAGCTTGCCTGCGATCGCCATATCGTTGGCCTGTCTGTACCTGAATGCAGAGCGTCTGGATATGCTGAGCGTGGATGCGGAACTTGCGGCATCGCGTGGGGTGCGCGTCGTGCGCACGCGGGCATTTGCGCTTTTGGCTGCCGGTATCGCGACATCCGTCGTCGTGTCGATGTGCGGGCCGATCGGGTTCATCGGGCTGATTGTTCCGCATATCCTTCGGAGGTTTTATGGCGGCGCGATGAAGCTGCTCATCACGCTGTGTGCGTTTTATGGCGCGGCTTTTCTTGTCGTCGCGGATGCGTTTGCGCGCGCTCTGGAGCGCTTTGCCTGGATACCCGTGGGCGTGGTCACGGCGGCTGTCGGTGCGCCTGTGCTTGTCTATCTGATCCGCAGGCGCTGATTTTGGGTGCGCCTATTGCCTGCGGCAATACGCCGCATCGGGCGCGCCTATGCGCTGCGCGCATACGTCGCGCAAGAGACGTTCGACCGAACGTCTTTACATCGGGTGCGGCGTATTGCCTGCGGCAATACGCCGCATCGGGCGCGCCTATGCGCTGCGCGCATACGTCGCGCGGCTACTATCGCGTGATATATTTCGATTTTCGTGATAAGATAGGGCAATCTGGGCATGTGGCATTTGGTCAGGGATTGGTGTTTCAATATTCCCATGCTCACGTGCAAACAACGAGGTGGAAAACATGGCTTACAGAAATCCGACGCCTACAGTGGATATCCTGATTCTGCGCGGCAACAGTCTCGTGCTCATCAAGCGGCGCAATCCGCCGCATGGCTGGGCGATTCCCGGCGGTTTTGTCGATGAAGGGGAGTGTGTCGAGCATGCGGCGATACGGGAGGCCAAGGAAGAGACTGGGCTTGACGTGACGCTCGACAGGCTGTTCTATGTGTATTCAAATCCTTCGCGTGACCCGCGTCAGCACACGATGTCGACAGTTTTTGTTGCCCATGCGGATGGGGAGCCTCAGGGCGACGATGATGCCGAAAAGGCGCAGTATTTCGATCTCGATGATCTGCCTGAGCAGATCGCGTTCGATCATGCGAAGATTATTTCGGACTATCGCGAATATGTGCGTTCCGGCCGTCAGCTCGAGCTCGAGCGCGCCATGGGCAAAGCCTGCTGAGACCAGATGCCTGAAGATATCGACATTGCCGCGCTCTGCAACGCGCTGGGCATTGACGCGCTCGGCGTTGTGTCGGCTGGCCCGATGCGGAGTTTTGACATGTATCGGCAGATCATCGGTCGCGGGCTGCCTCCGCAGCTCGATTATCTGTGGAGAAATGCCGATTGCAGACGCGATCTGGAGGCGATCCTTCCCGGGACGAAGTCTGTCGTATGCTGCGCGGTTGCGCTTCCGGCGTTTCGCGGGGATGCGTCGCGGCGGTATGCGCGTTTCTGCACGCTCGGGGATTATCATCAGACCTTGCGCGTGAAGCTGCAGGGGCTGGATGCGTGCCTGCGCGCCCATTTCCCGATCGCGCAGAGCAGAATCTGCGTGGATTCTGCGCCGGTGCTTGAGCGCGAGCTTGCTGTGCGCGCCGGGCTTGGCGACATCGGGTTCAACCGTATCGTGAGTCATCCCGAGCTGGGGTCATTCATCGTGCTCGCGGAGCTTCTGGTCGACACGGATCTGACCGAATATCGCGAAAAGCTCTCTTTTCGCGCAAATCCAGAACCCGCAGAAGGGGCGCCGGGCGCGCGCGCATGCTGTCCACCTGGGCACCGCGCCTGCGTCCGCGCGTGCCCTGTCGGCGCACTCACTGAAGATGGCTATGACTTGAACAGATGTCTGGCCTATTGGACGACGCAGCACAAGGGCGACATCCCGGAGCCTTATGCGGCAGCGATGGGCGATATGATATGGGGCTGCGACAGATGCCAGAAAGCATGCCCGCGCAACCGCAATGCAGTGCCTGCGGCCGCTCAGGCGTCCCCGCTCGAAACGCTGAGTTTCGACGACATTCTCACTTTGAGCGCACGGCAGCTCAGAAAACGCCTTGCAGATACGCCGCTTGCTGACGGAAATCCGAACTTGCTCGTGCGAAATGTATGCATCGCAATTGGCAATATGGGCGATTCAAAGTATGCTGTGCGGCTGGGCAATATCGCCAGATCCCATGCATGTGACTGGGTCAGGCGCGCCGCTGAGCGCGCGCTGAAAATAATAGGAGATCAATGATGACAGTAGAGATCACAGTTTCCCGCGACCTTCCGATGGAACCGCAAGTTTTTTTAGCTGCCCAGGCGCTTCTCAATGGGGAGGTGATCGTCTTCCCGACAGAGACAGTATATGGCGTTGCGGCAGACGCGCTCAATGACGAGGCGATTGACAACCTGATATCTCTGAAAGACCGCCCGGATAACAAGCCGTTTCCTGTGATGGTATCCGATCTCGCGATGGCGGAGCAGTACGCAGACCTGGGCAATGCCCGCGAGCTCGCGAAAGACTTCTGGCCAGGCCCTCTGACGCTCGTGCTTCCGTCGCGCGCGGTCCTCTCGCATGCCTGCACGTCTGACGGGACGGTCGGCATCCGCTGCCCGCATCATCCCGTGGCGCAGGCGATCCTGAGCATCGCGGGCATCCCGCTTGCCGTGCCGAGCGCAAACCGCAGCGGCGAAGCGCCTGCGACCAATTCGACAGAAGCCCGAAGGGTTTTCCAGGGCAAGGATGTGGCGTTCAAGATCTATCAGCAGGACCCGACGATGGGGCAGCCGACGACGGTGCTCAAGATCGAGCCGACGAAATGGACCATCCTGCGCAAGGGGCCGATCAGTGCCGAAACGCTTCGCGGCTATCTGCCTGCCGGAGTGACATTATGCGGCGCATAACGCTATCATTCAGCCTGGCTCTGCTGTGCGGCTGCGGCTGCGCGTGCACGCATCAGGATCCGGAGCCGCCTGTCGTGCCAGGTCAGACCGGGGACGGCTCGCTCGATCCCAGACGTGTGCGCATCGCGACCTGGAACGTGCACAACCTTTTCGACACGGTGTGTGATTCCTCGGGCGGCTGCGGCGGCACGAATTATGAGCCGGCCGTCACGCAGGCATATTACCAGAGCAAGGTGTCGAGCGTGATGAAGGGCATCTGGACGATTGATGCGGATGTCGTGCTCCTTCAGGAAATCGAGAAAGAATCCTGCCTTCAGGATGTCCAGACGCTCCTCGGCATGCAGTATTATCCGAGCCGCGCATTCGGGGAGATGGGCAATCCGGCAGGGCTGGACGTGGCAATCCTGACGCGCGGACAGATACAGAACGTGCTGACATACCGCGACCAATACTGGATCGAACAGCCGGACGGGAGCCAGAAGCGGCTTGCACGCGAGCTTTTGGGCGCGGAAATCGTGCTGCCGAACGGCGTGGAACTGACCGCATTCACGACGCATTTTGTCTCGAAAGCGAGCGATCCTGAGGGCGGCAGAAGGCTTGGCGAAGCCAGGCTCACGAGGCAGATCCTCGATGAATATATCGAGGCGCATCCCGGGCGCATGGTCATCTTTGGCGGCGACCTCAATGACACGCCTGACTCCGAGCAGATACTGACGCTCAGCAGCGATGCGGCTCTCGCGAACGTGACTGAGGGCATGGCGCCTGAGGCGGTCACGACCTGGAACGACAGCGTCACCTTTGACTATCTGTTCTATACACGGACGCATGCCGATAAACATGACAAGACCGAGATATTCTGCGACGAAAACCGCGCTCGCGGGTTCAGCTCGAGCGACCATTGCGCCGTCAAGGCGACCTATTATTGGGACGGGCAATAAGCATTTTCGCGCCGTATCCGCGCGAAGCGATGGATAGGCGCGAATGCCGCGCGTGCGAAGTCAGCGCGGCTACAAAAAAACACGATTGCTGTATTTTTACGCACTCCGGGTTGTGGTAGAAGATGTGTATGTGTGCAAAGGTGGCACATGTTCATTCAACAAGGAGTGTGGTAATGAATGTCATTATATTATCCCCCCATTTTCCGCCGAATCATATCAATTATGCGCGTGCGCTGAAGGCATACGGCGACACGGCTCTCGGTATCGGCGACAGCCCCTGGATCTGTGACGAGCTCCGCGACACGCTTGACGAATATGTGTATGTCCCGGACATGACGAATTATGACGCCATGCTCCGCGCGGTCGCCTATCTGACTTCGAAATATGGCAAGATTGACCGAATCGATTCGCAGAACGAGTTCTGGCTTGGCATTGAGTCGCAGCTTCGCGAGGATTTCAATATTTTCGGGCAGAAGCCCGCGCAGACGGACATCAACCGCAGCAAGCTCGAGATGAAGCGCGTCGCGCGCGCGGCTGGGATTCCCGTCGCGGAAGGCATGGAAGTCGAGGACGTGCACCAGCTGCGCGAGTTTGCCAAGAAAGTCGGTTTCCCGCTCGTCGTCAAGCCTGTCGTGGGCGTGGGCGCATCAGCGACCTATCCGCTCAACAACGAGGACGACATCGAGCACTGCTTTGAGTACATCCACGGGCGATATATCGTCGAGCAGTACATCCACGGCGACATCGTGACATTTGACGGCTTCGTGGACCGGCACGGCCGGATCATCTTCAAGACCTCGCATGAATACAACGCCGGCGTGATGGAATGCGTCAATGAGGCGCAGTCGATCTATTATTTCAATGTGACCGAGATCGACCCGCTCCTCGAGGCGCTCGGGCGCAAATGCGTGGCGGCGTTCGACGTGCGCGAGCGTTTTTTCCACATCGAGTGGTTCAGGACGGCCAAAAATCCGACGCGGTACTGCTTCCTCGAGATCAACGTGCGCCCGCCCGGGCTCTATACGCTCGATATGATGAACTATTCCGCGGACATCGACCTGTATCGCGCATGGGCAGGCGCATTCCACGAGAGCTATCCCTATGTGGATGCGAAGCTCAAGTATTCCGTCGGGTTTGCGGGACGCCGCGTCAATGTCCACCACAAGCATTCGAACGAAGAGATATTGTCGCAGTTCAGCGACTGCATGGTCAAGGCGGAGCCTGTTCCCGGCGCCTATTCGGACGCGATGGGCGAATTTTACTTCCTGGTTCGCCATCCGGACAAGGACAGGGTGCTTGAGATCTTGAAATATATTCTGGAAGTTGCTGACGACTGATTTATTTTTATGGGAGGAGGCTGGCGCTTCGCGGCTATTTGCGCTGCAAATGCTCCTCCCTTGACGCATTCAAGCAGCGCTCTCATCGGATACGGCTGCGCGCGAGTGCATGCGCGCGTGTTCGGCTGTATGTCCGACATGACATTTTACGGATGAGATTCATGACAGACCATCAGTCATATTACCGCAAGGATTGCATTTCACCATCGCACAACACGGCCAACATCCGCTATGCGATCCGCGAAGTGACCGTATTGGCTCGCCGGCTTGAGAAGGCCGGCAAGCGCGTTTTGTATTTGAACATCGGCGACCCGAATGTTTACGATTTTGACCTTGTGGACGAGGCCAAAGCGGCGGCATCGTGGGCGCTGACGCATGACAAGAATGGCTATGCGCCCTCGGAAGGGCTTCCGGAGGCGCTGGAAGCGATCGTGCGCGATGCGCGCGATCGCCAGGGCATACACAATATCGTCGGGGCCTATACGGGCAACGGCGCCAGTGAATGCATCGATCTGGCGCTGACTGCGCTCGTCAATCCCGGCGACAACGTCCTTCTGCCGACGCCGACTTATCCGCTTTATGCGGCCATTTTGACGCGCCTGGGCGTGCAGGCGCGATATTACCGCCTGGATGAGGCGCATGCCTGGCAGCCGGATGTCGCGCACATGGCGTCGCTCGTCGACGCGCGCACGCGCGCCGTCGTCGTCATCAATCCGAACAACCCGACAGGCGCGATCTATCCCGAAGCCTGCCTCCGGAAGATCATCGACCTCGCGAAGGCGAACAACCTCCTGATCCTCAATGACGAGATCTATGAGCGCCTGATCCTCGAAGGGAAGCATGTCAGCCTCGCTTCGCTCGACGAGGAGGCTTGCGTGGTGACGTTCAACGGACTGAGCAAGTCTTATCTGGGGCCCGGCATCCGCATGGGCTGGGGCGTGCTGAGCGGCCCGCAGGAAAAGCTCGCGGACTATTATGACACGATCCTCCGCATGCTTCGCGCGCGCCTGTGCGCCAGCCATATCTTCCAGTGGGCGATACGGCCTTGCCTGGAAGGCGGACAGAAGCACCTGCCCGGCGTGCTCGACAAACTGCGGCGCAGACGTGACCTCTGCATGGCGAAAATCGCAGGTATTCCGGGATTGTCATGCGTCGCGCCGCTCGGAAGCTTTTATGCTTTCGTGCGCGTCGAAAATGTGGACGATGACACAAAATGGTGTAAAGATCTCCTGGAAGCAAAAGGCGTTGTCGTCGTTCCGGGCAGCGGCTTTGACTATCACGAGCCCGGCGTCGGCTATTTCCGCATCGTGTTTCTCCCCGATGAAGCCGTCCTCTCTGAGGCTTTCGACAAAATCGCGGAATTTGAATTCCAGCGCTCTCGTTGAGGCCGCGCTTGCTCCGTCGCTCGACAAAATCGCGGAATTTGTCCAGGGAACTCGCAAATGACAAGAAATCGGTCACAGGTCAGAATCATAGCGATCGCCGGTCCCAAAGGTGGGATCGGCAGGACGACATGCGCGATCGCGCTCGCGCGCGCGCTCTGCATGCGGGATCATCATGTCCTGATTGTCGATACATCGCCGGCATGCGGGCAGTGCTCTGCCTTGCTTGACCTCCCCCCGATCGCCCCGCAGCCGCCGCTCGATTTTGCTGTCACGCATACGTCGCTCGACGCGCTCGATGCCGTCACCATCACGCCTGAACCGGATATTCTGGATGACTTTTTCGCGCATCTTCGCGAATGCGCGCAATATGACGATATTATCCTCGATCTCTGCAGCAACCTGAACGACGAATCGTTCGGCATGTTCATCCGCTCGGATATCCCCATCGTGCTGTCTGCTCCGGAACAGCCGATCATTCTCGCGGCCACGCAATGGCTGCGGATCGCGATCATACGCTATATCAAGCGCTTCGAGTCCTCCCCGGAGCTCTCGGAAACGCTCAGCAGGCACGCTTCCGACTGGGATTTCGATACCGTTTATGCTTCGCTCTCTCCGGAACTCAGGGAGCGGTTCTTATCAGAGCTCGGCGCCTTCAGATGCGCGTTCCTGCTCAATCACAAGCGCGAGAACAGCGAAGACCTTCAGAGCCGGGCGCTCTGCCATGCCTGGGGCATGCTCTTGGGGCTCAATATCCAATATATCGGCAGCCTGAACCACGAAGACCGCAGGTGGTTCTATGCACGGCATCTCGCGGAAGTCACGATATTCAGCAGAGAAGATCCGCTCGTGCGCGAGCTCGACATCATTGCGCGCGAAAAACTCTCAGGCAGGCTCTTCAAGTCCCATCCGTGTCTGCCTCTCCTCGATGCGCATCTCAGGCCGCTCGATTTCCTCATGACCGATGACCCGGATTCTTACCGTCAGGCATATCGTCTCCTGTGGGAAGGCTACCGCCGCGACTCCGGGCTCGTCTCCAACATCCTCTCGAAAGAAAAGATCGCGGAAATCATTGCCAGGCTCGAGACCGCCTACAAATGCGCTGAATCTTCTGGCAATGCTGTCAATGAAACGCCGCTCAGATCTTCGGAAATGAAAGCTGTCGCGCGCTCTTTTTCTGCGACGTTCGCCGCAATCGGCACGACCTATTCTCCGGAATGCTGCCAGGACGATGCCGGCAAATGGCTCGCGGCCATGCGCGAAAGGAAAGGAATCACGCGCTCGCAGATCGCCCTCAAGACGCGCATACCCGTCCGCATCATCGAAAAACTGGAATCACAGAAGTTTTCCGAATATCCCGCAGCGCGCCTGCAGGCATACCTCTTCGAAATTGCAAATGCTCTGGGGCTCGATTTTTCAGACGTTTCCAGAAGGTTTGGCATTACAGAAGCCCGCAAATCTTGACGAGCGTGGCGGCGCTCATCCATACTATCCATATCCAGGGCGCGGCGCGCTTGACTGCGTCCAGGTCTGTGACGCGATGTTTTTTGTGTGGGCGGATCTCAAACATTGAGTTTGCGGCATCATATTTACGCTGAATGTCAGATTTGTCCATCTCATACCTCCATGATATCCATGACGTGCGGAATGATGCCAGGCAGGAGCAGTTTGTGACATCCGCGCGTCATTTTTTTTAATGTGCCCGTCGAACGGCAATAGATGTGAGGTAATCCTATGAAACGCACGCGCTGTTTTCCGATTGCTATTCTTATTCTATTATCTGGCTGCTCAGATCATACGCTCTCCCTGGAGTGTGCTTCTGAGCCATATTGCGAAGGTGCTGTCCGGTATTATTGTGATCATGGCGAAGCGCATCAGGAGACGTGTCCGGATGGGTGCCTGAACGGGGCGTGTCTGGACAGTATGCCGGAATGCCAGCCCGAAACCTTTGCGCCTGCCTGTGTCGGTCAGACTGCCCGGGCATGCGTCGATGGGGTGATTGTCGAAAAGGACTGCCAGACGCCTCAGGTCTGCGACAATGGGGCGTGTGTGTCTCCCGAAAACACTTGTGATCCGCTCGTTTTTGTGCCCCGGTGTGACAACGGCATGCGCGTTTCCTGCATGGATGGCGCGTTGGAAAAAGCGAGCTGCGGCAGCGGGGAAGCCTGCCAGTCGGGAAACTGCGTGCCCCAGTCCCCGCTGTGCGGCAATGGCGCGCGCGATGCAGGCGAAGCCTGTGATGACGGGCAGGACAACGGCACGTATGGCAAATGCCGCGCAGACTGCAGCGGCATCGCGACATGCGGCGACAGCGCGATCGATGCGCCAGACGAGGCCTGCGACGATGGGCCGGATAATGGCAGATATGGCTACTGCGATGAGACTTGCAGCCGCCTGCTCAGCTGTGGCAACGGATTCCGCGAGGGCGATGAGGCCTGTGATGACGGGATTGACAATGGCACCTACGGAAAATGTCGTATGGATTGCAGCGCCGTCGCGACATGCGGCGACGGCATCATCGATGAGCCTTACGAGGCATGCGATGACGGGGCGGACAACGGAAAGACCGGGGCATGCAGCGCCGATTGCTCGGGCAAAGCAAGCTGCGGCAACGGGGTTGTCGATGCACCCGGCGAATCCTGTGACCCGCCGTCTTCCGATTACCTCAAGTCTTGTACGGCATCATGCCAGACGCTCGACACCATGTTCGAAGAATTTCCCGCTCCTGAAAATGTCTCGCTTGAAATGCCGGCATCCTGCAATCCGGCCGATATCTTTCAAAAATACCTCCGATATCGCGCGCGTTTTATCGGAGATGCCGCCAGGCATATTCCCGGCTTTATCGACTGGGGCACCGAGCCTGGCCAGTCCCTGCCCGCATCCTATCGCAGCCCGGACATGAACTGCGCTTCTGATTATGTCTTCAATCATGCTGGCAATTCATGCGAATTCAGCGACCTCAAGGATGCTCAGGGGGCTTATCGCTGGGGCGACACATCGCTGGAGCTCGGCATCATGATCCACTGGCTGGCGACGGAATACAGGATGTTCAGGATACTCGGGCTCGACACGGCGGAGACCGCCAGATACCTTGCACTCGCGATCAAGGCGTTTGACCGCCTCGATGAAGATGCCGAAAAGCGCTTCGGCTTGCCGCCAAAACTCGATGGCTTCTTCACACGCGATGATATCCCGCACGATTTCTTCAAGTCCGGCAGCGGCTATCGCTTTGAGCGCTCGGACGGGTTTGCGGGATACGAATGTGCCGGGTCGGACTATGCCTGTGCCAGCCACAACGGCATGTCGGCTGAAAACATGCTCAGGGACGGCTATTTCATCAGCCAGGATCAGGTCACTGGCCTGTTTGAAGGGTTCGGCATGGCGGCGTTCCTTTTGCCCGATGACGCGGAATATGACGGCATGAAGCTTCGCCACGAAGCTCGCGCGCGCGTCGACAGGCTCATACGGCTGTTTCGCGACAACCAGTGGATGATCGGCATCGAAACGCCCTCGGGCTGGAAACAGGTTCCCGAAGCCTGGGGCGGTTATGTCCAGATGTTCAGCGGCCTGTTTGCGGAAGCCGCCAATACGATCAGCGCACCGGACTTCGGGCTCGGCAATTATCACGACATCGCCTCGCAGGCGACTTTCAATGCCACAGCCACCGTCCTTGAAGTGCTCTGGCCGTCTTGGGAAACTGTCAACAACTACAACAGAAACCTCTCCATGCGCTTGCTCAACTTCACGGAACTCTGGGATGATGCCAAATTCATGCGAAAAAGCCTCGAGTCCGGCCGCGAGCTCTGGCCGCTCGCGCATGCGCTCGTCACGGGCAGGCCGCTTGCGGATAATTTCCCCTTCTGGCACATGCACGCGCTCCTCGCGCAGGCGCCGTGCAACGGTTCATGCAGCGGCGCTTCCTGCGCGTCCCCTGCGCTCGGCTGGATGGGCGAAAGCTACTTCGTCTCCCCGAACGACAGGTTCGGCTCGCAGCACACCTCTGGCGAATATAATGGGCTCGACTATCTGATCGCGCACAACCTCTACTTTTTGGCTTATGCCCAGAAAACTGGCCGTCCTTACTCGCAGCGGCCGATGACGAACGTCAAATCCGGTCACCGCCTGGGCGATTTCATTTCGGGCAAAACTCCGGAACTCGAGGCATATCAGGCAGACGATAATCCCGATGACCTGCGCCGGACGTTCTGCGGGCGGCCCTTTGCAGACTGGATCCGCGATAATGCCCTCGGGCTGGTGGATATTTATACGCTCGACAGCAGATGGCGCTGTGACATGGCTGGCAAATGCGCGATTGCCAAAGATCAGTCGCCTTATACGACGCGCAACGCGCTGATCATCGGCACCGACAATGCCGATACGATCACGGTCCCCTCGGGCTCGAACTATCACCATTGCGTCGTCACGAATGGCGGAGATGATGCGATCAGCCTGCCTGCCGGCATGCATCAGGTCGACAGCGGAGACGGCAACGATACGATCGCGACGAACGGCTATCAGGTCGATATCCGCGCTGGCGCAGGCGATGATCATATCAAGCTCGGCGACGGCTTCCACATGGTTGATGCCGGTCCGGGCAACGACACCGTGATCGGCGGAAGCGGCACGAACTTGATCGCCGGCGGCGAAGGCGATGACATCATCAAGGCCGGCCCGGGAAACAACAGGCTCCTCGGCGGCCCCGGAAATGATACGCTCGAAGCCGGAAACGGCGACAATGCCGTCTGGGGGAACGACGGCGATGACAAAATCAAGCTCGGAAACGGCGACAACCGCATCTGGACTGGCAACGGACGCGCATTCGTCAAGCTCGGCAACGGAAGTTCCACGCTCATTGCGGCATCCCCTCAGATCTATGACCTCAAGATCTGCCTTGGCACCGGAAAGAATACCATCTGGGCAGGCTGGTCAGACAAATCCCACTGTAGCGCCAATCGTCCGAACACCAATTTTGGCGACAATTCCTGCAGGCAGGATCTGACAGATTCCGATTGCACTGACGAAAAATATCAGGCCTGGAAGTGATTTTTTTGTGGGTGTTTTCTATGGCGCGTGCGCGCCATACGAAAACACATGTGCGCCGCGCTATCCCTGCCGGGATACACGCGGCCATTCCATTTGTGAACATGCATCACTTCCAGCGTTTTCGATGCCGACAACCGTCGGCAAGCCGGCCATCGCAACAAATTGTCTGCCGACAACCGTCGGCAGGCTGCTTAGTGAGCACGCTGAAGGCGTGCAAGAATATAGCCCGGGGGAAGCGTAGCGCACCCCCGGATAATGAGCCGCGCGGCGTATGCGCAGCATAGACGCGCCCCCACGGAGATGCGCGGCGTATCGGCGCAGCCGATAGGCGCGCCCCCACGGAGAACATAGCGCAGTTGTGGCATCGTACCGGTGCAGCCGATAGTGGCCCTTGCGAGCGCGAAGATTATTCGGATGCGACGGCCTTTTGGGGCTGGCGAACATTATAGATGCAGCCCGCGAGGATGAGCAGGATGCCCACGACGATGTTCCAGGTAATCGCTTCGGACAGGATGATTGCCGCGAGAATCATGGCGATGACAGGTTTGACGAAAAAGGCGTATGAGGCCGTGGAGGCGCCGCCTTTTTCAATCGCGCGCATGAAACAGAAATATCCGAAGCCGGTCACGACGAAGCCGACATAGAGCAGCACGCCGAGTGAATCTGCATTGATGCCTGTGATAACCGGCTCGTTCATCGCGAGGAGTACCGCGAGCTCGAGCGCTGCGCCGATGAGGAAGCTCATGCTGTTGACGGTCATGCCGCCCAGACGGCCGACGCAGCGCTTGCTCAGCGCCGTGTAAAGCCCGAACAGCGCCGACGCGCCGAGCCCCATCGCGATCCCCATCGGCTCGTTGCCGCTCGCGAGATTGAGCGGGTTGGCGACCAGGACGAGTCCTGTCATGCATATCGCGAGGACGACGGCTTTCTTTTTCGTGAACTTTTCGCTGACGATGAAGTGCGCGAAAATCATCGTGAACATCGGATTGAATGAAATCAGAACCGCCGCGAGGTTGGCGTTCGTGTGCATCACGCTCATCTGGAAGAGCGTCATGCTGCCGACGATGTTGACGAGTCCGAGCAACGCGAGAAATCCGACATCCTTGCGCGTCAGGCGGTACTGGCGCTTTTTGAGGTCATGAAGCGCAAACGGCAGCAGGAACAGGCCGCCGATGAGGAAGCGCAGAAACGTGAGCTGCAATGCGGTGAAAGCCGCGCCGCCAATCTTGAGCGCGATCTCCATCGTGCCGAACGCGAGCGCTGTCAGCAGCACCCAGATGTATTTTGTGTTTTCTTTGATCATGTCAGAGGGACGCTTTTCTGAACGCCTTTAGAGTGGATGGATAAGCGTTTGGGGAGCGTCTTTTGGCTCCCCTATGCGCCCTTGGGGCGCATACGGCTCGCTTGCCGCGCTATCCCTGCGGGATACGCGCGGCCTTTCATACGCCTAAATGCATCAGATGGCGTCTGTTTTTTGATGCTATCGCGATGCGATACGCCGCGCGTTGACCGCCGTGGGTTACGCTTCGCTCACCCACGGCTGATTTCAAGCGCCCCGTCGGGGCGCTGGCGGTTGCGCCGCGATACGGCGCGCTTGATTTTGAGGGCGCGCGTTGACCGCCGTGGGTTACGCTTCGCTCACCCACGGCTGATTTCAAGCGCCCCGTCGGGGCGCTGGCGGTTGCGCCGCGATGCGGCGCGCTTGATTTTGAGGGCGCGCTTACTACTGCCTACTGCCTATTGCCTCAAAATCCCTTGAAAACACTAGACTTCGCGCATCAAAAATC
>JAFUEE010000139.1 GCA_017464085.1 Pseudomonadota bacterium
GCATGTCACCGAGATGATCAGCAAATATATCCTAAAACCAGAAGAACTGGAAAGTTTTGCTGCAGCGGAAATGGATTTCAATGTGGCATTCGAAAATGCCGAAACACCGATTCCCATGCTGTATCAAAGCGGTTATCTGACAATTAAGAAATTTGATGACTATGATTATATATTAGGCTTCCCAAATGAAGAAGTTCGAGTCAGTTTTCTCAAAGGATTAGCGCCATATTATACAAAGAAAACAGCGACAGAAAACAATTCTGTCATCCAAAGGACATTGCGTGCCATTCGAAATCACGATATCGACACAGCCATGACACTGCTTCGGTCATTCTTCAGCTCTATTCCATACAATGCCGAAAAACAGGATGAAAACCATTATAAGACAATATTCTATTTAATATTTACTTTAGCAACAGATTATTGTGTCAGAACTGAGCAATGCAGTGCTGCCGGACGCTGCGACGCACTCATCGAAACCGAAGATACCATCTATTTATTTGAATTCAAACTCAATGGCACCGCCGAAGAAGCATTAAAACAAATCGACACGAAGGGCTATGCGATACCATACGAAGCCGGCGACAAAAAAATCGTCAAGATCGGTGCAAATTTTGATGCCGACAAGCGCACGATAGAAAGGTGGGCGATTGCTGAATAAGCGGCTATTGCGCAAGAATAGCCGCACCTTACGAACATATTGATCCACTGCTGTCTCACAACTTTTCAGAACAGCGCAAGCTGAGGCTTCACAACGGGTTCCGTCATCCTGGGAACGAGATAATCGTCGAGAATTTCGTTTGAGAACAAATGAATACGTATCCAATTAAAAATTTCATACATTGAATGAACGGTTTTGGATATGAATCGAATGAAGGCTAGAATGAGATATAAACAAAAAGCGACCCAAACCTGAGTCATAACCGCATTTGCGCTCATCCCAATTTCGCCTGATTTCATCCTGTCGGAGGAAGCGTCACGGGTGCTGGAACAAAAAAAAGCCGTGCGTATGGCTTGCCATAGCACGGCTCCATGCGCCGCGTATCCCGGCAGGGATAGCGGCGCGAACACAAAACCTAAATGCGCATCATTTGTCTTCGGACGACGCCTCAGGCTATTCAGCATCCGAAGCTGCAGGCTTTTCCGCTTCGGTCGAAGCTGACGCGCTGGACAAGGCTTTATCGATGTGGTTGCAGATCATCGCATAGATGACGAGCGCGACGCCCGATACAAGCGCGATCGCGACAAAGTAATACCAGATCACATGCGCGTTTGCATAATGAGACGCGATTTCCGCTTCGCTGAGCCCCTGTGGAAGCGTCGCGGGATCAGGGCAGTACTTTTCGAGCAAAAAGCCGCTGATGAAGAAGCCGAAAATCGCGCTGAAAAACGAGTGCAGATGCGAGAATCCGAGATAGATGCCCTCTTCGCCTTTGGGCGCCTGCTTGGAGAAGAACTCGAGGAAGCGCGGGGAGATGAAGCATTCCGCAAGCCCTTGAATGGCGATGCCGACGACGAGCATGAACGTGAACGGATGAAGCCCGATGATCGAACTGCCTGCCGAATTTTGAAGCCAGGGGCCGAGGCTCATCGCAAAGGCGGAGAGCGGCATCAGGAACATGCCGACCGTCATCGAGGTGATCGCCTTTTTCTCCTTCATCCACTGCGTCACGAAGATCACGGCGATCACGACGACGAGCGGGTTGACGTTCGCGATCCACTCCGGCTTGGCATCCTCCCCGACCATGCGGATCACATATTTGGGCATCGTCGCGTAGAGCTGCTGCTGGACCGTCCAGAAGCCCGCGATGATCAGCGTCAGGATGAGCAGGCGCATGTTCGTCAGGATCTTCCAGAGGCTGTGGAAGAGTTCGCCAAAACTCTTGCGCTCCGCAGGCTCGGACGCTTCCGGGTGATAGAAGATTATCGCGATGATGAGCGCGACGGCACAGATCGCCGCCGAGAAATAATTGATATATTCTAGGCCGATATCTTCGCGGATGAGCGGGATAAACGTCTTGCCCAGGAATGCGCCGATATTGACCGTCCAATAAAACAGGGAAAATCCGCGCGCACGGTTGGCTTCGTCCGTCGTCTTCGCGACCGTGCCCGTGATCAGCGGCTTGATAAATGCGGAGCCGCAGACGAGCACGACGAGGAACAGGCAGACCATCACCTTGTCATGCGAGACGCCGAGAATGCCGTATCCAAACGTGAGCAGCGAAAATGCGAGAATCATGGCACGGCGGAAGCCGATCCTGTCCGCGATCAGGCCAGCAAACGGCGGCAGGAGATAGAGACAGCCAGAGAACACGCCGGAAATGATGCCTGCCTCGACATCCGAAAACCCGACGATCTTGGACAGATAGAGCGTGATGAGAATAAAGAAACCATAATAGGCGGCGCGCTCGCAAAGCTCCATGGCATTTGCAAACCAGAACGTTTTAGGAAAACGCCAGCTGGCCTTGCGCGCCTGATCGACCGGTTCAGACATAGACAACTCCTGTGCAGATAAACAAAAAAACGCCCGAAACGGGCGTTTTATATCTGACATCACAGCGCTGTTTTTTCAAACAAATATGTGACTTGAGGCTGATGATATGCCCGGAAAACAGAGACTTTTATTTATCCAGCCTGTTTTGCACACTGCACGACCTTGCATCCTCACTCGTGAATTTTCCAGCCGCTGATCATTTTGACGAATTCCGGATCGAAGTGATCGACGATCTCGCTGTGCCCGATATCGAGCTTTGAGATTTCAGCCATGTCCGCCTCGGAAAGTACGAAGTCCCAGATTGAGAAATTCTCCGCGATGCGCTCGCGATGCACGCTCTTTGGGATCACGACGACGCCGCGCTGGACGTTCCAGCGCAGAATGACCTGAGCCGGTGTCTTGTGGTATTTTGCGCCGATCTCGACGAGCACCGGGTGCTTGAATATGCCGTGCTTGCCTTCAGCAAACGGCCCCCATGCTTCGGGAAGCACGCCGAACGACTTCATCACCTTGAGCGCATCCGACTGCTGGAAGAAGGGATGCAGCTCGACCTGGTTCACAGCCGGGATGACCTTCGCATGGAGACAAAGATCCGTCAGGACATGCGGATAGAAGTTGCTCACGCCGATCGCGCGCACTTTGCCAGCTTCATATAATTCCTCCATCGCGCGCCATGAGCCGTAATAATCCCCGACAGGCTGATGAATCAGATAGAGGTCAAGATAATCCAGGCCGAGCTTGCGCATCGACGTGTCAAACGCCTGCCTTGCAGGCTCATAACCGGCATCCTGAACCCAGAGTTTCGTCGTGATGAACAGGTCCTCCCGGCAGACGGTGCCGTCCGAGATTTTTTTTGCGATCGCCTTGCCGACGGCTTCTTCATTAAAATAAGCAGCCGCCGTATCGATCAAACGATAGCCCGCGTCTATCGCATCCGAAACGACCTGCTCCGTCACCGCCTCCGGGACCTGAAACACGCCAAAGCCTTCCATCGGAATCCGTACACCATTGTTCAACACTGAATATTCCATATCGCTCCTCCTCATTAGTCATCAGCCGGTCACCATAACCGATCTGCATTGCATGTGCGCTCTATAGCTTTGCATCACATCGATTGTACAATATTCATATTGCAATCCAGTATTCGTTTTGATTATAGTGATAACATCTTTGCGCACGCATCGAATGAATGGCTTCCCCTTTGACACGCTCGCACTATCTCAAAAACACACCGCCATGATCGAAACTTATATGCTCGAACAGCTTGCAGCACTTGCGGAATACAGGACGCTTTCCAGAGTTGCGGAGACGCTTCACATCTCACAGCCTGCGATCAGCCGCAGCATGCAAAAGCTTGAAGACGAGCTTGGCGTGCCGATCTTCGAGCGAACAAAGAACAGGATCACGCTCAACGCGCTCGGGGAAATCGCAGCAAAACATGCCAAGGGAATCATGAGCGCGCACAATGACATGGTGCAGGCCGTAAGGGATGCCGAACGCCGCATGCGCACATTCGCATACGGTTCGATCGCCCCTGCACCAATCTGGGAGCTCTCCCCCATCTTGTCACAGCTTTACATGGGCATGACCGTAAGCGCTGACCTTCAGGAAACGGAAGACATCCTCAGAGCGCGCCTCGATTCTGGAGATTACAACCTGATCGTGCTGACGCATCCGCTCGAGGCACAGCACGAACCTGGCGATTCACTCTATTTCAGTCAGCCGTTCATCAGGGAAAACCTGTCGCTCTTGGTATCCAACGCGCACCGCCTTGCACGGCGCAAAAGCCTGAAGCTCAAAGACCTCGCAGGAGAGAAGATTCTCATACACAACAAGATCGGTTTCTGGTTCTCTGTCTGCAAGGAGAAGATTCCCAATGCATCATTCCTAGAGCAGAACGATCTGTCGACATTGAGCGAGATCGCGAACGCGAGCGACCTGCCGACATTCTTCACCAACATGTCCGACAGGATCGGCATCTGTCCGGCCAACAAGCGCGTCATCCCGATCACGGACGCTGAAGTGAATGTCCAGTTCTGGTGCGTATGCCGTGCAGAGAAGCGCCGCGAATACGCAGCCATATTCAACGCCATCAGGCGCTTCACAGAAACAGCGTAGCAGGCGATGACACAGCTATCACGCAATCTCCATGATATGTTACGAATTACATTGACTCATGCGATCAAAAAGCGTATGAGCGCGTGCGGCTCGCGCCCTGCGGGCCAGATCACACACGCATGCATTCGAAAAGGCTAGCCAGGTGTCCAGAAGAAATGGGAAGCGAAGCCGGCATGCGGAGGCATAACACTAAAGGAGAATAACATGCCGCACATTTCGATGAGAAAGCTTCTTGAATCAGGCGTTCATTTTGGTCACCAGACAAAGCGCTGGAACCCCAAGATGAAACCGTACATTTACGGTGTCCGCAACGAGGTCCACATTATCGACCTCGGCAAAACGGTCGTTGCCTTTGACAAAGCTTATGATTTTGTGTCGAACGTTGTTGCTTCTGGTGCGCCGGTTCTTTTTGTTGGCACAAAGCGTCAGGCTCAGGACGTGATCGCAGAAGAAGCGGCACGTGCAGGCCAGTTCTATATCACGGAACGCTGGCTGGGCGGCACGCTGACGAACTGGAAAACAATCCGTTCCTCGATCGAGAAGCTTCGCAACTTCGATCGCATGGCGACAGACGGCACCTTCAACAAACTTTCGAAAAAAGAAGTCCGCGTGATTGAACGCGAGCGCGAAAAGCTTGAAAAATCCCTCGGCGGTATCAAAGACATGAACGGCCTTCCCGGCGCACTGTTCATCATCGACAGCGGCAAAGAAGCGATCGCCGTCAACGAAGCCAAGATTCTCGGCATCCCCGTCATCGCCGTCGTCGACACGAACTGCAACCCCGAGCCGATCGACTATGTGATTCCCGGCAACGATGATGCCATCCGTTCGATCCGTCTGTTCTCCGCAGCGATCGCCGATGCATGCATCGAAGGCGCGAAGCGCCGTGCTGCCGAAGCGCCTGCCAAGGAAGCAGCCGCTGACGCCAGCGCCACGAAAGTCCAGCATCGCGGCCGTCCCGTCGAAGCTGAAAAAGCTGACAAGTAATTGACACGCCCATGCGCCATGCGCGCATGGGATTTTTTTCACAAAATTTCGGGCCGGCGGTGCATTCTAATTTTTTTCGCGCCGCTTCTCCCAAAACATATTAATAAAAGGATTACCATGGCCACAATTTCAGCTGCATTGGTTAAACAGCTCCGTGACGCAACAGATGCCAGCATGGGTGAGTGCAAGAAAGCCCTCACTGAATGCGACGGCGACCTGAAAAAAGCGGCAGAATATCTCCAGATCAAGGGCATCGCCAAAGCCGCGAAACGCGGCGCGCGCAAGACGAGCGAAGGCTACATCGGCATGTACCGCGCAGAAGACGGCAAGGGTGCCGCCCTTATCGAAGTGAGCTGCGAGACGGACTTCGTCGCACGCACCGACAACTTCAGATCATTCTGCAACGACCTCGCGCGCGATCTGTACGCGATCAACCCCGCTGCTGATGCAAATCTCCTCGACCTCGTGATCAACGGCGAAAAGCTCGAAGTCAAACGCGGCAACCTCTCCGCATCCACTGGCGAAAATATCCGCATCGGCCGTTTCGTCCGCTACACCACCGATGCCGGCCTCGTCTCCACCTACCGTCATCATGACGGCAAAGGCGCCGTGGCAGTCAAAGTCTCCTGCGGCAAAGCGGAATCCGCCGCCAACGACACGTTCAAAGATTTCTGCAGCGAGCTCGTGCTCCACATCTTCGCGTGCAACCCGATCGCCGTCTCCAAAGACAACATTGATGCCAGCCTCGTCGCCGACCAGCGCAACGTCGCCAAGCAGAAAGCCGCTGAATCCGGCAAGCCCGAAGCCATGCTCGACCGCATCGCGGAAGGCATGCTCAACAAATGGTTCGCGGAAGTCGCGCTCCTCAACCAGATGTGGCAGGGTGACGGCAAAGAGTCCGCAGAGCTCAAGCTCAACCAGTGCGCCAAAGCCATCAACGACAAGCTCTCGATCGATTGCTTCAGCCGCATCGTGATCGGCGAAGGCGTCGTGGGCGAAGAGGAAGAAGCTGCTGAATAATTCCGGCTCATTCGATTTCAGAGGGGTTTCATGCGTGAAACCCTTTTTTTTTATTTTCTGTTTTTCGCAACGTGCTAGAATATCAGGCATGCACCATTTCGCGCATCGTCTCCGACGCGCGATAGTTTACACCAAGGTCCCCGATGAGACGAATCCTGACTGCCGCGATTGCAAGCCTACTCATTTCCACACCTGTGTTTGCACAGGATGCCCCGCCTACCGGAATCGGCTATATCCCAGGCATGCCCGTGCCCCAAAGACAAGCCCCTGCGCCTTCTGCCAGCTCTGATCAGCCCGCGCAGCAAAGCAACTCGGGCGCCTCAGGCCCTGTCACCCGCGTGAGCGTCGCAGGACAGCCAGGCACGATGGGACAGCCCACCCCCGTTCAGGAAACGCCTCCAGCTGCAGAAGCACAGCCGGAAACCATCGGCAAGCTCGACTATAAAGGCGTCACGCCGCCCACGCGCCTCGTGCCGGAAAATCAGGCGACATTTACCAGAACCGCAGACAACCAGCTTTCCTGGATCGGCTTCCTTCCTGATGAAACCGAGCACAGGGTGTTCCTTCAGACCAGCAAGCCAACGACCTATGAACGGCTCGCTACACCGGATGACCGCGTCGAAATCCTGCTCGCGAACACGAAGCTGGCTGTCTCTAACAATACCCGAGGGCTGGATATGTCATATTTCCAGACGCCCTTCTCCAAAGCA
This sequence comes from Pseudomonadota bacterium, assembly GCA_017464085.1. Taxonomy (GTDB): domain Bacteria; phylum Myxococcota_A; class Bradymonadia; order UBA4248; family UBA4248; genus UBA4248. Next base: position 7,330 of record JAFUEE010000139.1, read on the forward strand.
AGGGCAGTCAAATCAGGTACCGGCGTGAAGATCATCATCCAGCTCAAAAATGCCGCGCCATGCGAGATCAGGCAGCATGACAACATGATCGATATCGTTGTCAAAAAATAAGTCATTCAGACAGATTTTGCCTGAATGCAGTTGGTTGAGGGGGAAGACTCCCCCTGCGCGGCTATTTGCAAGCAAATACGCCGCTACCCCCTCGACATTTCAGCTCTGCCACGAACATCGATACGCGAGAAAGCAATACTTGCGAATACCCGCAAGTGTGATATGATTGATAATGTTGTATCTCATGGAAGGGTACTATGGTGGAGAAATTAGGTAATTACAAGATCGAAAGCCTCGTCGCAGAAGGCGGCATGGCTCGTATTTACAAGGCCAAGACACAGGGCGTCGGGGGTGTCCAGAAGACAGTCGCCCTGAAATGCCTCAAAGGTGTTCTTCAGGAAGATGACAGTTTTGTTCAGATGCTCCGCGATGAGGCGCTGATCACGGTGCGCATGACGCACAAAAATATCTGTCAGGTCTATGGTCTTGAGCATGAGGGCGACACATATTTCATGGTCATGGAATATGTGGACGGCATCAGCCTTGCCTCGCTTTCACGCTATCTTTTCAGTCAGAACCGCGTCTTCCCGATCGAAGCGGCTGTGTTTATCGCGATGGAGGTCTGCTCCGGCCTGTCGTATGCTCACCGAATGCTCGACGACGATGGCGAAAGCCTGATGATCGTCCATCGCGATGTCAATCCGCAGAACATCTGCATATCCAAGGAAGGAGAGGTCAAGCTCATCGATTTCGGTATCGCCAAGGCGCACAAGATCAGCCAGGAAACGCAGTCTGGCACAATCAAGGGCAAGTTCAATTATATGAGCCCTGAACAGGCACGCGGAGAGCGTGTCGACCAGCGCACCGATGTGTTCGCTCTCGGCGCAGTCCTCTATGAAATGCTGACCGGACACATGCTTTATCCGCTCAGCCTGGATGACGCGAGACTGCGCACAAAATCGCGAATGGCCGACTTCGTTCCGATCGAAACTTACCTGCCCGATATTCCTGACAAGCTCAGAAAGATTGTCAACAAAGCTCTGACGCGTGACATTAATCAGCGTTTCGCGACTTCGCGCGACTTCCTCCTGGCGCTGAGCAAGTTCTTCCACGATTCCTGCAAGGTCTATGATTCCCTCAACCTTTCCATGCTCGTGGAAAAATATCTCGCAAGCTGTTCGAGCGAGAAAAATGAACACATCAGCTCGCCACACCCCAAGGTCTCCCTGCATCCCGAAGACGAATACATCAACGAAACTTCGCGGACGCTCTGCGAAGGTCTGAACGACCTCGATGACCTCAACGATATCGAGGGCAGCAATACCGCGCTGATCAATGCCTCCACTGCGAGAAGGATCGCCGAATTTGCAGAAAGCCACATGGCCAATGAAGAAGTGGATGCCACGAGCGTCTACTCAAAAGCTGAATACCAAAATGCCATAAAATCCGGGCTTGGCACATCCCAGAACGCTTCATCGCATGACCGCGCTTCATTCGATGAGTCCTTGGTGCGCAGTGTGGATCTGGATGTCATTGATGCCGCCGGCGAATCCACTGTCATGGTCAAAATGGACAAAGTGGACACACGCGTTCCGCTCCTCAACCGTATCAAGAACCGCATCCTGGCCATGTCCGAGCGGACACTTGTGATACTCGCTATCACAATGACGCTCATACTCACGGTTGCGATTATCGGAATCGCGACCTCAAGCCCCGAAGAAGAAGCAGCTAACGGCATCGAAGCAGAAGCAGCCGAAGACAGCGATGTGCGCCAAATTCTGATTGACAGCGACCCGCAAGGTGCCATGATCTATTATGGGGAGACTCCGAGCAATCTCAAAACGCCGACAAGGGTCTCTTCATCCAAAGGTACGATCTCGCTGAAATTACCATTTTACCGCAAGGTTGATATTGACCTCAACAACATCGAAAGCAGCTACCGCGCCAAGCTCGTTCCGCTTGAAGGACGTGTCATGATCGAATCGACACCGAACGATGCGACAGTCTTTCTCAACGACAACAGGATTGAGAATTTGACCACGCCGATGTCGATTAAAGTGCCCATGGATCGAGAAAGCACTGTGCTCTTGCGGAAACAGGATTACCGCGAAGCCCAGGAAGTCATCAGGTGGGATGATGAGAAGAACAATATCCAACAGCTGACTATTAATCTGAAACCGGAGTGACAGCCGGCCATGAGCATAGAAACGCATCAGCAGATTTCTTCTGACTTAAAAACAAGCATACTATCGTCGGGCTATAGCGATGAACTCCCTTTCTGCCATGCGCATTTCTCACCTATCGGTGGCGACATGGGGACAGAACGCCAGGATTTTCGCGTCACCGAGATTCCAGCATACCTGCCCTGCGGTTCTGGGGAGCATCTCTATTTGTGGATCGAAAAAGAAGGCCGTTCCACGATGGATGCGACCAAAGCCGTGGAAAAAGCCTTCGGTGTCAAAGAAATTCATATCGGATGTGCAGGCAAAAAAGATGTGAATGCTGTCACAAGACAGTGGATCAGCGTTCAGACGCCTTACGATAACAAAGAAGCCATTGACTCACTCAACACCCTCGGCTGGCTGCGCATCCTGAACACTTCGCGACACACGAACAAGCTCCGCATGGGCCATCTCAGGGGCAACCGGTTCGAAGTCAACCTTTACGGCGTAACAGCAAGTGACGACGAGATCTCGCAGGCGTGCGCAGCCCTATCGTCTGACGGCTTTCTCAACTATTTTGGAAAACAGCGCTTCGGCTATGACGGTTCCAATGTCGCTCAAGGCGTCCGCATCATCTGTGGCGGCCATGCCAAGCACCAGATGAAAAAGCTGTACGTGAGCGCAGTCCAATCCGCGCTTTTCAATCTTATGATTGCAAAGCGATATCTCACATTTGGAACATCCGTGCTCGACGGCGATGTCCTTCAAAAACTGAATGCAGGCTGTTTCGTGTGCTCAGACCCGGATGCAGATCAGCCGCGCTCCGATGCCGGCGAAGTCACCATCACTCATGCACTTCCAGGAAAAAAAGTCATGCACGGACACGGATGCCCAGAAGCACTCGAAGCCTCCGTTAGCCAAGCGTTTATCGATCACTGGTCAGCCCAGCTTCCCGAAAATCAGTTTGACATTTCCGCACTCTCGCGCCTTGCAGACGGCGCCCGTAGGCCCATGTGGATCCGGCCTGACAACATTCAGTTCAAGCGAATAAACACACATGATATCAGCATAGCTTTCGTACTTCCGGCCGGCTGCTATGCGACTGTTTTTTTACGTCATTTATGTGGCGCTTCATTTACACGGTGAGGTAATAAGATGGCAGAACAATTCTCAATGAACACAGTGAGAGCACAGTCGACGACGCTTTGCGAAACTTTTGATCGGGATGGTTTCCTCGCTATGCTTAAAAAGCGTGATCTTGAAGCCATCTGTGACCATCTGGATGATTATGTAGAGACTGGATGGATCAATCCCATCGAAGCCGGCAACAAACGCCGCTTCCATCGCGGTCACATGCTGATCCTGCTGCGCATCCTCTCCTGCACAGATATCAAATATCAGTCAGCACTGCAGAAGAACTACGATTTTGAAGACATCATGAGCCGGCGCGCATACATCTGCGACCTGGAGACTGAAAACGTCAGGGAAGATGCCAAGATCATCAATCAGTTATTCTTGTGGCTCTGGTGCAATGATGCATCAGCCTTCAACGTGATGAACGCTGTACACACAAAGGCTGTCATCGATATTTCCCTCGACCGCCTCGATCCAACAGGCGTCTATGAAGGCCTGAAGCGCGATGATATCGGCACTTGCAAGCTCGTTCACGATCTGATCACTATGCAGGATGAAATCAGCTCGATCATCGCGCTTGCAAGCAGTCTCGGCATCAGCATCCCCAACGTGCCGCATATTTTTGACCGCAAACGCAGGCTTGACGAAATCCAGAGCCTTCTACTCCCGCCCAGCTCTCCATTTCTTGCAGTCCCGACGCGCGACATCAATGCTGATGACCGCATGAAATTCATCAAGACGCGCAATAAACTTCTCGTTGAAAAAGACTACAAAGGTCTTGTGGAACACTACGATGCGCACTCTCACTTGTTCACCTGTGAACCGTTACGCCACGCACAGATGTGCGTCTGCCTGGGGCATATATACAGCGACCTTCTGAATGACAAAGCTAAGGCAGCCGAAGAATTTAAAGAAGCGCTCGAATATGATAACGGAAACAAAGCCGCCTTCCAGGAAATCGACCGCAGCCTCCGTGCTCTTGAAAAATGGCCTGAATTGGTTGAGTTGCTCTACAATTATTGGGATTCCATTGAAGATCCACAGAAACGTTGCGCCATGATTTTGGACTGCGCACAGCTTCAGGCCTTCAAGTGCCAGAATATCGAAGAAGCCATCAGGCTCTATGAGCGATGCATGCTCGAAGGTTATCCAGGCAATGATTTTGACAATCTTTATAAGATCATCGCTGGATTGATGGACAACAATACCGACCTCGAGCGGATGCGCGCGCTGGTCACGCTGTCGCTGCATATCGTCAATTATTCGCAGTGCGACAAAGTCATGTCGCTGCGACAGAAATTTGACACAAGCACAGAACCGCTTGGCAGCTGTCTCTCGCTCCTCATCGAAGCAGGCGTGCAAAGCTTCAAAGGTGATCAGCCTCAGGCACTTGAGACTCTTCGCGATGCCATCGTACAGTACCCCTCCATCGACCTCATGGAAGGTCTTCTGTATCGAATCGCCACAAAACTTCAGTCATTCAATGAATTCAGAGAATCAATCAATGATCTCGATTCCGAAGCACTCTCCAACGCTGACCTCTCAGATGTCTGGATGAGAATCTCCAAGGTCCTCCTCCGACTGCCCAAATACGATCTGCTCGCGCTCGAATATGCTGAAAAAGCTTCCGCCGCTGATCCGACGAACAACAAAGCCATCGATCTCTGCTATGAGCTCTCGGTCAATGCCTCTCAGCCTGAACGCGCTTACATCTACGGTTCCGTCAAGGCCGCTCGCACTCAGGATGATGACGAACGCGCAAATCTCGAAAATGCCATCAAAGATTACAGACTGGCTATCGGAAATGATGAAGGCAAACTACTCACCATCTACGAGACCTTGCTCCAGTTCGGCGATCTCAATGATGTCGTCATTGACGGCATCAGAGACCTGATCTCAAGCGTCGACGACATGAAAGCCATCGCCACACTTCAGCGCGTCGAAGCCAAATGCATGGCCGTCGGCATGTCAAGCTTCGTCGAGGAACTCTATCAGAGCGTCCTCGAACGCGACATCTCGCTTGAACTGCGCAAAAGCCTTCTCGAAAGATACCTGGGCTTCCTCCTCGGTCAGGGCACAAATCTCAAACTTGATGTCTTCATCGCTACGCACGCGCAGCTGTACTGTCTCGCGCCAAGCGAGCTCAGGCTCACGATGTTCAAATCAACAGTTCAGGACAATCTGGATGCCTTCCGCACCTGGACCAACTATCTGGAAGACGGAATCGCAAATATCGAAGATAGAAAGACCGTCGCTAAAATTCAGACCACACTCGCGAACTGTTACCAAAATATACTCCATGATCAGGACAAAGCTGCCGAAGCGTATGCAAATCTTCTCAAGACCGCTCCTGACAACGTTCCCGCATTCAAGTGCAGCTTCAGCGCCTTTGAAAGACTCGAACGATATTATGAATGCATAGAAGTCGCCAAATCTTTCCCGCTCGACAAACTTTCGCCGCAGGAACGCTTCAGCTACGCCTTCAAATCCCTGACTTACGCATTCATCCATCTCTTCGACACAGATGCGATCCGCTTCTTCTTCAATCTGATCGCCAATGATGACGAAAATATGGTTCCCGCAGTGCTCACACAGCTCCTGGAAAAAGCTGAAGCTGCAAATGTCGACAAAGATCAGATCCTCTATTTCCTCGAGCAGCTCTCCTGCAATACCTCGAAATTTGCAAATGCAACGCTCCGACTCTGCCGTGCTGAGCTTCTGGTCTCTCTCGACCGCAAAGAGGATGCCGCAAGCCTGCTAGGCGAATCTTGTTACTACGATGTCAAAGGCACTTCTCTTGAGCCCCGCGCCAAAGATATCGTCAAAAAAGTCGTTGCCGACAGCGACAAGTTCAGGATCCTTGAAGATCTTTGGCTTCCGAGGCAGGCTGAACCGCCTAAGGCGATCGATATGAAAGCTACAAGCTTGCCGTCCATCATGGCCGCAGCCAAGACAATTCAGGCCCCCGTGGAAAAACAATCGCCGCTCGATGCGCTCATCCATGAATGCTCCGAAGCTATCGATAATGAAGAAATCGTTGCTCAGACCATCGCGCCGGCGCTCACCACGCTCTCCCCTGCCGATCAGGCATACCTCTTCACAAAACTCGCAGAACTCTTTGAGCAGAACAAAGCTCTACCGCAAGCAGAGGAATATTACAAACGAGCCTTCAGAAACTCCATGCAGGTCGACGATCTGCTCAACTTCTACCGCAGAAACAATCTCATTAAAAAATCAAGCAAGATCCTCATCAAACAACTCCCCAAGGCGACCGGCGAAGCCAGAAAAGAGATCAACCTCGAGCTCGCGCAGAACTTCAACACTATGCACGACTTCGAAAATGCGGCTGCAAGGCTCGGCGATATCATCGAAACAGCCGACCTGGAACGTCTCGACAAAGTGAAATATCTCCGCCAACAAGCAACCTATTACATGGCTGCCGGAAAACATGATGATGCCATTCAAGCGCTCAAACTAGCGAGTTCGGAATCTGATATCCGCCAAAAAGAAGATATCGATATCGATACCTGTCTGCTCATGCGCATCACAGACATCAATGAAGCCCAAAAGCTGTACCACAGCCTGACACTTCGAGGCGCCAAGTCTGAAAAAATGCAACTCCTCACAATCGGTTTCGATATCGACGCTAAAAAATATGACGAAGCCAGCGCGATGATTGATAAGCTCCTCGCAACCGATAATCAGGTGCTCAAAGCCTCGCTCCTCGAAGAAAAACGCCGCTTGCAGGAAGAACTCCTCAAATCCCAGGCCGAAAAAGAAAAAGCGAATAGCCAGCCAAGCTGATTTCGGCTTTAAATCTCACATGCCGATGCCAACCTTGGCATCGGCATTTTTTTATCTCAAAGATGCCATCCAGACTGACGACCACACGCACACACAGGCCTCACGTCCTGATATTACACCTGGCATTGTGTGTTTTTTTCCATATAGCCCTGACCGCTCAAATCCCGTACGAATATTTTGATATCCATACGATCACGCCGCCAGAAGCTGCCGCATCAAGCCTAGCCCTGCCCTCTCAGGCAAGACAGTCCGGCGTGCTTCATCTCGATTCTGAAACCCATACAGCAGGCGACCTCTCGCTCAATGATCCCTTTCTGCCTGCAGTAGGCATCTACCAGCGTCAGACCGTCTTCTCGGAAATTCACAGATCTCCAAGCAGCGCCGCGCGCTTCAGCCTGACCGCACAACCTCACGATATGGCGCTGTGCAAGACATACATCCCAACCACGCCAACCATTCCCGATGCCATTTACCGCACCGCCCGGCTCACAATCGATGCAACTGTAAATACCCAGGCTTATCTCCCTGGAGATTCTTCAGAAATGCAGCTCACGCAGATACAGGCTCTGGATACAGACTCCGGTCAAAAACAGGCAGTCCAAATCTACCGCTGCGCAAACGATCTGTATTCAATCCTCTTCCCGCGCCCCGGAATCTATGAGGTCACCTATGACACGGCATCCTATCCCGACACGCTTCCGCCAAAAGATGCCGCATTCTTCAAAGGCGCGAAAAAAACTCCGCTCCCGCTGACACACGAGCAATCCGAAGAAATTTCCAGCCTGATCCATGCCACGCCCGCGCTCAGGCGCATCATGAACGCCAGCGATCCGCTCGTATCGCTGATACGCTACTTCCAATCATTTCAAAGCGAATCCCTCGAATCATCCCTGCACGCCGGTGAAACGCTCGAAGCACTTGTCCTCAAGGAAGAAAAAGGTCTCTGCCGGCATCGCGCCGTGCTCTTTCTCATCCTCTCCCGATACATGGGCTATGAGACTCGCGTCGTAGGCAATTCCGTTCACGCATTTGTCGAGATCCATCATCGCGGCCGTTGGTATCCCACAGAACTCGGCGGACAGGCTCGTTCCCTCACAATCTATGGCTGGGGCAAAGACAGCACAGTCTCGGATGACCATAATTTTGCACCATCAAGCACCTCCCATGCCCCCGAGTATCCTCGCAAAGCGCAGAGCGATACAAGCGCAAAATCGAATGATTTTGAATTTATCCGCACTGCCCCGCATCCGGACCGACTGCTCAGAGACAGAGTCCTGGTGCTCCAAGGCCAGATGTTCGATCTGTTCCACCACCCGCTCACGCAAACACGCTTTGCTTACGAGCTGAAACACCCTCAGCGGGAATCCAAGCGCATTTCCGGGACAACGGATGATCGGGGCATGATCAGGCTTGAATTGCGCATCCCTGCCGACTGGCCACTCGGGGAGAGCGAAGGCCGCTGGTCTCGTGTCAAGTGATGCGCCATTTTCCTGTCCGCACTCATGTGTTTTTTTTGTGGGAGGGGGAAGCCTCCCCCTGCGCGGCTATTTACAAGCAAATACGCCGCTACCCCCTCCACACTTCCCAACGTTTCGCTCACACTCGCTTGCCTCAGCAGCCAATGCACATGCCGTCCGCAAGCGCCTCCAAACGAAATCCACAGCTCACACTCGCTTCAAAGCCTGGGAATGTTGCATCCCGCGCCCGCTTTAAGCCGTTGCGAAATATCCAAATTAGTGTTAGACTGTGCAGAGTTGGCTTTTTGGGAGGTTTTGTCGTGAAAAAGCTTGTATCTTTACTTTTTACATTTTGTATTTTCACGCTGATGAGCGCCTGCGCCACAGAGACTCACTATGACTCCGTGAGCACGACACTTCAGTTGGATGTTGCGCAGCTGCCCCTTGACGGCAGCGAGATTACAGTGCGTCAGAGATTTATGTTCGACAGAGATCTCGCAATGCTTTCCTCCATGACGCTTACAGAAGCATGGATTTCCGCCCCCGACATGCCTGTCAATGACGAATTCTCACTCGACATGCTCAGGTCAGCGAACATCTATCTTGTCGAAAGCGAAAATGCGCCCTCCATTTATTGGCTGGTCGTGCCCAATAGCAAGCTTAATGGGCGTGATGCCAAGTTCTCCGAATTCAATGTCGGCGATCTCAGGCAATATATTGATAATTACAATCAGATTGAACTTGAGATCACCCTCTCCCTGGAACCCTATCAGGTCATGAGATATTGGCGCGATGTCTGCGGCATGTCCAAAGACTGCACCCTCGAACTGCCACTTTCCATGCAGTTCAAGATGGAAGATTAGTCAAGCAGCGCCCCCTCAGATGGTAGAATCATAATGCGGAAATTCATCACACTTATCGCCAGCGTCCTGACCGCATGCGCATTTTCTGCATGCTCAACAGAAGTCAACGAGACCAAAACAGAATCCACCCGAGCCTATGTCGATTTTCGCAATGCCGTTGAAGCCTGCGCACAGAGAGATGGCGTCGAGCTTCCTGCAGGCATCCCTTGCGACAAACAGACAATCTGGAATGGCTTAGATTCGCAGAGCAAGTCTCTGTTTATCGAAGCATTCACCGCACTCAAACACATCGATACAATCATCGAATCCTATTTCGATCCGATCGAACACAAGCAAATGAGATTGCGCACTGGCACCAATATCCTCAAAGAAGTGCCGATCAATAACGAGTTTGACCTCTTCAATTATATCTTCAAGCCTGAAAATCTTGTCTTTAACCAAAATGTCATCTCCGCGCTCACCGTTAAGGAAGAGCATGTTTCCAGCGAAGCCCCAAATGTGGCTATCATCGAGCGCAATCTCGAAAATTATGATGTCACAATGACCAAAGAAGCCGACAATGTCTGGCGAACAGACTGGTTCCTTGACGAGATCAACAAATCGCTTGCCCCCATCTTTGCCAGCGAAGCCGCCATGCAGGAATACGCAAAGGGCAACCTCCTCGAAGAAATGGAACGGCGCACAAAAGTTCGCGACTATTTCCTCGTGCAGGAACAGATCAAGCAGGAACGCTCAAAAGCCCTGCTCGAACAGCAAAAGAAACAGGCAGCAGACTAAATGAATCCGCTGCTCTTTAAGGGCTTTGGTTATGCCAAGGCCCTTATTTTTGGCGAATATGCTGTCATGCACGGGTTGCCTGGACTCGCTATCGCCCTCCCACAGACCTGCCAGGTCACAATCAACTGCCGCAGAACACCTTCTGATCCGTCCGCTTTTCAGCTCGCGCTCGAACAGCAATTTCTGAAACAGACTGGCACAAGCGCTTCAGTCGAGCTCTCACTCGATCGCTTCTTCGATTCTGAAAACAGAAAGCTCGGAATCGGCTCAAGCGCCGCTGCTGTCGTCGGCATGAACATCGCCATGTGCGATTATCTCAAACGGGACGTCCGTATTCTGGATATGATACAGATGCACCGGGCACTCCAGAATCACATGGGCTCCGGCATCGATATCATCACTAGTTATGCCGGCGGATGCATCCTGGCAAGCCACTGCCCAGATCACCCAGTCATAGAGCGCATCCCGAGGTCACATATCCCGCTCATAGAGGTATTTTCCCTGCACGCGCCGGCACCCACGCTCCGATATATCCAAGCAGCCAGGCGCGCGAGTCACATCCCTGGCTATCAACACATAATCTCCATGCTTGGGGAAATCAGCCAGGCACTGGCAGATGCTGCAAGAAACGCAAATATTGGCGCTTTTCTCGACATCCTCTCGCTCATGCCTCAACAGCTCCGCGCACTCGGAAAAGTCCTTGAGCTGCCCGTATGGCCAGATATCATGGACAAGATCGCACAGATCGCACAGAATCACCATGTCATCGTCAAGACTTCCGGGGCCGGAGGCGGCGATATCATGCTCGCGCTCGCTCAAGACACTTCCGCACTCGAAAGCTTCGCTGAGGAGCTTTCACACTTCTCCCCGAAGATTACGCGCATACCCTCCGACATCCCTCCTGAAAGAGGCAGTCTCCTGTTATAAACATGATCGATCATGCCCAAATCGCGAACACATTTGATGAAAAGCTCGCAAAAATCTATATCTCCGTCACGGTGGAATGTTTGATAGTTTCAGCCGTATGCGCCGGGATGATCATATTTTATCTCGGTTTTACCACATTCGCAGTTCTGCAGTCCATCGGATGCATCCTATGGATGCTCCTCATCTTTACCCTGGTGCTCAAGATTCGCAAGTCTCACGTGAAGCGCGACATCGAAGCACACTACACGGATGCTTCTGATCTGGCTGAGTTTGAAAATTATTTGAAGGCACATAGCCTGGAGCATGAATTTCTATATGCGGTCATGATCAAGCATGAGCCTGCAGACAAATAGGCTCGGCGTATGGCGCCATGCGCCATAGCCGGCCGGGGAGCCGTATGCGCGTCACGCGCATAGGCGATCCACCCCAGATGACCGTTTCAAGGTTAAGCGCAAACGTCTATACATCCAAATTATGCAACATTATGATAATTTATACATCAATACGCAATCTTTAACTACACAGATGCATCTTACAAAATGTGGTTAAAAGTGCTACATTATACGATTGACGTGTCATGGACACTCAATGAGGACTTATGGTGGATATCAAGACGGAAAAGCGCGGAACAGAAACAATTCTCTCTCTGAAGGGAGAGCTTTGCCGTGAAGCCGTCGAAGCTATCACGGACAACGCGCTCCATGCAGTAGAGAAGGCCTCAAAGAAAGTCATCCTCGACATGACCGGCGTGACCAAGATCGACACGACGGGCTCCGGACTGATTTCAGCGATGCGCCGTCAGGCGGAGGACGCCGAGATTGCGTTCGAAATTTCGAACTGCCCCCCGGAAGTCGCGAAAATACTTGACCGTTTTTTGTGGCTGACAAGCGTCAAGCCGCCCAAGCGCACGCTCGGAGACTGGTTCGTCGGCAAAGGCGAATGGCTTTTATCGCTCAAGAACGAGATTGTCGTTTTTCTGCAGCTTGTCGCGGACACGACGATATGGAGCATCGGCGGCGAACGTCGCACGCAGCGTGTCCGTCATGGCGCAGTCTGGGAAGAAGCAACGCGCATCGGCCTGGACGCCCTTGGCATCATCGGCCTGCTGACATTTCTGATCGGCGCAGTCGTCGCGCTCCAGACCGCCTCACTGCTCAAGCTTTTCGGAGCAGACATCCTCGTGGCAGACATGATCGGCATCTCGATGGTCCGCGAGCTCTCCCCGCTGATGACCGCGATCATCATGGCCGGCCGCAGCGGCGCCTCAATAGCCGCTGAAATCGCCACGATGTCAATCAACGAAGAAGTCGCTGGAATCCGCACGATGGGCCTCGAACCGATCAAGTATATCGTCGTGCCCAAATTCCGAGCGATCACCCTGACGATTCCCGGTCTGACAGTGTGTTCGATCTGTGCCGGAATTTTTGGCGGTTTTCTCATCGCCATTCTATATATGGGCCTGAGCCCTTCGGCTTTCTTCTTCGAACTGATGAAGTCGATATTTGTCAAAGATGTCCTCGTCACATTGCTCAAGAGCGTCGTCTTTGCCTGGCTGATCGTGTGGATTGCCGCATACGAAGGCTTCAGCGCCTATGGCGGTTCAGAGGCCGTCGGGAGAGTCACGACATCCAGCGTCGTCAAAAGCATCTTCTCATGTATCGTTGCGGATGCGTTGTTCAGCATCATTTTCTATTTTTGATTTCCCATGCAGACCGATCCTGAAAAATATGTCGTCGAAGCCGAGCATTTTGCCGTGGGATATGGCGAACGCACGATTCTGCACGACATCAGCGTGAAGATTCGCCGAGGCAGCGTGACCTGCATCTGCGGCGGGTCCGGATGCGGCAAATCGACCTTCTTGCGTGCGACGCTCGGGCTCGTCCCGCATAAAGGCGGCGAGGCGCGCGTGCTCGGGGAAAACATCAATCAGCTCGAAGGCGACAAACGCTCTCAGTTTTTGAGCCGCGTGGGTTTCATGTACCAAAATGGCGGGCTGATCAACTCCCTCACGATTCTTGAAAATCTCAAGATCCCGCTCAAGGCGCACACCAATCTGAGCGAGAAAGTGATCGAAGAGCTCGTCTATCACAAGCTCGCGCAAGTCCAGCTCACACACGCCGTCAACCTGCTCCCCGGGGAGCTTTCAGGCGGCATGCTCAAACGCGCTGGCTTTGCGCGCGCAATTATTCTGGAACCGGAACTTGTATTGAGCGATGAGCCCTCGGCAGGCCTCGACCCTGTCACTGCCGCCGACCTCGACGACCTCATGATACGCCTCAAAAATGAGCTCGGCATCTCGCTGATCGTCGTCACGCATGACCTGGACAGCATCAAGCGCATCGCTGACCGAATCGTCATGCTCGAAAAAGGCTATGTCAAATTCGACGGCCCCCTCAATGATGCGCTCAAAAGCCAGGAACCTCTCGTCAAAAATTTCTTCGCCAGAGCCCCCAGCGAGGGTCATGCCGGCATCTCTTCACTCTGGAACCTACTCAAAGGATAACTTCGCATGGCAGCAACGCGCGCGCAAAAAATGCGCCTCGGCATATTTCTCATCGTCACGACAGCAATCGTCATCGTGACGCTGATCTACCTGATCGGAGCAAGCATCCTCGAGGTCCGCGACCCCTATACCGTCATTCTGCAAGGCGGTTCTGCCGGGCTTGAAACCGGAAGCCAGGTCCGCTTCAACGATATCGTCGTCGGACGAGTGGAACATGTCCGCCTAGATCCCGAAGACCCGGGCCAAGTCATCATCTCGATTTCCCTCGAACACGGTACTCCGGTCACCGTCGATACCATCGCAGTCCCGGAAATGGCCAACATCACCGGCACAAAAAGGCTCGCAATGCGCGGCGGAGACAAAAACTCCAAACGCCTCAAGCCCGGCGATACAATCAAATCGGCCAACGACGACCTCGGCATGATCGCGACCAAAGTCGTCAATATCGCCAACAAGCTCGAAGAAATCCTCGGTAATCTCGTCACCGTCACAAACCCTGAAAATATGGGCAAAATAGAGCAGGTCATCGGAGAGGTCGAAGGCATTACAAAAAATATCAACACGATCATCAGCGACAATCAGGAAAACATCAATACGATTATCCTCGATGCCAAAGCAGTCATTGCAAGGGCGGATTCGAGCATGAGCAGAATCGACCAGATGCTCGCGACGACAGAGACCGCAGTCAGGAATGTCGCCAGCCCGCACAATGTCAAGCAGATCACAACGATCCTGGAAGCCGCCAACACACTTGTCAGCAATGTCACCACACGCACGAGCGATGAAGAGCTCGGACAGACCATACAGTCCGCCAACCGACTTGTCGCCGATACGAACGTCACCGTCCTCAGGCTGCGCACCGACCTTCAGCGCGTCATGCGCGAACTTGAAACCAGTGTTGAAAATATCAACGAATTCACACAGATCCTTGTCGAAAATCCCTCCGTCCTCATCAGCGGACGCAATGAAAAGGAGCGACGTCTGCCATGATCAAGCGATCTCATTCCGACAGGCTCAAACACGCCGCGATCTCCCTCCTCTTACTTTTGGGCACGCTCTGCCTGACTTCATGCTTCGGCAGCAAAACGCCCGAACGAACGTATTTCAGCATCGACTATGCACTGAATACGCAGCCCTCTGAAGCGACGCCCAAATACCCCAAAACAGTCGTCATTCAAAATATATCCACAGCTCTGGCTTACGACCGCCAGGAGATTGTCTATCGAGCCAATCCTTACGAATTTCAATATTACTGGTATCGTCTTTGGGCATCCAAACCCCGAAAGATGCTCGGCGAACTGATCACTAGCCATCTCAGATATACCAATCTCTTCCAGCATGTCTCGTCCACGATCGAAGACAAGCTCCCGGATTATTTGCTCGACATCAACATTTCCGCCATCGAAGAGCTCGATGTCTCCGACACCGAATGGTATGCGCACCTGGGCCTGCATTTCACCCTCCAGCGCCCTGAGGACAACACGACGGTCTGGACCTATCAGTTTGATGCCAAACGCCCTGTCGCAAGCAACCAGCCCGTCTATGTCGTCAAGGCCATGAGCGAACTTCTGGATGCCGAGCTCGTCAAGGCATTCCAGGATCTCGACCGCACGCTCAGCGGCAAAACCTCTGCATCGTCAGTTTCCGATATCCCCAAAAAAGTTTCCGAACCGCCCCAGGCGACCCTCCTCAACAAACCGTAATCACGCGTCCGCCAAGCCGCGCTGCTTCAGCCGGCTTGCGATCCAGCCCTCTCATATATCGCCAAATGAAACTGCGTCTTCCAAGCTATTCGCTATGCCTGTGCACGGCAGCCTTCGCGATCGCGTATGCCCGCTGTGCCTTTGCTGATGACGGGCTCGACAAATCCCGCTGGAACGACATCGATATCAGCGCATCCGACAAGCCTGCCACCGCAGAGATCGACAAGTCTCGCTGGAACAATATCTCAACGGACGACACATCCGTCCCGGACGACAAAGATCTCTCTTTCCACAATAGCGAACCAGACAAAACGCCTGACTCAAATACAGATGAAATTCCCGGCGATCCCTATCGCGGCAGCCGCACCTGGCAAAGCCCCGATCCCCAAACCCAGCTCGAACGCGACGCGCAGCTTCAGCCCGTGCTCAAAGGCGGCATCTTCGTTCCGGCCATGAGCCATGGCCTTAATGAACCCAAATACATCGTCCGCGACCAGGACAACAAAGTCATCGCAGAATCACACACAGGCGCCACCGCTTACGTCTCCACGGGCGACTATAAAGTCACTGTCGGCTCCCCGGTCGCCGGCGAACGCCCCGAATTCGCAGTCCACGTCGTCGAAGGCGCCGTCACGACCGTTCCCGTGGAATGGTCCGGCCTGATCGTCAAAGTCGTCAATGACCGAGCTTCCATGATTCGCGGCAATTACGAAATCGTCAGCCTGCCCGACAGAGGCTATATCGGGCTCGGCTCGGGCGCACTCGTCAATGAAGGAGAACGCCTCTCCACATGGCTCCTCTGGCCCGGGCAATACATGATCATCTCTGCCGGCGAAGGCTATCAGGCTCGCAAAAACTTTATCACGGTCAAACTCAATCCCGGCGAACTCTCCCGGGTGACCCTCGTCCTCGACGAAGAAACAGGAAACATCCTCGGCGGCGGCGAAATCGAAGACCTCATCGAAATCACTGAGGAACGTTGGTGGTGGGCCGGCGTGCTCATCGGCGGCTCTGTCCGCTTCAACCGCACAGATAACGTCGTCGGAAAAGTCACTGGCCAGGTCCTCGATATCAGCGCCTTCCTCGAAGCCTATTACACCCTTAATCGTAAAAATCATTTCTTCTACACACGCCTGAATGCTGAAATCGGAGGCACAATCCGATTTGAAGACCGCCCCTTCGTCACCACCGTCGATGACCTCAACCTCGAGCTTCTCTACTCCTATCGCCTCATCGACTGGTTCGGACCATACGCACGCTTCTCGTTTGAATCCAATATGGCTCCTACCTGGCAGGAACTCGCAGGCAATTATACCGTCATCGTCCAAAATTCATCCGGCGCTGTCAAATCAGAAAATGAAGACCGCACCGATATTAAACTCTCCCCGTCTTTCTCCCCGATCAAGTTCAACGCCGGCATTGGCGGCCGTTTTGACTACACATATGGCTCATGGTTCAAAATTGCCGCGCGTCTCGGCCTCGCATACAGATATACCAACGCACGCGATCTGTTCATTGTCTCCACCATTGACGATTCGGAAAAAACCGTCACACTCAAACAAGTTTTCAGTTCATCACAATTCGGCTTCGAAGCGGCCACAACCTTCGATCTTACCCCAATTCAGTGGTTCACGCTCAAACTCGATGCTTCTGTCATCGAGCCCTTCAATGCCTGGCAACATCCGATCTTTGACCTCAAACTCGATGCCGCGATACGCCTTTCCTCCATCGCAAGCCTTTCTTACACGCTCCGCCTTAATTACGATATCAGCATGATCGATAAAATGCAGATCGATCAATATATTCAGCTTCGCTTCTCCTATAAAATCTACTGATTTATTTTATTGGTATTTTCGGGCTATCGTCGGCTCACCGCCGATACGCCCTTTTGCGCTTGGCTATCGGCAAAATGACACGTTTTTTGCCAATACGCCAGCGCGCTTATGACTCAAACGCCCATATATTGTTGCGCCTGAATGACTGTTTTGATCTCCTCTTGAGTGAGCCCGGTCATTTCTGAGATTTCCTGAATACTATATTTACCGTTGTACATCCTTAAGGCAATACAAAATGAGCCTTTCTGGAAACCGCTTTCTTCGCCTTTCTGGAAACCATCGTCATATGCTTCTTTTTTCAGATCGATAATCGCCTGACACATATTTATTCTCCCTCCTTTTCGCGTAACTTTGATGTTTGCATGCGTGCATGCATTAATCGCCTGTACTGCTTCGAATGACATCTCCTGGCATCGAAGATCATTCATGATGAATGCATTGAACGCTTCTTTGCTATCAGAAAACCGTATACATTTAAAGACATCGTGCAGTTCAGTACTGAACCTCACGAACATCGCTTCGTCCATTTTAGCAGGAAACACAAAATTTATGAAGTAGTTGGGGGTAAAACGCTTGTATGCCTCATTGGGAAAGCTGATCATATCATGTAATGATCGTGGTCCATCCCAAGTTGCGGTTCCCGTGTAGACAACGAGCGAGATAACCGGATCAATGCGGTCGGTCTTGGAAAACCTGGACAAAAACTCATCCGGGCGCTTGAGGTCTTTAAGCGCGAGATGTTTCGCGCTTTTCTAACGCAGCCTTGCAAGCATGGATAACGCATCATAAATCATATTCCGCAGCGGCATCGCATAATGAATAGCCGTCTGGCTTTCGATGCCCAGCAAGATATAGGCGGCATTTTCATCCCGATATGCCTTGAAGACATCCCGATATCTCGTGATTTTTGCCTGATTTCTGCCTTTTCCGACAACTTCGCTGAGCAGCCTGTCTGCCGGCTCCAAGTTTTCCGGCAAGATGACCTGCTTGCCTTCGAATACGACGGCATTAAAGAGATCAGCAAAGATTTCTGGCATAGCCAAGAACGTGTTCAGGGCGTTGTCCTTATCCAATGTCTGACATTTTCTTTGTGTTCGCTTTGTCATACGGCTCCTTTGCAAGAGGAAAGCTCCGTGCTTTCGTGCATAATGATGCCGTCAAAAAAATTTGTGACACATGAGATGTCGTTTTTTTAACTTTTTTTGAAAATCTCAGAGGTTTTCATGAAGCACACTGCAAAACACAGCTCTGAGGCACATAAAACGGGGCGCGGGCGTATCGCGCGCAAGCGAGATAGCCCGCGCCAGATCGGCGTATGCGCAAAGCGCATAGCCGCAAACGAAAGGCGTATTTCGCAAAGCGAAATAGCCGGAGCCCACAAAAGCCGTTACCCAGACGGACGGACCAAATCAGTTGCAGAAGAAATCTGTTTCTGATATATTTCGAGACCCCGGAGGGAACCGCCGAAGTTACCTCGTTTGCAGAAACGACATAGCCAAAGGGCTGGAATGGTTTTATTGATGGATTCGGCATTTTTCTGGGAGAGAATATGAAAAAAACACAGCTTTGTGCAGCGTTGGCCGCATGCATCCTCTTGTGCCAATTCGGGTGCGACGAAAAAGCCCCTGATTGCGGCAACGGCATCCTTGAAAGCGGAGAGCAATGCGACGGGCTTGATTTTGGAACGACGACCTGCGCGACATTCGGCACGCCTGGCGGCGCGCTGTTTTGCACGCCAGACTGCAAGATTATCTATTCAGGATGCGGCAGCGCGCCGTCCTGCGGCGACGGCATCCGAAACGGCACTGAACAGTGCGACAAAGCCGATCTCGGCGGCATCACCTGCGAAACCATGGGCATGAGCGGCGCTCTGGCGTGCAAGGCCGACTGCACATTCGACCTCTCCTCGTGTTCAGCCACAGGCACCGGCAACTGCGGCGACGGCATTCGAAACGGCACTGAACAGTGCGACAAGGCCGATCTCGCAGGCATCACCTGCGAAACACTGGGCATTCCTGGCGGCGCGCTCTCCTGCTCTGCAGACTGCAAGTTCAACACAGCCACATGCGGCACGTCTGCCGGCAGCTGCGGCGACAAGGTCAAGAACGGCTCCGAACAGTGTGACGGCGAAGATTTTGGCGACGCGACCTGCGCCTCCATCGATCCGGCAAAACCATACGGAAGGCTCGGATGCACCGATGACTGCAAAATTTCCGCGATCTTCTGCGGCAAAGCCGATCTCGGCCTACAGGCCCCGATGCCCGACGCAGAAAGCACTGACGCGCAGTGCTCGAACGGGATCAACGATTTCCATACGCAGAACAAAGACGGCACAGAATCGACATGGTTCGACTGCGACAACAACCAGTGCAACCACTCCCCGCTCGTCCAGTACTGCCACGGCACAGAAAACAGCGACAGAACATGCTCTGACAACATCGACAATCAGAACGGCAGCGCGCTCCACAAGAATTTCAGGAACAAGACGAACGGGCTGACAGACTGCGCCGATCCGTCATGCTTCAAAAATTGGAGAGTCACGGTGTGCGCCGCACAGGCGCCGCGATGGGAGCTCGGCGCGGACTGCACCGACGGCCAGGACAACGACGGCGACGGCCTCGCGGACTGCGAAGATCCCGACTGCCTGCACGCCGGCGCATCGCAATGCGTCTTTCCTGCAGCAATGAAGCGCATCCTGTTCGACAACGCGCATCACGAAATCGCCGGCGCCGTGGACTGGATCCTCGACATCACCGGCCGCCATCCCTATCCGAGCATGCCGCAAAAAGAGAACGACTGGCACGGCTCTCTGTCCTCATTCGGACGCGATCTGCTCATGACCGGCGACTATATCGTCGAGACGCTTCCGGAAGACCGCGCATTCACCTATAATGACAGCCAGAATCCTCAGGATCTTGCCAATTACAGCATCCTCGTCGTGCCCGAACCGAGTTCGGTCATTTCCCCGGCGGAGGCCAAAGCAGTCTACGAATTCGTCAAGAATGGCGGCGGCCTGCTGCTCGTCGCAGACCACGAAGGCGCCGACCGAGATGGCAACGGTTATGACTCCGTCCGCGCCATCAACGAAATGCTCGCGGCCATGCCAGAAGCGACTGCCAAAGAAGCCAATCCTTTCGGCTTCTATGTCCTCCCGGGCTCGTTCACGAAAAACAGCACGACAGTAGTCGCCGACGGTGCCGAACCGGGCATCGTCACCAATCGCGCAGGCGCCCTCAAATCCACCGGC
>JAFUEE010000140.1 GCA_017464085.1 Pseudomonadota bacterium
ATGCCCAAGCAAAAATTCCATCAGATGAAGCAGGGGATTTTCGTTGTTGACCGTTTCTGCTAGCAATTCAAGCAATTCTGTTCTATCAATACCTCTCGCCATTGGTTCCTCCTGTAAGATGAGAGTTGAAGGCAAGTTCAACATACTGGATATCCAATGGCATTTTTAGCTTTATCGATTTTGCGAACTCATGTGGACGTTATCCAAATGGTTGATTTGCACAAATCTACGCAGGCACCGTTCTGACATTGTTCATTTTCGCCCTGGCACTGTATTGTTTTGCATGCTTCGTCGCACGTGCCATCATCTTTGCATCCATTGGAACATGTGGGGATGCATGTGCATCGTCCTGTTTTGGAGTCGCATGAAGAGCCATCGGCACAACTTGGTTGACAGAGACATTCTGTGCCGGTTGGGTCGCAGCTTTTTGGACATGCATTTGGGCAATTGCACGTTTCACCTTTTTCATCACAGCCATTTGTGCAGGTGTCAGCGCACAGACAATCGCCGTTATTTTGATTGAAGCCATGCGTGCAACCGATTGGATTGGGTTGGCATTCGCCGTTATCATTGCATCCATGTTTGCAGCTGAGCGGGCATAAGCATGTTCCATCGATGTTGCAGCCGTTTTTGCATTTGAGATCGCAGCAGGCACGTCCCGATACATCGCAGCCGCTTGCGCAGGATTTGCCATTATCATCCTTTGGGCATAAGCACATGCCGTTTTCATTGCATCCATTTTGGCAGGTGTCCATGCAGCATGTGGTGCCTGTCGCGTCGCAGCCATTGGTACATTTGATAGAGCATTTGCAGAAACCGTCGTCATCGCATCCGTCGGCACAATCTTCGAGACAGTCTATTTGGGGGCATTTCAGCGTCTTTGGATTACAGCTGTCTTTGCAATCTATGGGGCAAGGTGTGCAGAACGCAGCTTCTCTTTTTTTCTCCTTGCGAGCGAGTGCGTATTCTGCATCCGTGAGGCATTCGCCATTGCACAGGTTGGGTGCGGATGCGCTGGAACAACTCGCCATGCAGAATTTATTACCGTCATTGTCAAATGTGCACATACCATAGTGTTCTGGGCATTTGCCAGCTTTGTATGCTGCTTGAAAAGCTTCGTTGCAATCCTCAAGGGTTTTGCTGTCGCACGATATGCTGCTTCCATTGCGTATGTATGCCCAGTTGGTGCAGTCATTGCCATAGTTGTTGATGGGGTCCAGAGTGCAGGCTGTAAGGCTGGCAAGTATTAGTGAAGTACTGAATATAAATTTATGTTTCATGTTTACTCCAAAATTAAAATCGGTCTATTAAATTAATATCGAACAAATCCCCAAACTAAAATTATAGCAGCGCGAGATAATATTATCAAGTTTTCTGGATGGATGTTTCCCCGGGATTTCAAGGGCATTTTTGAAGGGGGAGCAGATATCTGAGGCATGCGGATGGGGGAGGGCATGTGGCCAGTTTGCAGGCTTGCGAGAAGAGAACAATTCTGTTTCAACCGGGAGGCTACCTTTTGCAGCCAAAATGATTTATGTGTGTGGCTGACATGAAGTCAGCAGACGGCTTCATAGTATTGTGTTCGAAGATTTGTATTTAGGAATAAATAATGAAGCGATATTCTAAAGTGGATCAGCTGCCCAAGGAGCATGCGTCTGAGGTGATTGTTCCGGGGTGTCTGGTGCTTGAAGGCGGCGCGTTCCGAGGCGTGTATGGGGAAGGCGTGTGTGACGGGCTCATGCAGGCGGATCTGAATTTTGAGACGACAATCGGCGTGTCAGCCGGCGCATTGAACGGCATTTCGTATCTTTCTGGGCAGATCGGGCGCACGGGGCGAATCAATCTCGGATCGCGTCTGGATAAGAATTATGTCGGCTTCAAGCCGTGGCTTACATCCAGGAGTGTGATCGGGGTTGATTATCTGTTCGGCACGCTGAGCGCGGCAGAGCCTTTGGATGAAAAGTGTTTTTTCTATCCCAGGCGAAAGTTTTATGTTGTCACGACGTGCTGTGAGACAGGGGAGCTGGCCATTTTTGAAAAGAATGAAAAGGGAACAGACATACGATATATTTACCGTGCCATCAGTGCGTCTGCATCTATGCCGTTCGTTTCTAAGATGGTGGAGATCGATGGGCAGCATTATTTAGATGGTGGATGTCATACAAAAGTGCCTTTTCAGTGGGCATTGGACAATGAGTTTGAAAAGATTGTCGTTGTCAGGACGAGGCCGCGCGAGTACAGGAAAAAGAATAGTTTTATGGGGACGCATGTGCCCAAGCTTTTTTATAAAAATTACCCGGAATTTGCTGCAAGGCTTGCCAGGACGAATGAACATTACAATGCGGATTGTGAGGCAATGGATCGCCTCGAAAAAGAAGGTCGTATCTTTGTCATCGCGCCTTCTGAACCTGTAACCGTGGGCCGTCTCGAGACAGATATGGAAAAGCTCGGAGCGCTTTACGAAATGGGCCTGGAGGATGCGCACAAATTGACAGCCCAGCTCAAATCATATTTGGGAAGAGCTGGCTGAGATATATCATATTCCATTTTGAAGTTTTTATTTAGTCATATCGTTCACGAGCCGTATTGCGAAGCAATAGGATCGTGTGCGGCTCGTATCCCGACAGGGATAGAGCCGCGCCGGGACGGCATGCGCAGACATGCGCAAACGGACCGGTTACAAAATAGATTTATAAATAGTTATTAATTTCCCTATATAAATTTTTAATATATATGGAGTTTCTTGGCGACTGCATGATGAGGAATGCAATCGTTGGGGAAGGGCGTCAGGTGGAGTGGGGTGGTTGCCGGTGCGGTAAGGGATTATATGAAGGATAGTGTGGTATATTTGTGTGAAATTCGTAAATCGTGGAAAACTGTGTGTTTATGTTGTTTGCATGTGCGCATGTTGCTTACACTTGTTATGAATGTCTTAAAACTTATATATGTATGTGTAAATGGTATTTATGTCTGCGCATGTCTGGAAAGATAGAGTTGGTGATAAAATAATGCAATGATTTCAACGATTTGTGGTATTTTTAATGAGTAAAAAAAAGCATCTTGAACAATAGTATGCCTGAGCGTATAACGATTATGCGGAGTTTGTGTTTTGGGGAGATTGAATATGAAAAGGATATTTTTTGTTGTTACTGGGTTGATTGGTTTCATGGCGGGATGCAATCTGGACAATTTGCGCAATGATGGGGAAAAGTGTCCAGACTGGGCGTATATTCATCGGGATAATGCCAGGGCGTGCGGGGCGGGGGAGATTGCTTATTGTGACGAAGACATCCAGGCGGCTAGAAATATAGGCAGGTGTCCTGGGGTTGCCGAGATGTGCACATATAATAACGCGCGCGAGCGGATATGTGTGGGCGCTTGCCCGGACGGTCAGAGACTTTGCAATGATAAATGTATCGGTGAAAAGGCATATAGCCTTGCAAAAATTGAATTGATTGACGGAATGAGTTATTGCGATCCCTGTCCGAGTGAATGCCCGGAGACGTGTCATCCGGAAACGCACGAATGCCCGCCGGATGTCATTATAAATAATATTGAATGTCCCGATGTGTGCCTTAATGGCTGTGATGATAATGGGGCATGCATTTGTCCGACAGATTGTCTGAATGGCTGCGATCATCGCACGGGAATGTGTCTATGTCCAGTGGGGTGTGTGAATGGATGCACGGATAAAGGGGCGTGCAAGTGCGATATTTCCTGCCGAAGCTGTGATGCGACTGGCGAGACCTGCTGTATGGACAGCTGCCAGAACGGATGCAATTCGAACGGCAGCTGCCTGTGCCCGGAGGGATGCATAAACGGTTGTGATGTGAGCGGCAGTCGATGCTGTGATGCGTCGTGCAAGCATGGATGCGATCTCGATGGGCAATGTACGTGTCCGAGCAGATGCGTGAACGGCTGCCATGCGGATGGCACCTGTATCCCGGATGAGGGATGTGTGATCGGCGTTGCGGAGAACGGGAGATGTAAATGTCCTGAGGAATGCCGGAATGGCTGTGACCGGACAGGGGCAGCTTGCGCTTGTCCGCTCAGCTGTGCAGGCGGATGCGACAGGACGGGGGCTTCGTGTACCTGTGAGTCGGAATGCGTGGATGGATCATCATGCGATTCTGCGACGGGCATGTGCACTTGTATTGATAAGTGCAAATTTGGTTGTGACGAGACCGGCACATGCGATGAAGCCTGTGAAAATATCGAATGCATCGGAGAAAATGAGAAATGCCGGAAGGGGGAGTGCGTTGATCTCTGCAAGACGGTGGCATGCAATTCTGGCCAGTACTGCAAGATGGGCAGGTGCGTGCCTGAGGATGTCAACCTCAATCACATGCATGATATGTATGAAACAGCGCCCAGGCAGGGGGAGAGCTGCCGGAAGCATGCGGATTGCGATCTTGAGGCAGGAAATGGCGATGGTTTCTGTGACAGTTTTGTCGGCTATAAGTGTTCGACGAAATGCACGAGCGATGCACAGTGTGTTCAGGATGGGGTGTATCATTATATATGCAGGGCGGATGGGCGCTGCGCGCCGGACAGCTTCGTGACAGTATGGCAGATTCCTGACGATTCAAAGGGATTGAAGATTCCATTTACGCCCGGCATGTGTGGAATTGTCACAGTCGAATGGGGGGATGGCAATGAAAATACATACAGCGACTGCAGCAATATGAGTCACGAGTATGAAAAGAGCGGCATTTATGAAGTCCGCATTAAAGGCAGTTATGAATATCTGTCGTTGCCGCTTCCGGAAGATTTGAACAATACCATGATTGAGGATGATCGCGACAAGCTTATCGAAGTCAAGGCGTTCGGGCCGGTCGTTCTGGATGAGGCTGCTTTTGCAGCATGCGTGAATCTCAAGAAAGTTTCAGTCATCGATATTCCGAACAGTGCGATGATGACACGGTTGAAGCGCGTATTCCTGGCGGATTTGAATTTCGACAGTCCGATCGGCAACTGGGATGTTTCTGGTGTGACATCGATGGAGGCAGCATTCATGTATGCTGTCAAATTCAATCACCCGATTGGCGCTTGGGATACCTCGAGCGTGATCAATATGAATTCGATGTTCTTGAGCGCGCTCAGTTTTGATCAGCCGCTCGATTCATGGGATACGTCAAAAGTCATCAATATGGCTGGGATGTTCCAGGCCGCGGTGAGTTTCAATCAGCCGCTTGAACATTGGGATACTTCGAATGTGCAGAATATGGCTTATATGTTTTCTGAGGCTTCAAAGTTTAATCAGCCTTTGAACAGTTGGAATACATCCAAAGTTAGAAATATGGCCTATATGTTCAAAGGGGAGATGCGTTCTGATAAAAATGGTACTGCAACTATAACGATTGATCCGGCTGATCCGAATGTCTCGTCGCGGTTCAGGCCTGATTCGCTCAATGGTTGGGATACATCAAATGTGGAGAATATGGCCGGCATGTTCCAGGCGGCTGTGCAGTTTAATGGTGCCATCGATCAATGGGATACGCATAAAGTTAAAAATATGGCTTTTATGTTCCAGGGGGCAGCAAAATTTAATGGAGAAATCGGGCAATGGGATACACAGAATGTTGAAGCTATGAATAATATGTTTGAAGTCGCTCATTCGTTTGATGCCAATATCGGCAATTGGAATACATCAAAAGTCAAAAATATGAATAGTATGTTTGTGAATACGAAAGCATTTGATCAGGATTTGAGTGCATGGGTTGTTCAGAGAGAGACGAGTGTTTCCGACATATTCCGCGGCTCAAACATTTCTGAAGTCAATTATTGCAAGATTCAGAAATCGTCCACGTGGCAGAATAAAACTGATCTTGGGCTGAATATGACCTGCAAATGAACCGTGCGTTTGAGAATTTCAGCGCGATTGATGGAAGGCTGGCAGTTTTTGTCGCTCCCCTATGCGCCTTTGGCGCATACGGCTCGCTGGCGCGGCTATCGGCTTTGCCGATACGCCGCGCCTGAACCGCCTAAAACATAGGCTCTGTTCAACGACTGTGGATATGGCAAATCGATGGCATCCCTTTCAGGGGGGCGAGGTGTGTTGTGTGTGTGGGCAAGGTCTCGGTGTACGCAGAGTCCATCGCAAGCGCCTGAATGTGACTGTCAAGGGGGGCAAGCCACCCTTGTCAAAGCTGTTGTTATCTTCCGTATGTACAGACTTTGCGTATGTCCTGGGGGGATGGGAGGGCGTGTATGAGGTAGCAGGGGGCGTCTTGCAGTGTGAAATTAGAAATCAGTTTCACAAAGTGCTGAGATGGGGTAAAAGTGCGGATTTGGCCGGCATGAGTATGGAGAGTAAGGGCTGCGGGATGATGGAACTCAATTCGATGATAAAACAGGGACGGCGGCGATATTATGTGCGCCGGATCGTGAGGGGGATTGCTCTGACGAGTGCTGTTTCGCTGTTCGTTTGCGGTGTGTTGGTGGCGTGCATGCGTTTTGGCGCGGATGTGCCGGGTTGGGTATGGCTTTTGTGCGCGGTGCCGTGGGCGGGGCTATTGATCTGGGCGTGGCCGTGGGGCGTGGCGGATATCGAGATCGCGCGTCAGATTGACAAGGCGAATGATTTTGGGGAGCGCCTGTCATCATCGATGTCGTTCATGCGTGAGGGGGCGCAGAGCGAATGGATGAAGGTGCAGATCGCGGACACGATGAAGCGCCTGGATGCGCCCGGGACGGCTGATGCGTTTGTGAAGCGCGCGTTTGCGGTGGAGAAGCCTGCGCGCGTGCGAGAAGCTGCGATTTTGGCGATTTGCGCGGTTATTTTGATGTTTGTGCCGTCATTGGTGTCGCTGATTTCGGCAGACGGTGAGCAGACGGAGGGGGGGGCAGGCACAGAAGTGGCGGAGGTGTATGCGCCAAACCTGGATGAAGTTTCGCAGGAACTGAGGCAGCATCAGGCGGAGGCGCTTTTGGATGCGGCGAAAGAGGTCGATGATCCGGAGCTGAAGGAAGCAGCGGAGGAACTCGCGGAGATATTGAAAGCAGACCGCGAGGGCAAGCTGTCGGCGGCGGAGTTTGAACGCAGGCTTGCGGCGCTCGAAAAGAAGATCAGCGATATGGCGCAGCAATCGGAAGCGGCCCCGGGAATGCTGGGTGCAAAAGAGCAGAAAGCGTTTGATCAGGCGATCCGTGAAGCGGTCGAAAGCATGACCCAGATGAAGGAAGATCCGGAGACAAAGGAACTTGCGGATGCGCTTGAACAGAATAATTATGACAAGGCGGCTGATATTTTAAACGATCTTTTGAACAGCACGGATCCGAAAGACAAGAAGAAGCTCGAGAAACTTGCGAAGATGTTTGGCGATCTTGCGAAGAATATCGATCCGACGGATCCGGAGCTCAAGGAGGCGCTCAAGAAGAACAAGGATCTGGTCGACAAACTCAAGAAGGAGTTTGACAACGACAAGCTGTCTGCGGAGGATAAAAAGGCGTTCAGCGATGCGGCGAAGAAGCTTGAGGAAGCCGAGAAGGCGCAGAAGCGCCAGCAAGAGGCGAGTGATAAGGCATCGAAAGCGCTGAACAAGCTGAGCAAGGCGATGGATAACACGTCGAAATCGCTCGACCAGAAGGCGCAGGAGGCCAATGAGGACGCGCAGAGGGATGCGCAGGCCGGGGAGAATAAAGAGGGCGCGCCTAAAGAAGGCCAGGACGGCGCACAGAAAGAGGGGCAGAAGCAGGAAGGCCAGCAGGGGGCACAGAAGCAGGCCGGCCAGTCGCAAGATGGTCAGCAGCAGGCAGGTCAGGACGGCGCGCAGAAGCAGGCCGGCCAGCAGGAAAGCGCGGATGGCCAGGAACATGCCCAGAAGCGTGACGACAATGGGGCGCAAGAAGGTGCGGATAACAGTTCTGAAACGGCCGAAGAGGCGCTGAGGGATGCGGCGGCGCAGAAGAAGGCGCAGGAGAACCGCGATGCGCTGAAAGACCTTGCGGACAAGATGCGCAAAGATGCCAAGTCTTCAGAAAAGGGCGACAAAAAAGACGATGCGCGTCAAAAGAATATGCAGGATTTTATGGAACGCGCGAAGGGGCAGGAAAAGCAGCAGGATGCGCAGCAAAGCGGCCAGCAGCAGGGCAATGAGGGGCAGACTGACCAGCAGGGGCAGCAGGGGGCAGATGGGCAGCAGCAGGCGCAGCAGGGCCAGCAGGGCGGAGACGGCCAGCAGGAAACGGCGCAGGGCCAGAGCCAGCAAGCGTCAAGCGGGCAGCAGGAGTCGGGGCAAGCGCAGCTCGGCAAGGAACTTGGCGCGCAGAATGGCGTGAATGAAGGGGAACTGTTGCCAGAGGGGGTGCAGGACGGCGGCCATGACACGACCTTGGGGGAGGCGACGTCGATGAAAGTCAATCTGAAAGACGAGAAGCTGACGGGTATGGACTCGGGATCGCAGACAACGAGTGAAATCATTGAATCTGCGGGGCAGCAGGGGTTTGCCAGCGAGCCCTATCGGGAGGTGTATCAGACGTATGAGAAGGCGGCGGAAGAGGTTCTTGAATCGGAAGAAGTGCCGCAGGGATATCGCAATTATGTCGAAAAGTATTTTGACATGATACGGCCGCAGTAAGTTTGGTATGTGCAGGCTGATGGCCTGATTTGGTAAGGAAGAAGGAAGATGGCACGAGAGATAGCAGCAGAGGTTGAACAGTTTCAGGCAAAGATCGCGAAGCTTCGTGATGAAATCGGTCGCATGATTGTGGGGCAGCGCGAGGTCATAGACGGCGTGATACTTTGTCTTTTGGCGGATGGTCAGGTGTTGCTTGAAGGCGTGCCGGGGCTGGGAAAGACGATGCTGGTGCGCACGCTTTCGGAGGCGATTGCCTGCAAGTTCAGCCGTGTGCAGTTTACTCCTGACATGATGCCGAGTGATATTCTGGGCACGAACATGATCGTGGAGGATGAGCGCGGGAACAAGAGCTTTGAGTTTCAGAAAGGGCCGGTGTTCACGAATATCCTTCTGGCCGATGAGATCAACCGAGCGACGCCGAAGACGCAGGCAGCGCTTCTGGAGGCGATGCAGGAAAAGAGCGTGACCGTGGGGAACACGACATACAAGCTTGAAGCGCCGTTTTTTGTCATGGCGACACAGAATCCGCTTGAGATGGAGGGTACGTATCCGCTTCCCGAGGCACAGCTCGACCGATTTTTGTTCAAGATCAACGTGCCGTTCCCGAACAAGGATGAGCTTCATGAGATATTGAAGCGCACGACGGCGGGGAATTCGCCGAAGGTATCAGCCGTGATGTCGAAGGATGAGATTCTTTCGCTTCGTGCGCTGGCTGCTGAGGTGCCGATTGCGGATCACGTGCAGGATTATGCGCTCAAGCTTGTTCTGGGCACGCATCCGGAGATTGATGGCGCGACAAAGATGGTCAAGCAGTATGTGCGTTTCGGTTCAAGTCCGCGTGGCGCGCAGGCAGTGATCAAGGCAGCGAAAATCCATGCGATTTTTGACGGTCGTTTCAATGTATCGAATGATGATATCCGCTTTGCAGCGATTCCGGCGCTTCGCCATCGGACGATATTGAATTTTGAAGGGGAAGCGGAGAATATATCGACGGATGATATATTGAAGGATCTGATCAAGAACACGAAGGAAACTGCAGGAAAGTGAAGTGGCCAGTGCATATCGTGTGATGGAGATCGTGTATGTCCTTGTTTGACGAAGCATTTTTAAAGAAGATTGAATACCTTTATGTGATGTCGAAGAAGGTATTTACCGGGCGTCTTCGTGCGGAGCGGAAGACGCGGAAAGTCGCTTCGGGTATCGAGTATGCGGATTATCGCAACTATGCGCCTGGAGATGATTTCCGCGCGCTCGACTGGCGTGTGTATGGCCGAACAGAAAAGCTGCTGGTGCGTCTGTTTGAAGAAAAAGAAGATCTGATGATTTATTTTTTGATCGACTGTTCACGTTCGATGCAGTTTTCCGAAGAGGTGAAACTGAATTATGCGAAGCAGATGGCGGCAGCACTCGGTTATATAGGGCTTTGCAACCAGGATCATGTGAGTTTTATAGCATTTAATGACAAAGTGATTGACCGTCTTCCGCCGACGAGCGGTCGCGGGCAGATATTTAAAGTATTTAATTTTCTTGAGAAGCTGAAAAGCGATGGCGGAACATCATTTGAAGATGCGTTCAAGACCTTTGCAGGAGAGAACCGCCGCCGTGGTGTCGCAGTTGTGATCAGTGATTTTTACAATCCATCTGGATATGAGAAGGCGCTGAATTTTCTCCATTATCAGCAGTTTGAGACGTATGTCATTCATGTCATGGATGAACGAGAATTTGATATCAGCGTTCATGGCGATGTATCGCTTGTGGACGAGGAGACAGGGGAGCAGGTGGATGTGACGATGACGCCCGGATTGATGAGCCGTTATCGCAAGGCATTTGAAGAGCTTTGTCTGAAGATGGAAGCGTATTGCGTGGCTCGTAGGATGTTATATTTCCGCACGCCAGTATCGACGCCATTTGATGAGATTGTGCTTAAAGTCTTTAGAGCTGGTGGGTTCCTGAAATGATATTTAACGGATATACGCCGCAGACATTATTGCCATTTTTGATCGCGGCAGCGGTCATCATCGCGATATTATATTTGCTGAGAGTTCGTCGTCGAGTGGTGTCGGTGCCTTATGTTGGGCTTTGGCGTGAGGTGATGGAGAAGCGATCGGCGCGCCGTTGGCATGACTGGGTTCGTCGTCTGCTCAGTTTTTTGCTGATCATGGTCGTGGTAGGCCTGATCGCGCTTGCGCTGATGGATCCTCGCCAGGAGGCGGATGATACGGCGCGTCGTCATGCGGTGATCGTGGTGGATGCCAGTGCATCGATGGCGGCATCGAGCGGTCGAGAGGGATGTGAGACGCGTTTTTCCTGTGCGATCAAGGATGCGCAGGAACTCGTGAGCCACATGACCGTGAATGATCGCGCGGTGATTATCGAAGCTGCGGGCATTGTCAGTGCGGTGTCCGGCCCGTTTCAGTCGGACAAATCGGCGCTTTCCAAAACGCTTTCTGGGATGCAGGTGCATTCGACATCACTCGATATTGCGAAGGCACTTGAACTTGCAGGCAATCTCGCAAAAGATCGAGCTAATCCAGAGATTTATTTATTGACGGATGGTCAGTTCGAGAGTGGTGAAGCATTGTCGAAATTGATTCCGGCGACAGCGGCATTTGAGCAGCGGACGTATGGGGAGCCTGTCGGGAATCTTTCTATTGAGGCGTTTAATGCGCGCCGATATATTGCCAATCGGTTGGGATTTGAAGTATTTTTTAAGGCGCACAACGGTTTTGAAAAGCCTGTCACAGCGCGTCTGAAGATATTGGATCTCGCAGATGATGAGATGCTTTTAGATGAATCCAGGGAGCATCATGTCGCAGTCGAAAAAACGCTGACGCTTGCATCGGGGGATTCCGAGCTCAGATTATATGATAATCTGACGCTGACATCTGGGAGGATGGCGGCAACGCTTGAGATTGTGGATCCATCCGATCTTGTGGATCCGATGATGCTTGATAATATCGCGTATGCACGCATTCCTGATTATTCCAAACCGGATATTGCGTGTATCACGCCGGGCAATCTGTATTTAGAAGCTGCGCTTTTGTTAAATGAGAATTATCGTGTTTCATTTATGAAACCGACAGATTCCTCAGTTTTGAATGCTGATGGGCAAATTGATCTTGAGAATCTGAGCGCGTCGCATGATATTGTCATTCTTGATAATTCCTATCGGAATTTGCCGCATCTTTCCAAATCGGATTGGCAGGGGCGCGTGATATTTATCAATCCAGATGTTGAGGATTCACCGTTTTCTGCGAAGCTTGTGGAAAATCCGATGATTGAGCGCGTGAATACGAAGCATGCGGTTGCACGCTGGCTGAGTTTGAAGAATTTGAATATTGCGCGCGCGAATGTATTTTCGGGCATAAAGAATGACGAGCTGATCATGCGAGCGATCGAAGGCCCGCTGATGGTTGCGCGCAAAACAGACAATCGCAGGATGATTGCAGTTGGGTTCAGCCTTGTAGAGAGCGACCTGATTTTCCGTGTTGGATTGCCCGTATTCTTTATCAATGGCATTGACTGGCTGATGGATGAGAACTCGGATCCGCTGCGCGGCTTTGAGACTGGGACTGCATGGCATGTATCACTTCCGGATGGCATTTCCCGAGTGGATGTCACGAGACCTGATGGAACCCGGCTTGAAAACATGCCAGTCTATGACAATGCGGTGACGATATATGGGGAGTATTCTGGATTTTATAGAATCGAGCCCAAAGAGATATTGAGTAAGAGTCGGACGTTTGAATATGCTGCGAATTTTTCGAATGCGATAGAGTCAGATCTTTCGCGCGAAGCCGCAGAGCTGAAGGGTCGCATTCATCTGAAGACGACGCTTGGGGATGAGCCTGACCTGAGTGAGGAAGATTCGTCGCTTATTTTGCGCATATTGTCGCATCTGCCGGCGTCATCACAATATATCTGGGTGCTTGCGCTCTTGCTTGCAATGTTTATCCTGGCTGCGGAGTGGCTGACGTACCATCGCAGATGGACGGTATAGTGAAGCTTTTTGGTGGAGCCGGCTATTGGCGTTGCCAATACGTCGGCTTTTTTGTCGCCGCTATTGGCGTTGCCAATACGCGGCGACGGATTTTTATGGCACTCCATAAGGACGAGGACGGATTTTATCTAGAAGTACATAGAACGGATTTGACAAACGAGTGTGCGCCTTTGTGAAATCATTGTTTAGAAGCGGTTCGATGAACCCGAAGGCTTTTTTGTCGAAAGATGAGTTCCATTTGATTTGTGATAAAACCTCTGCACAGCATTCGAGGTATTCTTTTGTATTGAAGTCTTTTGCTTTAAGGTAGATGCGGTAATGCTTTGCGAGTTCCCAGACGATGCGTCGAGCGATGATTGCGTAGTGCAATTTGGAGAGAGGGTAATCAAATTCGGAATTTAGTGCACGATTTAGAAGCTGTATTTCGATTTCACGGCTTTTTGGGGTTGAGGTAAATCGCTTGTAATTGATGGTGTGCACTGCGCTGCTGTTTCGTTGAACATAGTGATATCGCGTAAAGCAGTAATCTATTGATGGGTGATGCAACAGGGCTTCGAGTAGAAAGATATCGTCAGAATCGTAATCAAAGCCATCGGTTCTGTCTTTATATCTGAGATTATATTTCTTTATAAAGCTTGTGCGCCAAAGGCATGTGATGGCCTGACTGCCGCAAAAGAGTCTCGCGATGGGAATTCCCTGGTGTTTTTCTCGCAAGATCTCAATATTTGAAGTGGGAATTTGAACACGTCCATTCTCATAATTCTTGCAGAGTTCTGCTTTGGCAATGTCAGCATGACGTTCCTCAGCCGCATAGAACAGCGTGGCCAGATAATTATTCTCGACCCAGTCATCTGGGTCGATGAATGTCAAATACTCGCTTTGTACGAGTTGAAGGGCCGTATTTCGAGTGGCATAGATGCCGTAGTTGACGGCATTTTTATAGTCATCTGGGACGTTGCCTTGATAGATATGATGGTTTATATCGACGTGGACATATTGGAAGTGTTCATCCTGATCTGAGTATTTTTTGATTATATCAATAGAATTATCTTGTGTGCCATCATTGATGAATAGAACCACGAAATCTTGAAATGTTTGCGCTTTCATGGTCGAGATAAATTTGTCCAAATACTCTGCAACATTATAGATGCTGCAAATCACGGTGATTTTGGGATAAGCGGGCATTTTTTTTCACCTATGGGGGATATAGTCAATGGCTGTGAATACTATTATTCTTTGATTTACTCGCTGAATTGTGCACCCTCTTTTTGGGAGAGGGTGGTGTGTGGTGCTCACCTGTATGAGCTATTTATGTTTTGCAGTGGGCATTGTTTAAGCGTGTTTGAACTGGGCAATGACTTCGTCGTAGTGTTTTTCGAGGGCATCGATACGGTCTTCGTATCTGTACTCGTTTTCCATTTTTTTGCGCGCAGCCATGCCCATGTCGCATCTGAGCTGATCGTTTGAGAGCAGGAGATCGAGTTTTTGTGCCATGGCGTCCGAGTCGCGTTCCTGGACGATGAAGCCAGTTTTGCCGTCGTCAATGATTTCGGGAATTCCGCCGTGATATGTGCCAATGACGGGTTTGTATCGTGCAGCGGCCTCTTTTGCGACGAGGATGCCAGATTCGCGGTCGCCATTTTTTGCGACGATGCTCGGGCAGAGCAGGATTTCTGAAGCTTCCATTTCTTTAAAGACTTCTGTCTGTGGGAGATTAGAGAGGAAGCGCACATATTTTTGAAGTTTATGATCTTTTACAAATTTGACGCATTCGTCTTTGCATTCGCCATCGCCGATGCAAGTGAGCTGAACGTTGAATTCTTTGTTCTGGGAAAGAGATTTATTTTTGAGGATATTGAGCGCGCGGAGTGTATAGATATATCCTTTTTTTTCCACGAAGCGCCCGACCTGAATGAGTTTTCTGGTCTGTGGGTGTTCCAATTGCGGTTTTGGGATTGTGTCGAGTTCCGGTATGCGTATGCCGAGCCGCCAGGTGAAGACTTTTTCTTCAGGCGCGCCGATATCGATGAGCATGTGGTGAAGTTCGTCGCTTGCGGCGAGGAAGCGGTCGACTCTGCGGAGCATCCATTTGGAGAGCAGGGCGTACCGCCAGTAGCTCGGGTGATATTTTCTGAAATTCCAGAGGAGCGGGACATCAAATCCGTGAAAAGTCGCGATGACAGGGAGATGGAAGCGCTCGGCATAAGGGAGCGCGTAAAGGCTTCCGGGGCCGAAATGGCCAGCGAGCAGGTCGTAATTGCCATTTTGAATTTGGTGCGCCCGGGTTGGGGAGTACAGGAAGCTCTGGCAGAGAAGTTTTTCTGCAGGCTTGTCGTCAAGCGTAAACACGCGGTCATAGGGGAAGCGGTCTTCATAGACCCTGTGAAGCGTGTATATGTCTATATCGTATCGCTTGTGGGAAGTGACTTCGTCCCAGACGAAGGTCTGGGAATAGGGGCAGAACTGTGTGCTGAACAGGGCGACTTTGGGATTTGCCATAGGAACCTCGGGGACAAGAATAAGGGGGTAGATAAGCCCCGAGGCGGCAATTTACTCAATCGCGGGAATGGTGACAAGAGGGAACAGGGGCGATTTAATTGCGCGTGGTATTTGCGTTAATGATGTCGCGGAGAGGGACGTTCGGGTGTCGATATCGCGCATTGGGGTTTGCTTCGCCAGATTTGATGCTGATGGCTTTATGCGGGCATGCGTGTATGCATGCGAGGCAAAGTTCGCATTCGCCTTTGCATGATGCTTTTTCGCCATCGAGTGAATAGTTGGCTTTTGGGCAGATACGCACGCAGATGCCGCATGAGATGCATGCATCAGAGATGATGAACCAGTCTTCGGCATTGGCGTGTATGCCGTCTTCAGCGAATGGGCTGACGGGCTTGGTAGGATTAGCTTGAGCATTTTGAGGTGCTGGCTGTGCGGGTGCGGATTCTTCATGCGGTTCGATGTATTTTTTTTGTTGATCGATATCCGCTTTTATTTTTGCGAGATTTTCATCAGTATTTTTATCGAGCTTGATTTGTTCGGCCATATCGAATCGTGGCAGCCAGTTATCTACCATGAGGAGCGTGGCGATATAATCAAACTTGAGACCGGCATCATTGCCGGAAGCGATGCATTTTTCGACGGCATGTTTTGCATTGTTGCCGTAAGTGCCGATGGCGAAGAGATATTTATATTTTAACTTTGCAATTTTGAGGAATTTTCGGACGATATTGGGCATCATTTGTCCATAGATGGGATAGACGATGCCGATTTCTTCAGCTTCATATTCGAGTTCATTCTTTTTGAGCGCCTGAGGGATGCTGATGACATTTTGCGAGAGCTGTCTGGCGACATATAGGCAGTTTCCAGTGCCTGTAAAGAAGAAGACGAGGCGTTTTGGGGATGTGGCGTGGGAATCTGATTTGTGTGTATCGTTTGAGTTTGAAAGTTCTTCTTGTTTTGCGGTATCAGCCTGTGTGGTATCAGGCGTGACGGGATCGGCAGACTTTTTTTTGCATGAAGTGAGGAGTGAGCCTGTGGCGAGTGCGGCAGCACCTGTTGCCATGAGCTTGAGCAGTGAACGGCGCGATATTGTATCTGACATGAGAATTCCTTAATAATTCAATTTATGGAAGAGGCATATCATTATGCCTTTGAGATACTATAAAAATATATTGAATGTGTCAAGATTTGAGTCAGTGCAGAGGGGGTAGCGGCGTATGCGCGCAGCCGCAGGCGAGCACATAGCCGCGCAGGGGGAGGCGTCCCCCTGCTCCAAGAAATCAAGCCGCAGGTCTGGGCTGATTTTTTTTCTTAAACAGATCCTTGATAGAGACTTTGAGTATCAATCTGGCGTAGAGTGCGAGGCTTATTGCTATGATTGCGATTTCTATAAAAAGGTGTGTCCAGTTTGTATATGGGAGTGTGGTTCGGAATAAATATGCGGGGAGTGAGAACGCTGAAGCCATGAGGAAGAAACCGAAACCGGGAAGCATGCTCTTGAATATTGCCCAGAGGCTATTTTGTATAAAGTGCTGGCTGAGTTTGCAATGCACGATATAATAGATGATATGCAGGGCGATCCATCCGCAGATCATCGCCTGAATATTATGTGATGGGAAAATATGAATCACGGCTATGCTGACGACGGAGAACAGAACGGTTTCCATGAGTTCGGTATAGATTGGGAAATCAGGGCGTCCGCATGCGCGATGGAGATCAGGATAGGCGAGCATGATGGATCGGAAGAAGGAGAGCGCGAGAAGATAGGGGATGAGTGTGCTGGCCTGCATCCATTCGGGTTTGGGGATAAGTCCGAAAATATCTTCAGCGATGAAGAGAATGGCGGCGGCGGCGATGGCAGCAAACAGGGCGATATTTGTTTGATTCCATTGAAAGAGTTTTGTGAGTTCTTCGCGTTTGTCCTGGAGTTTTGAAAAGACGGGGAAGGAGCTTTTGGTGACGACGACGAAAAGCGCGAGTGCGGGGGACATTGCGAGTTCGTAAGCTATTTTATAGATGCCGAGGACGCCTTCGCCAAGAAATTTGCCGACAATGAGGAAATGCAGGTTTTTGTTGAACTGGCTGATGGCGTTGCTGAGGCATGTTTTGACGCCGAACTTGATGAAGCGCGAGCATTCAGACCATTTAAAATGGAGCGCAGGCCGGTAATGTGCGAAGAGAAAAGCCCCAATGAGCGTGCCAAGTCCGTAAGCGGTGTCGCCGATGACGAGTGACCAGGCGCCAAAGCCGCAGATTGCAAGCGTGATTTTGAGAATGCAGCATGCGAGCATCGTGAGCGTATTGATTGCGCTGATTTTTTGGTATTCGAGCCGTCTGTTGATGAGCTGCAAGGGGACTGCGGCAAGGCAGACGAGGGGGAGTTTGAACATCGATGTGATGAAGAGCGGGATGAGCGCATCATTATTATATAGGTATGCGACTGGCCAAGCGAGCGGTATGGCGATCAGGAAGAGTGCAAGTCCAAAGGCTGAGGCGAACCAGAAGACGCTGTGAGTTTCTTCGGGCGTAAGCGTTTTGGACTGTAGAAGCGCTTGATTTGTGCCCAGGGAGTTGAACGCTTCGAGAATGACTGCGAAAGAGAGCGCGAGTGTTGCGAGGCCGATGTCTTCTTTGGACATGAAGATCATGGCGATGAGCATTGTGACGGCGCTGAGGATTTGAGAGATTGTGGATGCGATGCCTAGCCAGATGAAGCCGGATTTGATGCTTTTCTTTGGGTCTTCTGTGAGTTTTGTGTCGTAAGCGGAGTCTTTTGACATTTTAAATCAGATGCGAGGCGCTTGGAATTGCAACTTGACAAGTGGCGCGGTTGGAATAAAGAGCGGACGGGATATCGGCCGGTCTGTGTCCGGT
This sequence comes from Pseudomonadota bacterium, assembly GCA_017464085.1. GTDB lineage: Bacteria > Myxococcota_A > Bradymonadia > UBA4248 > UBA4248 > UBA4248. The sequence goes on from JAFUEE010000140.1 coordinate 17,953, forward strand.
GTGCCTGAAGGGGCTGCACAGGGATGCAGTTTATAGGAGATGGTTTTGAAAAGGCAAATGAGTTTCAGGCGTATGGTACGGCCTGGAACGCCGGGATGATGTGTAAACGGCGTCGCGTTGGAGAATAATGACCGTATTTTTCATTTTATTCTGTATCTGTGTTTTTTTGTCCTGCGTTCAGGTCGGGCTTCATGTGCGCGCGATACGAGGCGGTCGTGCGTCGCTGAAGGCGGATCATGTGTGGTTGCGCGTTCGGCATACGCTGGCTGCGGCGCTGGGGCAGCACAAGGTGCGCGAGCGTTGGTGGGGGTATGCGCATGTCATCATCGTTTATGCATTTATCGTGTTTCTGTTTGCGACGGTAGAGCTTTTGATTCAGAGCGTTGTGCCGACGTTTGACATTGGGGATGTGGTAGGCCTGAAGGCGGCAGGGATTGCGCACCTGATTCAGACATATTTTGCCTATATGACGCTTGTGGCTGTGGTGATACTTGGCGTGCGGAGGCTTGTGCGTCGGCACACGCTGCGCTCGACCTGGGAAGCCTGGGTGATCTTGGGGCTGATTGCGCTGATCATGCTGACGCATCTGGGCGTGATGGTTGCGGTGCTTTCAAATGGTGGGGAAGGGGCCTGGTTTGGGCGCTATATGCCAATTGAAGCCTATTTTGCGCGCGATTTGAGTTCGTATGCGCTGCCGGATGGCACAGTCGTGTTTGCGCCGGGTGTCGATCATCGCGCGTATCTATTATATATGCTGTGTGCGGCATTGCATATCGTCTGCGTGTCGGTCTTTCTGGTGCTGATTCCGAGGGGGAAGCATCTGCATATTTTGTTTGCCTTTGCGAATCTGTTCTTTGAACACCGCGTCTATGATGATGCGGGGAATCCGATAGATGGCGCAGAGCCTGTGGATATGGCGGCATTTGAGGCATCTCTTGAGGAAGCGGCGGAGAAAGATTTGCCCGAGGAAGAATGGCCGGCACTTGGGGCATCGCGAGTGTGCGAGCTGCCCTCTAGGATGTTGCTGAACAGCTTTTCGTGCACGCAGTGTCAGCGGTGTACGGATGCATGTCCGATGGTGGCGGCAAAACTTGAGGGCTGTGAAGGCCCGATGGCGACAGAGATTCGACTTCGGGCGATGTGTGCGCGCGCGGACGCGAAGCTTTTGGAAGATGCGCCGCTGACGGCAGAGCGGGAACTTTGGGCTTGCACGCAATGCGGCGCATGCGAACGCGCATGTGCCGTGGGGAACAAGCATACGCCGAGGATTATCGAGCTGCGGCGCGCGTTGCAGTATCGAGAGATGCATCCCAAGAAGCTCAATGAAATATTCAGGCATATCGAGCGCGCGGGCAATCCGTGGGGCTATGCGAAAGCCGATCGGAATGTTTGGCAGTCATGTCTGTCGGATGCGCTGCCTGAGGATGCGCAGCTGCCGAAACAGACGCAGAAGATATTTGTGTTTGCCGGCTGTATGGGCGCATACGACCGCGCTTCGCGCAGGACGCTTCAGGATATGGTGATGTTTTTGAGGCGCAATGGGTATGAGGTCTGTGCATCCGAGCGCGAGATTTGTTGTGGGGAGGTGCTGCAGGCTGTGGGGAATGAGGCCGGGTTTGATGCTTGTAAGAAGGCCAATATGGCTGAGTTTGGCAAGCATCCGCATGATCTCATTTTGACGATATGCCCGCATTGCGCGCAGGTGCTGCGTGAACGGTATGGCTCGGAAAAGGAGCCGCTTTGTGCGATGCATTTTTTAGAGTTTATGGCTGAGCTTTGGCGTACAGGAAGGTTGCGTATGCGTGATGCGGTTAATTCTGGGCATTATGTGGCGCATGTGCCGTGTGGTTTGGGCAAGAAGTCTTATTGGGCGCGTGAGGTCGTGTCGCTTGTGCGAGCGCTTGGTGTGGATGTGCCAGAGGATGTATCGCAGGCGCATTGTTGCGGGGGCGGTGGCGGACAGTATTTTTTAGAGACAGGCAGGGATATTGCGCGTATGCGTGCAAAGGAACTTGATTCGTTTGGAAAAGCAGAGGTTGCGACTGCCTGTCCGTTCTGTGCGCAGATGATTTCCAGCGAGTTCGGCGTTATGGGGAGAAAGCATGTGGAAACGGTAGATTTGGTCGCGCTTCTTGTGGAGCATGCAGAGATTATTTGAGGTTTGAAGACAGCTGATGTTTGAGTTTCTGAAGGGCAGTTTCGAGTTCCGTGAGCGAATTGCTGGAAGCCAGGGAAACGCGCAGAAATTGTGACTGAGGCTTTTTTTCGGTGGCAAATCGGTAGGAATGGCAGACTTTGAGTCCGTGGGAGAGCATGCGCTGCTCAAGTTCCGGGCCGCTTTCGTTTGTTTGCGCAAGGGGAAGACAGCGGAAGAAAGCATCATTTGGTCCGGGCAGTCCTGGAAAAATCTGATCGAACAGAGCATTTGCTCGGACTGCCATTTCGCGCTTTGTTTGCAGGAGGTTTTGGGCGTTTCCGGAAACGATGAGTTCCGTGAGTATTTCAGTGTCTAGTGCGCTTGCTTTGATGTTTGTGTGGTAGAGTCCTTGTGTGAGCGGAGTTTTAAATTTGGGTGGATATGCGGCAAAGGTGACGCGCAGGCCTGGGGCGATATGGCGTGTAGATGCGGCGATGTAGAGCGTCTGGTCTGGAAGCCGAGCATAGAAGGGGCGGTGTGCTGTAGCTGGGGTTAGGTTTGCGTCGTCTTCGAGAATTGTGAGCGCATGTTTTTGGCATATTTGAGCGAGCGCATCCCGGCGGTCTTCGGGAAGCGTGATTGTAGTGGGATTGGCGCAGTTTGGCATGAGGAATATGCCTTTGATGGCTCTGTTTTGACAAGCGAGGTCAAGTGCATCCGGGCACATGCCTGAGGTGTCCCCAGCGATGGGGATGAGTCTGAGATGAGCCATGTGTGCGGCCTGGATCATATTTGCATACGTGAATCTGTCGACAGCAATGGCATCGCCCAGCTGGAAAAGAGAGAGCAGAGCGACAGTGATCGCGTTCTGCGCGCCGGCAAAGACAGCAGTGTGTGCAGTATCTGCGCGAACCCCGAAGTTGCGCATCCATTGAACAGCTACTGCGATGTGGTGAGCCATGCCGCTTCTGTTTGTATAGCTGAACATTTCGCGGAGATAGTCGCGTGAAAGGATTTCTCGAGCTGCAGTGACGACGGGTTCTATGAGCGAGGGGAACCCGAGCACGACGCCGAGCTCTAAGGCTTCGGTGCGCTGTGTGCTGTCACTTTGGATTGGAGAGACGAATGTGCCGCGTCCTGTGATGCCATAAATCAGCTTTTTCTCCCGGCACAAGTCATATGCACGTGTCACTGTTGTAAAATTGATGTCTAGGTAGTCTGCGAGGTCTCTTTGGGAGGGAAGCCTTGTGCCCGGACATAGCGTGCCGTTCTGTATGTCTCGTTCGAGTGCGGCCGCAAGGGAAAGGTACATCGGTGGGGTAAGCTCTGCTTTGATCGGGTACCAGCTCAGTTTAATACGCGAGTAGTCGTTGATGGGCATAATTGTGTTTGGGATGTTTGTGGGGGGATGTTTGTGGGGGAAACCCTTTCTTTTGTGCCA